>NZ_LIWS01000001.1:0-384187 GCF_012978835.1 Campylobacter sp. RM16190 | reverse complement strand
ACAAGGCCTAGTTGCTATTATCAAAGTATTAATTATTTTATTACGACTTGATTTCTTCCGTTTTTCTTACCTATGTACATTTGTTTATCGGCTGCATGGATCATATTTGGTATATTGCTAAAATTAGCAGAGCAAACACCACCAAAAGTAATAGTTACAGAAAATTTTATATCATTATATTCTATAACTTTCTCTTCCACTTTTTTTCGAATACGATTTAAAATTTTTTCGACTTTATTTTTATTTAGTTTTTCACCAACTCTATCACTTTGAAGAAGGATCAAAAATTCTTCTCCTCCCCAGCGAGAAACTATATCGTTGCTTCTGCATTCATTTTTTAATATTGCAGAAATTTCAGCTAAAGCTACATCTCCGCATTTGTGCCCATAAGTATCATTTACGACTTTAAAATGATCAATATCTCCAAAAATCAAGTAAAAATTACCACTATCCTTTTTAAGCGACATATCTATCTTGTTTAAAATGTCATTCATTTGACGTCTGGTTATAAGTCCAGTCAGTTCGTCTATGTTGGCAATATTTTCCATCTCATGAATTTCTTTTTGCAGGAAAATTACTTCCATCGCCTTTGAAATTTGAAGTACTCGTTCTATAAAAAATATAAGCATAAATGCGACAATTATATTAAATCTTGTTAGAAAATCATCGATTGAATTTATTTGAAATATTGAAATTTTTAGATTAGTTGAAAAATATAGATATATGTATATTATTGATTGAATAATTCCTAAAGCATAAAATATACCGCGTTTTTTAAATGGAACTGTTATAGAAAGAAAGATAAATGGAACAAACCATGCTTGAAAGCCTGCGGACCAGCCAAGGTTTATAGTAGCAATTGTTAAAAATATAGTCGCTTCTGTGCAGCAAGTGAGCAGGGCTATCTTCTGATGTTTGTGTAAAAATTTTAAAGCCCCGCCAAAAACAGCTATGCTTATTATATTATAAAACATCATTAGTTTGTTTCCGCTATATATAAAAATAAACTCAAATGTTGCATGTATAACAAAACCCGCAAGAATTAACCAGAAATAAAATGAAGCTTTTATATATTGTGATAAATCTTTAATTTCACTGTAACTTTTCACTAAATAGTTCCAAAAATAAATTTAAACTTCTTTTATTTTATATATAGCATATTAAAACATTACTAATTATATTATACATATTGTATTATTAATTATTAATTATTTTTGCAGGATATAAGAAATTTAGTAAAAGAGCGTTTAGTTTTAGCTCTTTTACTAAAAGTTAGATTAGACTATCTTTTTGATGACGTCTAGGATTAGATTGCACTTTGGTACGATTGAGTTTACGACTAGATATTCGCTCTTTGAGTGCATATTGCCGCCTGTTGGTCCAAGTCCGTCTATGGTAGGACAACCCGCCGAAGATGCGATATTGCCGTCGCTTAATCCTCCCGCATCGACCCAGCTTACTTTGACTCCGCTTTCTTTTGCGACTTCGTCAAACACTGCTTTAATCTTTGGCAAATTTACCTCATCTATCATAGGGCCTTCGTCATTGGTTAAGGTTATCTTATGCGTTACGCCTTGTACAAAAGACTTGCTTAGAATTTCATTCAGCTTTTGCTTACAAAACTCAACCGAAGAGGCGAATTTATATCTCATCTCAAAATTTACCGAAGCAAAATCAGGCACTACGTTTTGCGCCGTTCCGCCGTTTGTCATTATGGCGTTAAAGGTGTGTCCCGCGCTAAAATCGGTTAATTTAGAAAGCTCAACTATGAAATTTGCCGCCTCAACTACCGCCGAGCGACCGCGCTCAGGGTGATTTCCTGCGTGCGCCGAGACTCCGTGAAATTCAACCGTGTAAGCAAGCATACCCTTTCTGGTTGCGACCATCGAGCCATCTTCTCTGGCAGGCTCCATCACAAGGCAGTATTTTGACTTCTTGGCATACTCTCTTATCTGATCTTTCGTGAAATTTGAGCCCGTTTCTTCGTGGGAATTTAAAAATACCGCCACATTGAGTTTGCTTAGATCAAGGTCCTTTATGACGTATAAAGATAGCAAAGCGCCCGCCTTATCGTCTATCACGCCAAGTGCGTTTATCTTGCCGTCATTTTCTTTAAAAGGCACATCTTTACCCCAGCCAACAGGAAAAACCGTATCCATATGCCCCACAAAAAGTATGTCGAAATTTTGCGCTTCAGGATCGTTTGATATCAGCAAGCAATCGGCCACTTTGTCGCTGTTAAGCTTGATTATCTTATGCTTTAACCCTAGCGAATTTGCTTTATCTATGAACCATTTTGCGACCGAATTTACGCCCTCTATATGCGAAGTAGGGCTTTCTATCTCGGTTAGCTCTTTAAGCTCCTCTAAAAATTTAGGCAACTCCTCTTGTCTCATGATAGCCCCTTTCTAGACAATCATGCTCATAACAAGCATCGCAAGATAGGCGTTTAATATACAAATTCCAAAAAGAACCAGATAGTGTCTTCCAGGGATTCCAAGCACTCCTAAAACTCTACCCATGTACTGAACTGTCGAGCCTACAAGCGCCATTCCCGGAAGTAGCACAGCTATATCGCCCGCTGTTAATGTGCCGCTTTGCACAAGCGCCACAAGCACACCTGCAGAGCCGCCCCAGCTTAAAAACGCAGCCATAAATACGGCTATCGACTCACCGGGAAGTCCAAGCGGTATCATGATGAAGCCAAGATAGTTTCCTATGATTTTAAGTGCACCTGATACGTTTAATATGTAGATGATCACAAACGCCATCAAAACATTTGGGATAGTGTTGTGGATAGCGATATCCCAGCCTTTTCTTGCACCCTCTACGAATACGTCAGTTAGTAGTTTGTTGTTTGTTTTATCACTCATACTTCAACCTCGTCATCTTTTACGAATTTTTTGACATAAAGTCTCATTAAATTTGCACCAAAAACTTTAAAAACAAAGATTATGCCCAAGCAAAGCGCGATAGAAACAGGCGCTAAAGCCCCGTTTTTATCAGGTATGATAAGTAGCGGTGCAAAAGATGCCAAGAAATTTGTGATCATGGCTCCCGCGCTAAACTGAAACGCCGCAAATATCAAAAGCTCTTTGTGAGTCATCCTGCCCTCTTGGCGCAAAAATTTTGCAGTAGAGCTACCCGCATCAGTGCTTTGAGTGCTAGCCATGAGCGATATAGAGCAAGCTCCTGGGATACCCATCATAGGTCTTAAAACAGGAGTAAGCCAAGATGAAGCCGCATATAGCGCGTAATATCTTTCAAATATCGCAACAAATCCAAGCGCTAGCATGACACTAGGAACAAGGCTTAATGCAAATAAAAATCCGCCTTTTGCGCTGGTTCCGCCTGAGGTTTTAAACCACTCTGGAAATTGACCGGTTAGCTTGCTAAAGTCAAAAATTCCACCTGCAATATCCTTGGTAAATCCACCAAAGAAAACGATAGCTGCTATCAAAGCTATAGTGCCGATAATCAGCTTTTTTGTATCTCTTGCCTCTTGCATTTAGCCTCCTTGATTAGATAAGTAAATATAATAAAAATATACATTTAAAAGACTTAATAAAGAGTTAAATAAGGTTTCAAATAATAAAAATATTTTTTAAATTGATATTTTAAGATTAAATTTAAAAGATAGCCTGATAAGTGTCAAAATTTCAAGCAAATTTAGCTTGAATCATTTGGAGTATAAGTGGCAAAATTAAATTTACCACTTATTTATGATTTCTTATTCTTGAGATCTACTCTAAATTTTGACTTCTCTTTTTGCTAATTGCCTTAAATTCTTCTACATAACCAAGCGCGCCATCGATACACTCAAGCCAAAATTCACTTTTTTTGATATCTTTTCCAAAGTGTTTTTTGATGATATCATCTACACTCATTGAGCCGGTATCTCTTAAAAACGCTTTGTAAATTTCAAAGAAATTTGGCTCTTTAGCTCTAAATTTTTCTATTAAAAACTGCGATAACAGATATCCTACCGTGTAAGGGTAGTTGTAGATGTATTGATCGGTTTTGTAAAAATGCAGCTTAAAATATGGCAAAAACTCTTCCATATCTTGCGTGCTATCAGCATACCACTTTTGCCAAGCGTTTTTCATCATCTCTTTTGCCTCTTGTGGCGTTACCAAGCCTTTGCTTCTAGCTTTTATAAAATCAGTCTCAAAGCTATATCTAACCGAAATATGAAGCATGAAATTTGCAGCCGATTTAAGCTCTTGCCAAAGGATATCAAATAGCAAATTTTCGTCTGCGTTTTTCTTTATGTATTCTCTCAGTACAGCCTCGTTAAACGTGCTTGCGATTTCGGCTAAACTCATAGGAAATTCCGTCTTAATGCTTGGCATATCACGCATTATCCAGTAGTGCCACGCATGTCCAAGCTCATGGGCTTGCTGTATCATATGAGCTTGTGTGCCCATGTAACTAGAAAAAATTCTAGCCTGCTTAAGCTCGTTAAATCTAGTATAAAAGGCGCCCGCGGCTTTGTTTTCTCTCGTGCTTGCCTCTATCCAGCGATTTTTAAGCATAAGATCTATAAAGCCTGAAATTTCCTCACTAACTTCGCTTAGGGCTGATTTTATCGTGGATATAGCTTGATGATATGGAATTTGCGCTTTAGTAGAAAACGGCGAAGGCGCAAGCAGATCGCACGCACTCATGCGCTCTTTACCAAGGTAAGGCGCTCTTAAAGTTACCGCCTCTCTTATCTTGCTAACTCGCTTTTGGAGTGCCGAGTGCATCGCATTTATCACGTCGTGGCTGATTTTATTTTGCTCAAAACTTGGCAATAAGATATCGCATTTTGCCTGTTTAAATTTAGCCTGCCTAAAGCCGTGCAGCATATTTAAGGCATCCACGTAAATAGGCGCGTGCTTTTCGTAGTGTTTGCTAAGCTCATTAAAGATATTTTCGCGAAACACGCTATCTGGTGAACCCTTTAAAATGCCTCCGCACTTTGCAAAGCTATAGTTTTTTACTTCGCCAAAGCTATCTTGTGCCTTGATATCGATGAGGTTGTTTAAATGCGTAAAAATCGCATATATCGGAGTAAAGCTACTCTGCTCAAGCTCGGCAAAAATTTCTTTATTTTTTAAATTTTTACTCCAGCTGTTTTTTTGCTCTTCGTAGTAAAATTTCCAGTGCGAAAGCCCAAATTTTTCCCACTCATCCTCGCTTAACTCTTCAAATTTGGCTAACATCGCTTGCTTTATAAGCTCTAGCTTTGAGATCCGGCTTTGAATTTTTGCTTCTACGACGGCTACTCGCTCATCTTTTGTATTTTCACTCATCTTGCAGCGACAAAACGCCTTTAAAGATGATAGCTTATCAAAGCCCTCTTCGTAAAGCGCGGCAAGCTCTTTAGCCGAAAATTTGCCGGATTTAAGTAAATTCGAAGCTTTGTTCAGCACATCTTTAGCTCTTTTTAACGAGCCGGTAAAATTCTCATGCTCAAAATCAACATAAGCATCATCAAAGCTCCATTGCGGCAGAGTTTGCGCCTCCATGATCACTCCTTAAAGCACAAGTAAAAATACAAATATATGATGGCTGATAAGTCCTAGTATCGCAGGGACTGAGCAGCGTTTCACGAGGCTTAGCGGGTTGCACTTAAGCATACCTGCTATGGCTACAACTACGCCTGCAACAGGCGATAGCGGACGCGCGATAGTTGAAGCTTGATGCATAGGAAGAACAAGCATCACCGAGCTTACGTTTAGTTTTGTTGCGATTTGTGGCGCAAGCTCGACAAGCGGATAAAAACTAGCTCCGTTTGAGCCTGCGATGATGGCGACAACAGTTGTGATAAGCACAAACACGACCGACATGCCAAAGCCACCGAGTCCAAGCGTATTTGCAAGGCTTACGATACTATCAAGCATGCCTAAAGACTTAAAGCCTTGAGCAAAAACTCCTGCTGCGATGATGAGAGCAACCACTCCGCTTAAACTGCGTCCCATGGCTTGCAAAAAGATCTTTAGTCCCTCCGCTAACGGCTCAAATTTAAATCCATGTCTGATCGTCTCAAAGCACATCGCGATAATGACTGAGAGAAGGATGATGGCTGAGATGTTTAGTTTGATTGATTTGAGGCAGTATTCGGAAAAGACAACCACCAAAATCATCGGTAAAAACGGCAAAATCGCATAAATTTTAGGCGCGGTCGCAGTAGGAGGCTTGATAGCTTCGTCAAATTCTATGCTCTCTCCCACGTGCTCGCTACATACCCAGCCCTCTTTTTTATCTAAGTATCTATTCCAAAAAACTAGCGCTATGCCGATAACGATAGAAGTTGGAAGTGCGGCCGGAATTTTGTATAAAAATACATAATCAAGCAGCGAAAGCGAAGTAGCCTTAGCCGAAGCGGCGGTTGAAGCGCCTATGAGCACCATCGAAGCGGCACCCGACATGCAGCAGATAGAGCCTACTGTGAGTTTGTTTAATCCAAGTGAGATGAGGATAGGCCCAAGAAGCGCAAGGCAGAGCACGCCAAGTCCGGCTGCGCTTGTGATGACCATGCTTATGAGCTTTGCTATGGCAAATGCGACAAATATCATGAAATAGGGGCTTTTGATCTTTGAAAGCCGTCCCGTGGTAAGCGAGACGAAAGCGCTGTTTGCTCCGATATGCGTCATGTAAGTGGCAAAACCGACCATAAACATGATAAGAAGCCCAAGATCAGCCATGCGGTCTGAAAACATATAGCGGATGTACTCTACGATGTCTAGGTACTCGTTGCCCGTAGGCGTGGCCTTTTTAGGCATAAATTTGCCCGTTTGAAGAACGATAGAGCAAATAAGCATAAATACGCCCGACAAAAACAGCGTAAGCGGTGCGTATTTACCCTTGATAATCGCCCAACCGACGATAAATAGCACTACTGAACCGATGATAACGCCAAGCATTTGATCTCCTTTTTGTGTGAATTTGTTTTAAGTTTTGAATTGTAAAAACAGTGAATATTTTTTAAATTTATGTAGTCGGATAAAGATATGCCTGATATGGCTTTTAGTATCTCAAATCTCATTGTCTTTCTTATTTTTTAATTCTATATATATTATTTAATAGTTATTAATATAGAATTTTTAATATTGAAATTTTATCTTGCTTTTGTTTTAAATTTAATTAAATTTAAAAAGCTAAAATTAATATACTATATAAAAATTCTTTATTATAAGAAATTTGATTGTTCTATACTTTTTAAAATACTTTAAAAAGATAATAAAGGCTAATGGTATTTTTAACGACAATAGTAAATTTATTAGAATTTATAACTTGATTTTGTATAATCATAAGACTAAATATAAAGGATTTGTATTTTGACATCAATTATCTTGGCTACTTTTCTTATCGTTTTGACGATCGGCCTCATCTATGTTATCGCGTATGAAATGCACGATGAGGATTATTAGTTTTTTACCAGCTCTTTGATACTATCTCTTATATTTTCTATCGTTAAATTTGAAACTTCACTTACCAACTTACCCTTTTTATCAAGCAGATATATAGACGAGCTGTGAGCTACGGAGTAGTCCATGGCTGATTTTTCAAGCCTTATCTTTTTGTATTTGGCTCCGTAGGTAGCGGTAACTTTTTTTAGATTATCCACTACTAAACCATATGAGTTCGGATAGAAGTATTTAGCGTATTCATCCATCGTCTCAGGCGTATCGCGCTCAGGATCAAGCGTGATAAAAAGCACTATGATATCATCTCTTTTAAGCTCGCCAAGCACGCTGCTAACGAGCCCAAGAGTAGCAGGGCAGACGTCAGGACAGGAGCCAAATCCAAAATAGATGATTTTGTACTTGTCATCAAAGCTTTTTAACGTCACATCGCCGTTTATGCTCTTAGCGCTAAAGTTATAAACTCCGCCGTTTGCATATTTAAGCCCTAGAAAGACTCCGGCGGAAATTATCATGATAAACACGACGATCGAAGAAAAAAGCTTCATTTTGGCTCCTTATTGTTTTAGATCAAAGTCTATATAAAGCCCTGTTTTTTTGCCGCCGTCAAGCACTTCAAACCTATATCTCATAAGGCTTATGACGCAAGCGCTTAGCACGACATCGGCTTTGTATTCGTTATCTCTTTTTTCAAGCTTGGCTTTTATCACACCCATTTCCATATTTACGCCGTGAATTTCAAGGCTTGGCTCTTTGAAATTTAGCTCATTAAGCCCCTCTATCCACATGGAGACAGGCTGCATCACATAAACAGGTCTTGGCGAGAGGCTAAAATTTACGGTTTTGCCTTTAAATTTAACAGGGCAGGAGAAATTTGCGTTCATATCGCACTCAAGCGGAGTTAAATTTGTATCAACCTCTGTAAATTCGCTCTCTTGGCTTGATGACTTCTCGCTAAACACATAAAATCCGCCCGCGATAAAGGCTACGGCAAAGATAAGTGCGGCTATGATCTGTTTATTCATCTTAGTGCTTATGCATACTTTCTTTTTTCATGACCGGCTTAGCGACCACGTCTTTAAGCTCGACTTTTGAGCCGTTATCAAACTCAAGCGTTACGTCTATCTTGTCGCCTTCTTTAACCGGAGCAAATATATTCATAAACATCACGTGAAGTCCGCCCGGTTTTAGGTTCACTTCGCTTTTAGCGGGAATTTCTATATTATCAACCTGAATCATCTGCATCATGCCCTCTGCGTGCTTATGAGTGTGCAGCTCGGCTGTTTTTGAGATATTTGAGCTGGCTGCTATAAGCTTTACGGCTTTATCGGTATTATTTTTGATATCCATAAATGCAGCGCTATTTTTCACGTGCGGAGGAGTGGCTTTTGCAAAAGCGTTTGAAACCTCAATGTCTGCTGCATTTGCCGCGCAAAAAGCCGCGACTAAAGCCAAGGCTGATAACGTTTTTTTCATGTGTTTCCTTTTCTCAAAAATTTATTAACAAATATGAAATTATATCAGAAAATATATTTTTTCAAATTTAAACTCGCTGTGCTATAATTGGGCTTTTTATTATGACTTGATAGGGTTTTGTTTGAAAAAATTATTTATATATTGCATGCTAGCTGCTTTTGCCTTCGCAAACACTGAAAATTTAAAAGAGATTAGCTACTGGAAGGATAAATTTGTCGGCAAGGACTTAAAATTTGGCTACTATGAAGCAAAAACTACGATAATAACTGTAAATAAATACACCAAAGATATGCGGACATTTTTTTACGAAGATGGCGTTTTGGCTGAGAAATTTACTCAAAATGTAATAACGGGCAAAAAAGGCGATAAGCACAAAGAGGGCGATTTGAAAACCCCTGTTGGCTTATATGACATAACTAGCCGCTTTACTCCGCCTGATCGCTACTACGGACCGCTTGCATTTGAGCTTTCTTATCCGAATTTGCTTGATAAAATTTCTAAAAAAACGGGCAGTGGCATTTGGATACATGGTTTTCCGATGGATGGTAGGCGCGATAATGAAGTTAGAACCAGAGGCTGCGTAGCGATGGATAACGACAGGCTTTTGAAATTTGGCAAGGTTATAGAAGATAACGGTTTGGTTCTTATAGACGAGAGGCATGACACGCTTGCAAATGACGATGATATCGCTTTTGTGATGGCTTTTGTGTTTAAGTGGAAAAGTGCTTGGAGAAAAAACGATATAGATAAGTATCTGAAATTTTATTCTAAGGATTTTGTGCGGTTTGATGGGATGAACTTTGGCGAATTTGTCAAATTTAAAAAGAGAATTTTTGCCAAAAACGAGCAAAAAGAGATAAAATTCTCAAATTTTGCAGTCACCCCATATCCAAATGAGCAAAATTTAAAAATTTATAGAGTCGTTTTTCATGAGGATTACAGCGCTCCTTCGCATAAATTTAGCGGTAAAAAGGAGCTTTACGTAAAGCTTGAAAGCGGTAAAGCAAAGATAATAACGGAGAGATAATATGCAAGAAAAAAGTGAAGTGGTAAAGTCTAAGATAGAGGCGATTTTAAAAGCAAGAAGCGAGTTTTTTGCCGAGCTTGACACTCAGGTGCCAAAGATAGAGGGCACTGATGTTTTTGATTTTAGCAAGTGCGAAAAGGGCGATTTAAAAGCCATATATGCGAAATTTTATGCTTATGATTATAGTGTGCGCAAACTTTTGCCCGATGTTTATGAAGCTTACGGTGTGAAATTTAATGTCTGAAATTTTATTAAATCGTGCCGCGTATCTAAATAACCTTTCTAAAATTTGCTCCAAAGCTGGCGGCAAAGAGCGCGTTATACTCGTTCTTAAGGATAATGCCTACGGGCATGGAGCAAAGCTAATCGCAAGCGAGGCGGCAAAATTTGGGATCAAATTTGCAGCGGTTAAAGATGAACGCGAAGCTAATGAGTTAGATGGTTTTTTCGATCAAATTTTAATACTTTCTCATTTGCCAAATGGAAACGAGAGCGATAGATTTATTTATGGGGTTAATGAGCTTTCGAATTTGCAAGCGTTTAAAAGTGGCACTAAAATTCATTTGGCTATAGATACTTTGATGCACAGAAACGGCATAATACTTGATGAAGTTGAGGCTGCCTGCAGGATGGCTAAGCAAAATTCGCTTAAGATTTTAGGCGCATATACGCATTTTCGTTCTGCAGATGAGTTAAATAGTGATTATTTTGTTCAAAGAGAGAATTTTAAAATTGCAAAAGAAAAAATTCTAAAATATAGCGGACTAAATCAAGATGATCTGATTTTTCATTCGCATAATTCTGCCGGTCTTGAGAGGTTTAAAGAGCTTAAAAACGAGTATGTGAGAATCGGAATAGCTCAATATGGGTATGCTCAGTTTGATGATAGTTTAAATCTTGAGAGAGTAATGGAGCTTTGGGCCAATAGAATTAGCAGAAGGGAGCTCAAAAAGGGTCAATGCGTAGGATATGGAGCTAAATTTTGCGCAGATCGGAATATGGTAGTGGCAACTTATGATTTAGGCTATGCAGACGGACTTTTAAGATATGATGGAGAAGAGGAGCTAATCTTGCCAAACGGCAAAAAAATGCTTGGCAAGATGTCTATGGATAGCTTTAGCTGTGAAGACTCAGGAAATAAGATTTGTGTATTTGAGGATGCAAGAGAATTTGCCAAGTTTTTTAACACCATAGAGTATGATGTATTGTCCAAACTATCGCCAAATTTAAAAAGAAGATGGGTTTAGATATATAATCATAGAATATAATACTACTTTTATAAAAAACTTTAATATCATAAATTGGTTATAATTGTCGGTTAAAAAGATAATCAAGGGGTTTATATGGATATAGAACATATTAAAACTAAAACCTACCCTATGACAGCCTTGTATGTAGAGGATGACGATGAAGTTAGAGTCCAAACTGCTAAAATTTTAAAACTATTTTTTAATAGTGTAATAGAGTGTAATAATAGCTATGATGGGCTAAAAGAGTTTAAAAAGCATAGTCCTGATATAGTTTTTACCGATATAAATATGTCTGGTATAAACGGTCTTGAGATGCTTGATACTATTAAAAATATCAATCCTGCTGCAAAAAGCATCATATTTTCAGCGTATGACGATACTGCATATTTTACTAAGGCCATCGAAATAGGTGTGGATGGGTATATTTTAAAGCCTTTTTTGATATCAGATCTGCTTAATGTTTTAGAAAAGATAATTAATTCCGATGATATGAAACAAAAAAATTTAATTTGCTTAGACAACGGATTTGTATGGGATAGTGAGGGATTAAATTTGTTAAAAGATAATAGATCGATTAGACTTACCAAAAATGAAATTGAACTTCTTAAAATGCTTTTAAGCTGTAAAGAGAGGGTTGCAGCAAGCGAGGATATAGAAAATAGACTATTTAATGATGATATTTGCGATAATAAGCGTATAAGAAATATCATATCTCGCTTTAATAAAAAAGTGGATTATCAACTGATAGAGAATATATACTCTCAAGGATATAAGATAAAATGCCAATACTAGACATAGAGCAAAATTATGAGAGATTGGATAAGATATTTTTTAATTCTGGGGTTGGAATTTTTATAGTAGATAAGAATAGGAATATCTTAGAGTGCAATGAGACGTTTTGTAGAATTTTTGGATATGAATATAACGAGATAATAGGTAAGTCTGCAAGAGTAGTGCATGTAAGCGAGAAAAAATATCTTCATTTTGCGGAAATCGGTTTTAATAAAGTTAGAAAAAATCAGGCCTTATATCTAAACTATGAATTCAGACATAAGAGCGGAAAGACAATATGGCTTAGAATTTCAGGAGACTCTATAACTAGCAAAAAAGAAGTTTTGTGGATAGTGGTTGATATTACGGAGCAAGTTTTGGTTGAGAAAAAACTAAAAGAGAGTAAATTAAAGATAAAGCGCCTTAATAAGACACTAAATTGCGAAGTTGAAAATCAACTAAGGGTCATTAGGCAGCAAGATGAGCAGCTGCAATATCAATCGAGGTTAGTTCAGATGGGGGAGATGCTAAATATGATAGCTCATCAATGGAGACAGCCACTATCTGCTATTTCCGCGACTACATCTTTTTTATCCGCGAGTTTGATGCTCGATAGCTTTAAAAAAGATGAGTTTTTGGGCGAGATTGGAAAGATAGAGGAGTATGCCAAGCATCTATCAAATACTATCGATGATTTTAGAAATTTTTTTAAACCTACAAAAGCAAAAGAGACTACTACTCTAGAAGAGCTTTCAAACATGGCAATAAATATGGTAAAAGCTATTTTGCATACGCATAAAATTAAAATCGATACAAATTATAAGTGCGATAAACCGATAATGACGTATAAAAATGAAGTGGCGCAAGTTATTTTAAATCTTATTAAAAATTCTCAAGATGCGCTTCTGGAAAGAAAGATAGAAAGCCCGCTAATTGAAATTACAACATGCCGAGATAAAGATTTTTTTTGCCTTGGTATAAAGGATAATGCAGGAGGTGTGAACGAAGAGATAATAGATAAAATTTTTGATCTATATTTTTCTACTAAAAGTGATAAAAATGGCACTGGACTTGGTCTGTATATGTCAAGAATTATTATAGAAGATCACTGCAAAGGAAAACTTGAGGTGCAAAATTTAAAAAATGGAGCACTTTTTACAATAAAACTTCCCAAATAGAAACTCTTTTGAGACAATCTTAAAATTTACATCTACATCATAAGACAAATCCAATACACTCTTTTCCTATAATGCTTTATGTAAAAGAAATCACGTTAGGAGGTGAGTAATGAGCGATTCTGTAGATAGACTTTACCTGGAAGAGCGTAGGCTTGTTAGAAGATACGGTCCTGTAAAATCCGTGCTTTTAAATAGTTTATTCGTCTTTGTGATCTTTTACGCATCGTGGTGGATATTTCAAGATCCAAGAGGACTAATGAGGATGTATACTCCTTATGTAGGGTATATGTGGTGTAGGTGGTTGCTTGTTGTTATGATTTGGGTTGCCTATCTATTTGACTTTTGGCCATTTAAAAGGGAGTGGTTATACAAGGCCAATCCTATAAAAAAGGGAATAATTTTCACGATAATCGTATTTTTTACCTTTTTTGTATTTTTAAAGGTATTTTTTGAATTTATTATGGGTGAGCTTGCGATATCCTATTTTAGCCCAAGACGTCTTGCGGAACTTGGTATAACTGATTTTTACGCATTAGAGTATGCGGCTCAAGCGATATTGATGTTTGCCGCTATTGCATCTTGGATTGGACCATCTTGGGTTGTGGCATCGGAAAACTCGCCATGGGAGAGGCTAAAGCAGCCTGTAAAAGGTTTTAGTGTATTTGTTTTGACCTTTTTGATGAGTTTTATAGTATATTTTGTATTTTTCCACTCTCAGATGGGAATTTTATTTGATCCTTGGCAAAAATACACCTCTATTACTCCTCCATGGTGGCACAATTTTGCCGATACGGTGCATGGAAATTTTAATATCGCATGGATTATGTGTTGTACCGTTATGGTGTGGGTATATGAGACTATTTGGGAGAGATATCCTTTTAATCTAATTAGAACTGATTGGATGAGAAGAACAGCGGCTTTTATAGGTATTATCGCTATGGCATTTTGTATAGCCTTTTTCTTTTATTACCTTCAAGAGCTAATTTGGGGAGAGCATATTAGGGGTGACAGAAGGCTTTATGCGCCTGATTGGAGATGGCTACATGTGGGTGAGATAGCGATATTCTGGCTAGTTCCGGTGCTGTTTTTAAAATTTTATTGCAATAATGGAGTTAATCAGTTTTCAAAGCCCGTAAATATCTTATTGAGAACAATGATTACGATAGTTGCGGCAGTGATACTTTATTATGTATACTATCAAATTTCACACTTTCTTTTAGGAACTCAAAAAGGATTTTCGCATCCGCAACAATTCCCGATGATTCCTATGATATGGTTTATAAACGTAATGCTGATAAACTACTGGTTTATGGATGGATGGCCGGGATGGAAGCTTGATGGAAAACGCGAAGAAGAAAAAGAGCATCTTGATGACTTTGGAAATAAAAACGCGCTGCTGGGTATGCTGATAGGTGTAATTATAGGTGCGATAATATACTTTATAGTGGTATTTTTAGCGCCTACTGTAGGCAATATGCTTACTATATTTAAATAAAGGATATTCCATGACAAATGAAGCTAGAAGAGATTTTATAAAAGGCGGTGCAGCTGGTATTGGGCTGGGAGCACTTGCATCCATGGGTATATTTTCATACTCTCCTGCCAGGACTCTTTTTATGCCTGATGAGGTAAGAAAGATGAAGGATTTTGGTGCGATAAAAAGTGTCGAGGTTACAAATATATCTGAGACCAGCTGGTTTGATAACTCCGCTTTGATGGGAGATATAAAGGGTGCCGGAGGGCTTTTAGTAGATCAGTATCTCTTTAACTGGCCTCCTTTTGGTAATGGCAAAGGGCTTGCAAAAGGAAGCTATAAAGAGGGAATGGAAAAGATTAAGCATCTGTTGCCCGATAAGGTAGATGAGGCTTGGGAGGTTACTAGGGCATTATCCGTAAATCCGGATAATGCTGGCGGATATGCTGCATTAATCGAGATAGAGCGATTAAATGGCGAAAAGAAAAAATACCTTCTAGATTGCGGCTGGTCATATAAGTGGATGCATGAATGCTTTAAAAGAGAGGGTATAGATAAGATGCTATCATCAGGAGAGATTGATACTCTTATCCTATCTCATGAGCACTTTGACCACTTCTGGGGGCTTCCGGTGGTGTTAAAATATAAGCCTGATATTAAGATTATTATCCATGAGGGATTTTATCCTGAGGGTAGACAATACATCAAAGATTCAGGTCACAAGGGCGAACTTGTAGTGTTTAAAAAGGGTAGAAACGAGATAGAGCCTGGAGTTTGTACGTTTTGCTACGATTGTCCTATCATTAGCCGTGTATTTGGTGAGCAGTCAATCTTCGTAAATGTTCAAGATAAAGGCCTTGTAAGTATCACCGGATGTTGCCATCAGGGTATTATTACATTCTCCGATTCTGCGTATAAAGAGCTAAAATATGACAATGATCAGATGTATGGGATTTACGGCGGACTTCATATATCTCCTTTTGACGACTGGGATCCAAAGTATGATGACTTGGTTATCGGACTTAAAAAATGGGATTATCAGGTCATGGCTTGTAACCACTGTACGGGACTTTTGACTGTTCAGAAATTTGCAAGAGAGGGCTATCCTATAGTAAGAGGAACGGCTAGATTTAGGACTAAGACTACAGATTATCTGGGTAATGGAGATAAGGTTAAGTTTGGATAGTAAAATGGATTTAAAAGATATATGCCCGATTAAATTAAATCATGAGTTTGATGATTACAGGATGCTTATGAGAAGCATCCTGATGAAATCATTATACGATAGCCAGATTAAAGCTTTAAGTCACTATAAGGGGATGCATAAGAGCAACTATTTTAACGAGTGCTGGACTATGAAATTTGGCTTTTCTGAAGGGGTTTATGGGCTTATATTATCAGAAGTAAAAAATGGTGAGGCAATTTTTGTGCTCTACTATTTTTCTTCTTGCTCTGAGAATCTTTTAGATAATAACTCTCTTTTTGAGGCTATGGTTGCCTCAAAAGAGGGTTATAGAGAGAAAATTAGAAATTTCTCCTCTTATAAAGAGCTTTTTAATAATTTTATTATCGCTAAAATTTATGTTAAAGTTGAAAATGAGGGAATATTTTTATCTTTAAGGACTAAATTAAAAGATAGAATATACTCAAAAGATGGGGTTGTTATAGACGGCAAACAGGTTATAAAAGAGGGTGAAATAGATAAAAATTTCCCATCTTTTAGGGCCTCTCTTGCTTTCGTAAATTTTATGCATTTAGCAATATCTGGGATATATGAGTCAGATTTTAACTCACTTAAAATATATAAAAAAGATGGCGAGGCTATATGCTATAGTAACTCTTTGGAATTAAATACCAAAAAAGATATATTTTCTAGTGAATTTCATATAAATATGCTTTATGGAAAATCCGATAAAGACTACCTTTTGAACGAGGGCGGATTTAAAGTTTTAAAAAATAGTTCTTGTCTATATAAATTTTTAATAAATTTAAAAAACGAGAGCAAAAATTTAGCTCTATCAGCTCAAAAAGATAGGGCGAATTTTTTTATCATTACCGGTTTTCTTGGTTCTGGAAAGACTAAATTTCTTCAAAATTTCATAGAGCATGAAACGGCTCAAAATAGATTTACCGGAGTTATTCAAAACGAAATTGGCAAGATCGGGCTTGATGGACAACTACTTGATGCTAATTATGCAACGGTTGAGATAGATGAGGGATGTGTGTGCTGCTCTATGGCTGGACAGATAAAGATGGCAGTAGCTAAACTAAATGAAAAAAATCCCGATACCATACTACTTGAAACAACCGGAGTGGCAAACCCTTTTAATCTATTAAGCGAGTTAAATGAGATAAAGGATGTTGTAAATTTATGCTCTATTGTTACAGTTGTAGACGGAGCTAATTTTTTAAGCGAGTATAAGAGGTCAAAGATAGTGCTGGAGCAGGTTAAAGCCGCTGATGTAATATTGCTAAACAAGATAGATCTTATAACTTCAACTGAAAAAAATAAAATCTTACAAATTTTAACTAAAAACAATAGATGTGCCGAGATTTTTGGGACTATAAATTCCGAATTAAACCCTAATTATTTACTATACAATCAAAGCCAAACCTCATATATAGCCTCTATTATGATTGAAGGCAAGATGCACGCAACTCATTTAAACGAGGGAATAGTCTCATTTAAAAAAGATCTAAGCGACAGCATAGATAAAGAAAAATTTATAAATTATATTAAACAGCTTCCGGAAAATTTTTTAAGAATAAAAGGTGTGATTTCTTTTGAGAATGATAAAGCTCAATATGTATTTCAGTTTGTAAATAGTAGATTTGATATAACGCTTTTTGATAGAGAGAAGAGATGTGATAATTTTTTAGTATTTATTGGTAGGAATATTGACGAAGATTTCTACTTTCCACAAGAATTTTATAAAATTTCTTACTATTAGTTTTGTGAAATTTAAAAAGTATTACAAAATAACAGAAAATTAATTAAATTTTTTAAATTTTAAGGTTAAAATACTATGATTATTTTAACTTAAGGAATTGAAAATGAGAAAATTTTTAGGTTCGGCATTATGTGCAATCTCTTTAATGGCGATGCCTCAAGATGCAGAGCATACTCCAGAGCAGATAGCAAAAAATATAGAGATTGAAATTTCAGCCCATCTTCCTAAAAAAATAGATGAGCATATAACATTTAAAAACATTAAAGCGTTCGGAAGCAAAATAACATACAGCTACGAGATTCACGATACATCAAGCGTTAAATTTTCTCAGTTTTCATGGCAAAAGATTGACGATATGAAAAAAACATATCACGAAAAAGTGTTAAAATCCGCATGTACGAAAGAAGACACAAGGGCAATACTAAATACCGGTGTTTTTATGGAGTATAGATACACTCTTGATAATGGTAAATTTTTCTTTCAATTTAGTCTAAGTAAGGATGAGTGCGAGAAATCAGGACTTTAAAAATAATTTAGTAGAGCAATTCTCTACTAAATTATTCTTTTTAGCTCTTCAAGTCTAGCTATGCGATCCTCTGTTCTTGGATGTGTTCTAAATAATGTATTAATCGTATTTTTCACGCTTCCAAATGGATTTATTATAAACATATGCGCACTTTGAGGATCTGCGTTTCTCATCATATAGTTTTTTGAGTAGTTGTCTAGCTTTCTTAGTGCACTTGCCAGCCACTCCGGACGCCCTGTAAGTATTGCTGCGCCTTTATCTGCCTTGTATTCCCTCTCTCTTGATATAGCCATTTGTATTACTGTGGCTGCTATTGGCATAATTACAGCCAATAGCAGCATCAAAATTCCATTTGAGCGACTTTGGTTACTATTGTTTCCACTAAGTGCACCAAATTGTGCAAAATTTGCAAGTATAGCTATAGCTCCTGCAATCACTGCAGCTATTGAGCCTGTTAGTATGTCATAATGCCTAACATGGCAAAGTTCGTGAGCAAGCACTCCTTCTATTTCGTCTTTATTTAATAGATTTAAAAGCCCTTCTGTTACCGCAACAACGGCATTTTTAGGATTTCTGCCTGTTGCAAAGGCGTTTGGAACCTGCTCTGGTATTATATAAACCTTTGGCATTGGCAGATTGGCTTTTTTTGTTAGGCGACTAACTATTTCAAAAAGCCCTTTTGCATCGTTTTCATGAACTTCAATTGCTTTATAATGTCTTAATACGAGCTTGTCGCTAAAAAAATATGAGAAAAAATTCATCCCAAGTGCGATTAAAAAAGCCATTACCATACCTTCTTGACCGCCAATCATTCCGCCTACGGTTACAAAAAGCAACATCAGCCCTGTCATTAAAAATACGGTTTTAAAGATTTCCATCTTTGATCCCTTTTGCAAAAATAGCCGCATCTACACCCAGTTCACAAAGCTCTTTAATTTCGGCCTGACTCTCTATTATAATGCAAATTTGAGAGTCAAAAAGATAGTTTTGTGCGACTTTGGCGGCCTCTTTGGCAAGCTCTTTTGGAGTGATTATATATTTTGCTCCGCAAGCGTTTGCCATTATGACCTGCACTATATCATCTGTTTTTAAACTAAAATTCGCACCTATTTTAATGGCTCGAGCTATCATAGCTTCTTGATAGTAAAATAAATTTTGTCTATCACTTCTTATATCACTCTCTTTATGACAATAAAATAGCGGTTCATACGGCACAAGTGAGTGTCCTATAATTTTCATTTAGGATTCCTTACGCAATCTTTGCATACATATTTTGTACTGCTTAAAATCGCCTCTTTAACCTCTACAAAAGTGCCGCATTTACTGCACTCTACGAAGTTTTCTATCTCTTTTACATCTTTGCTTTTTGTATGCTTTTTTCTACTTTTGAAAAAAAATATATAAATTACAATTAAAACTACTATAAAAACTAAAATTTTAGCCATAATATCCACCTATTAATATATAATTTCTATTTTTAAAGTTATAAATTTTTGCATCTATACCTACTATTTCGTCTTTTACTCCACTGCCTTTGTATAGTAAAATTTGTGTCTTTTCATCATGAAAACCTTTACAAATTTTTAAAAGATCCTTTGTTTTCATGAGAGCTCTAGAGGTAATAAGATCGGCTATAAAAGGCGAAGAGAGTTCAATTTTTTCGCTCTTTACGTTTAAATTTTCTAAATTCATCTCAGCCTTTACATAGCTTAAAAATGATGATTTTTTTAAATTTGGCTCAAATAGAGTCCAGCTGCAATCTTTTAAAATAAAGGCTAAAAATATAGCCGGAAATCCTGCTCCGCTACCTACATCTATCGCAGTTTTTGGATAATATTCTAGAAATTCCAAAGGCCTTATACTATCATCCACTATTTCACTTATGTTTTTATAATTTGTTAGATTATGCACTCTGTTAAATTTTCTTAAAATTTCGCTAAATTTCTCTACTTTTTCATTAAAATCTGAGGGCTTATCAATTTTCATCAAGCATATGTCCCATTTGCTCTTTTTTTATCTTTAGATACTCCTCGTTAAATTTATTCGCGTGTATTATGATAGGTACGCGTGCTACGACTTCCACGCATTTTAAGCCCATTAGCTTTTGAGGATTATTTGTAAGCAAATTTATCTTGGCTATTCCAAAATCTTTTAGGATAAAATCAACTATCTCATAAGTCCTCTCATCAGCCTTAAACCCTAGCTGGTGGTTTGCTTCTATAGTATCAAGTCCTTTATCTTGTAAATGATATGCGTTTACCTTGTTTAAAAGACCAATATTTCGTCCCTCTTGGCGTAGATAGATTACCATGCCTGTATGCTCTTCGATATATTTTAAACTCGCCTCAAGTTGATCGCGACAATCGCACTTTAGACTTCCTACCGCATCACCGGTTAGACATTCTGAGTGAATTCTTACATTGACTACATCTCCAAAAGGCTTTTTAAATATCGTTAAATGCTCTTTTTCACCTTCTTTAAAAGCTTTTATCTCAAACATCCCGAAACGTGACGGCAAATTTGCCACGTTAGATAACTTTATATTCATAAATTTTTAACTCCTAATATGCTACACTTATAAGTTAGCATTGTATCAAAGTAAAAGGAAAAATATGTTTAAACGCTTTAGAAGACTAAGGATAAACCCTTATATTAGGGATTTGGTACGCGAAAATCAGTTGAGTGTAAATGATTTTATCTATCCTCTTTTTGTAGTTGAAGGAAAAGGGATAAAAAAAGACACAAGTTCGATGCCAGGTGTATTTCAGATGAGTTTGGATGAAATTTTAAAAGAGTGTTCGGAAGTTGTAAATTTAGGCATAAAATCGATTATTTTATTTGGAATCCCAAGCATAAAAGATAGCATAGGAAGCGATGCTTTATCGGATAACGGCATCATAGCAACTTCTCTTAGAGCCATAAAGGATAAATTTCCAAATTTGGTCGTAGTCACTGATCTTTGCTTTTGCGAATATACTGATCACGGACACTGCGGAATTTTAGATCACGTTCATGAAACTATAGATAACGACGCTACACTTGAAATCTCAGCAAAACAAGCGATAATACATGCTAAAAATGGAGCCGATATCATAGCTCCAAGTGGCATGATGGACGGTATCATCACTACGCTTCGCAGTGCGCTTGATGAGAGTGGATTTGAAAATTTGCCTATCATGGCGTACTCGACCAAATTTGCTTCTGCTTACTATGGACCGTTTCGCGATGTAGCCGAGAGCACTCCAAGTTTTGGCGATAGAAGAAGCTATCAAATGGATCCTGCAAATCGTTTGGAAGCTATAAACGAGAGTTTAGAGGATGAGGTTCAAGGCGCTGATATTTTGATGGTAAAACCAGCGCTTGCTTATCTTGATATTATAAGAGAGTTAAGAAATTCGACAATGCTTCCGGTGTGCGCTTATAACGTAAGCGGCGAGTATGCTTTGCTAAAGGCGGGAGCCAAGGCTAGAGTTATTGACTATGATAGAGTAATGATTGAGACTCTTATAGGATTTAAAAGAGCCGGTGCTAATCTAATCATAAGCTACCATGCGAAAGAGGCGGCTGAAATTTTAAGAAAAGAGAAGTAGATGAGACATTTTTTGACACTTAATGATTTTAGCAAAGATGAAATTTTAAATATTATAAATTTGGCTCGCGAGATAAAAAAAGAGGCTAAGCAAAAAGAGTATAAGCCATATCTTAAAGAGCAAACCTTGGCCATGATATTTGAAAAGAGCTCTACTAGAACCAGGGTAAGTTTTGAGGTAGGTATGCATCAGCTTGGAGGAAAGGCATTGTTTCTAAGCTCAAATGACCTTCAAATTGGAAGAGGCGAGCCTATAAAAGATACGGCAAGGGTTATAAGCAGGATGGTCGATATGGCTATGCTTAGGGTAAATCGTCATGAGACCTTAGAGGAATTTGCCAAATTTAGCCTTGTGCCTGTTATAAACGGACTTAGTGATAAATTTCACCCAGTTCAACTCATGGCTGATTATCTGACTATGCTTGAGTTTGCAAGTGGTGACAAGATAGCCTATGTAGGCGATGGTAATAATATGGCGCACTCTTGGCTAATGCTTGTAAGCAAGCTGGGGCTTGAGCTTCGTATAGCTACTCCAAAGGGATATGAGGTGGATGAGCAAATTTTAAAACAAGCTTTGAAAAATGCCGAAATTTCAGGTGCCAAAATTCATATCACAAATGATATTAAAGAAGCAGTGTCAAATGTCGATGTTGTTACGACTGATACCTGGGTTTCAATGGGGCAAGAGGCGGAAAAAGAGAGGCGTTTAAAAGAGTTTGATGGATATTGTGTAGATGAAAAACTGATGCAGATAGCATCTAAAAATGCTCTATTTTTACACTGCCTGCCTGCTTACCGAGGATATGAGGTGAGTGAAGCAGTCTTTGAAGCGCATGCGGATGAAATTTTTGCTGAAGCCGAAAATAGACTACATGCGCAAAAGGGTGTTATGGTCTGGCTTGACAAAAACAAAGGAAATCAATGAGCGAAAAGAAAAATTTGCAAGATACTTATAAAAAAATAGATGAGATAAGCGATGAGCTTGGTATAAAAGATGACGAAAAGACTATTTTTGAAATAGTTCCCACAAGCGATCCAAATCAGATGAGCCTAAGTCTAAAAAGTGGCTCTTGGGGTGGTGTTGAGCCTTGGTTTGGGATAGATGAAAATCAAAATTTACATACGATGGTCTCTATAAAATCACTTTCTGAGCTTATATCGGCTTACCGTAGAGTGCAAAAGGAAAATTTCGAGCTTAAACTTGAAAAGACCATTTGGCAAAATATACCTGTAGATTTCAGCGATGTATGGGTCGTAGCTATGGATGAAATTCGTAAAATCGCACTTAGAGAGCACGGCAAGAAAAATATAAATGTAAATTTAGAAAATTTAGTAAAAAATATAAAAAAAGAGCATCCTAATTTGTTTATAGAGATGGAGGATTTAATAGAGAGTAGAGGGCATAAAGCAAATGATTGATTTTGATGCATATGTGAAATATTCACGTCCCGGACCAAGGTATACAAGTTATCCTACTGCGCCTGAATTTAGTGCAAAATTTGGCTATGAAGATTATTTAAATGAGCTTAAAAATCGTGATTTCTCACGTCCGCTTTCGATTTACGTCCACTTGCCGTTTTGTAGAAGTGCATGTTATTTTTGTGGCTGTAACGTAATTTATACAAGCAAAGAGGATAAAAAAGAGCGATATATCGAGTATCTTAAAAAAGAGCTTGATATTTTGGCATCAAATTTAGATACTAAAGCTGAAGTCTTGCAGATGCATTTTGGAGGTGGAACTCCTACTTTTTATAACGCAGAGCAGCTTGATAGGATAATTTGTGCGATAAAAGCTAAATTTCCAAATTTTTCAAAGTTTGCAGAGGTTAGCTGCGAGATAGATCCTAGATTTTTAACCGAGGAGCAGCTTGATGTGCTAATCTCTCACGGATTTAATCGCATTAGCTACGGCGTGCAAGATTTTGATGAAAAAGTGCAGAAAGAAATCCACCGAATTCAGCCTTATGATATCACTCAAGATGCCATAGATATGGCACGCACAAAAGGCATAAATTCTATTAATATGGATTTGATTTACGGACTTCCTTATCAGAGTTTAGAAAGCTTTAAAGAGACTTTAAATAAGGCTTTAACGCTTAGTCCGGACCGTCTCGCGGTATTTAATTATGCGCATGTTCCATGGATTAAAAAATCCATGCGTAAATTTGATGAGGCTACTCTTCCAAGTCCAAAAGTAAAGCTTGAAATTTTAAAATATACGGCTGAATTTTTTGTAAAGAATGGCTATAAAATGATAGGTATGGATCACTTTGCAAAGCCTGATGATGAGCTTTTTGCAGCTCTTGCAAATGGAACTCTTCACAGAAATTTCCAAGGATATACGACTAAAGGAGGAGCTGATCTGATAGGAATAGGCGTTACAAGCATAGGCGAAGGAAGACGTCATTACGCGCAAAATCATAAGGATATGGATGAGTATGAAAAATCGCTTGATAATGGTATTTTGCCATATTCAAAAGGAATTTATTTAAGTGATGATGATCTACTTAGAAAGGCTGTGATAATGAGCCTTATGAGTAATTTTGCCCTTGATATTAAAGCTATAGAATCGGAATTTAATGTAAATTTCTTTGAATATTTTAAAGATGATTTGGTGGAGCTAAAAGGACTTAGTGAATTTGTATCCGTAACTCCTGAAAAAATAACCGTAAATGAAACAGGAACGCTTATAATTCGTAACATAGCCATGTGTTTTGATGCCTATTTAAAGAAAATTCCTGAAAATTTAAGACGTTTTTCAAAGACTGTATGATGTATAAATTTAGTGAAATCGCAGATAAGTGCGTAAAGTGTGGTAAGTGTATCCAGGTGTGTACTATACACAATGTAAATAGCGATGAGGTCACATCTCCGCGCGGATTTTTGGATCTGCTTGGAGCTTACGAAAGAGGTGAGCTGGAGCTTGATAAAAACGCTAAAAATATCTTTGAAAGCTGCTTTTTGTGCACAAATTGCGTAGATGTCTGTCCAAACTCTTTGCGGGTTGATACTGCGATAGAAAATGTGCGCAGAAATTTAGCGCAGAAATTTGGCATAGCTTGGTATAAAAAGATGTTTTTTTGGCTGCTTCGACATAGATTTATAATGGATCTTTGCGCTAAGATGGGTTATGTCTTTCAAAGCTGTGCGTTTAAGATAAAAGAGGGCACAATGACTCCTAGGTTTAGCCTTCCTATGGTAAAAAAAGAGAGATTGTTTCCGACTGCTAAAGGAAAGAGCTTTTTAAACTCTCATCCTGAATTTATAGATAACGGCGGTGAAAAAACAATAGGAATATTTATAGGATGTATGGGAAACTATGCGTATACGAGCATCGGTGAGAGTTTGTTAAAGATAGCAAAAGAGCTAAAGCTTAATGTTCATATGATGAAAAAACAGGCCTGTTGCGGTGCACCGGCTTATTTTACAGGCGATTTTGATACGGTTGATTTTTTAGCTAAAAGAAATATTGAGTATTTTGAGAGTTTAAGCGATAAGCTCGATGCTATAATTATTCCGGAGGCGACTTGTTCTGCGATGGTTAAAGTTGATTATGAGCACTTTTTCCATGATGATGAACATTGGAAGAGTAGGGCAAAAAAAATTAGTGAAAAAATTTTTCTAGCTACTGAGTATCTTGAGAAATATACAAATTTGGCTGAAATTTTGGCCACAAAAGGCAAAAAATTGGAGTCAATTACCTATCATGATGCCTGTCATGCAAGAAAAATGCAAGGAGTTTATAAAGAACCCCGTAAACTTTTGGCGCAAAATTACGATATAGTTGAAATGAGCGATCCAAATGAGTGTTGTGGATTTGGCGGAGTGACTATGCAGGCTGAGAAATATCACTTGAGTCGTTCTGCCGGGCAAAGAAAGGCTACAATGGTGGATGCTGTGAATGTGAAGTTTGTAAGTGCTGAGTGTAGTGCATGCAAGATGCAAATTTCAAATGCGCTTCATATACACGGATCAAATGTAAAATTTGAAAATCCTATAGATTTGATAGCCGCAAATTTATGAATTTTACAATGAATTTAAAATTTTAATTAATAGATTATTACAATGATATATTAATTTTTGTTTTTTTGTTGTATAATAATAAGCTAGTCAGAAAAAATAATTTAGTGAAAGGATGTTTTATTATGAAAAACATAGTTGTTATTAGCATATTAGCTGCTACAAGTATATTATTCGCGCAAGATATGTCTTATAGAATATATATGAGTACTGTTAGTGAAGCTATGGGTGAGAAGCAGATAAATCGAGCTTTAAAAAAGGTAAGAAGTGAAATTTCGAATGACTCTAGACTAAATGCCGATATCTATACGGATAAGGGATATAGAGTTTTGTATGTAGATACGACTCCTGTGTCAAAAGAAGAGGCCAATGAGATACTTTCTCAAATCAAGAAGATTCCTGGGTACGAAGGTTCTTTGATGAAGAGAAAAACCGAGCAGGGAGCTACTTCATTGGTTGAAAAAAGCATCTCTAGTAATGTTGAAAAAAAAGTAGATACAAAAGTTGCTAAAGAGAGTGTTGTTGTTTATAATGTTGTTGAGAAGAAAGTTGAGATGAGTACTCCTAAAAATGAGGTCGTCTTAAACAGTTCAGTAAAGATGGACAAACAAGAGGTTGTTCAAGATGGAGTTATAACATTAGGTCAGGCTGTAAAAACTATTTTAGAAGAAAATCCTGGATTCAAAGAAACTGAATTTGCATATATGCAAGTTGGCAAGGATCTAAATATTGCAAATAATGCATACTATCCAACCCTTGATCTTTATGGAACTTACGGATATGCAAAAGAGAAAATTGATGATGGCAGAAGCGTCCAAACAGGCAAAGGCAAAAAGGCTACAGCTGGAGTAACATTAGTAGAAAATATATATAACGGCGGAGCTGATAGAAATAGAATCATCTCTCAAAGCCATAGGCTTGATGCTGCAGCATATAGCGTAGTTCAAAGAGCGGATAGACTATCTTTGCAACTTGTTAACGCATATCTTGAAGTTATTAAGAATAAAGAGTTGCTTAATATTTCAAAAGCTAACGTAAAAACTCATGAAGAAATTTATGCACAGATAAAAGACAGAACCGACTCTGGATTTGCGAGAGGTTCTGAAGAGAGACAGGCTGGTTCTCGTTTGACATTAGCTCAAGCGAATTTAGTAGCTCAAGAGAATAATTACTATGATTCGTTAAGTACATTTGAAAAGCTATATGGAAAAAGAGTTGAGGCTGAAAATTTAAGTCTGCCTAGCTTTGATCTACCTCTTCCTGCTGCTGAATATGTAGTATATGAAAAAGCTATGAGATGTAATCCTACAGTTCTTTTAGAAATGTCTAACATTAAAATGAATGAGTCTGTGGTAAATGAGAAAAAGGCTCCTTTTAGACCTAGACTTGACTTCGAAGCAACTGCTGCATACGAGAGAAACGATGTGTTCTATGATGATTACAAAAAAGAGCAGTATGATGCATTGTTAAGATTGAAATATAATCTTTACAATAAAAATATTGACAAGCTTGAAAAAGAAAAGAGTAAGCTTGCCGTTACAGAGTCTATGCATAGTATGGAAAATGTAAAGAGGGATCTATCTGAGAGCTTGAAATTTTCATGGCAAACTTATGTTTTAAATCAAAAGAAGATGGAGTACCTTGAAAAACACGTTGCATATTCTAAAGACACTCTTGATTCATATAGAGATGAGTTTAGAATAGGCAGAAGAGATCTGATTAATTTACTTGATGCCGAGAGCGAGTACAATAATGCCCTTACTGAGATAATAAATACTAAAAATGCACTTTTGTATTCTAAATATAGACTTCTAGATAATATGGGTATGCTCACTGATAGCTTTGAACCAGGATTTTCAAAGAGATATATTCAAGGCGCTTGCAGTATAGATAGCGACCTTAAATAAGCATTAAAATGATCGCCCGTATAAATACGGACAAAGCTATACTTATGGCACTCTTTATGAGTGCCTTTTTTTTATTTTTTCTTTTTGCAGAAAATGAATTTATAAAAGCTTCCACATATGAAAAAATTGCTAAAATTTACGGTGAAAATGCTAAAAAAAGAGTAGTTGGACTAAATAAGCTAATGGTAAGCTTAAAAGACTCTAGCGAACAAGAGAAGCTTTTAAAGGTTAATGATTATTTTAATCTTCTCACTTGGAAGGAAGACCAAGAGGTGTGGGGAAAGAAAGACTATTGGGCTACTAGAATGGAATTTTTAGGTAAAGGTGCAGGAGATTGTGAAGATTTTGTAACCGCTAAATATTTTACGCTAAAACAACTTGGTATCTCTACTGAAAAACTCTATTTTACTTATGTAAAAGCTATCGAATACAACCAGGCTCATATGGTTTTATCATATTATGACACTCCAAAATCAATACCGCTTATTTTAGATAACATAAATCCCAAAATAAGAGTAGCTACACAAAGAAAAGATTTAGTTCCTGTTTATAGCTTTAATGGTGATTCCTTGTTTTTATCTAAGCAAGAAGGCTTGGGGCAGGCAATTCCTGGTGGGAATAAAAAACAAAATCCAAAATGGTTAAATTTGGTGGATAGAATGAAAGAGGATGGATAATGACGCTTTTTAAACAGATTATGATTGCAATTATGTCTTTTGGATTGGCTATATTTATAGCTGTCGGAATATTAAATTTTACTACGATAAATAATTACATATCATCACAGCTTAGTGCAAATGCAAGACATACAGCAAATTCACTTGGTCTTGCGATTAAAACAGTGGCCGATTTAAACGATGTTTCAACTATAGAAGCCATGGTTAATTCAATGTTTGATAGCGGTTATTACTCTATGATAAAACTTGTAGATGTTGATGGCAACGCTCTTGTTGAAAATACTCAAGAGACTGTGGTAGAAGGTGTTCCAAGCTGGTTTGTTAAGAATATAAAATTAAGCGCCCCTATAGAGAGTAGCGAAATTATGGACGGATGGTCGAAATTTGGCACTCTTTATGTTCAAAGCAATACTGGCATAGCATACTATGAGTTATATACTATATTAAAAAATGTATTTTATATACTAACTGTTATATCTATAATAGCTCTTTTCGTAAGTTATTTTGGAATAAAATTTATTTTTATACCTCTTAAGAAAGTTCAGATTCAAGCTGAGGCTATTTTAGGAAACCGATTTATAATTCAGGATAAAATTCCATTTACTGTGGATGTTAGGCGTATAGTTTTGGCAATGAATAGTATGGTAGGTAAGGTTAAAGATATTTTTGAACAGAGTGCGAAAACTCTTAGTAAATACGAGGATTTACTTTATAAAGATGATCAGACGGGACTGTTTAATAGAAGGTATTTTCAGAATAAATTTGATGATTATCTATCAAGCGAAGAGTATTCGAGTGGCTCAGTTATGATGGTGTCTTGTAAGGAATTGGATAAACTTAAAAAAGATTTAGGTTTTGAAAAGTGGAATAATTTAGTCGTCTCTATAGCAAATTCTATCAGTAGTCATACATCTGGCATGCTATGTTCAAGGCTTAATGATAACGATTTTATAGTCATAGCACCGAGTGTTACATCATCAAGATTATTCCATATCGGAGAAAACACTCTCTTGCAGATAAAAGAGATATTTGAAAAAATTGACTTGAAAAACGACGATTGTTTTGTTAATAGTTCCGTAGTAGAGTATTCTTATGATAGTAAGTTAAAAAATATAATGATTATATCCGATATAACCATATTAAGAGCCAAGGAGATTGGAAACTTTAAAATCAAAGTTTACGATGAGGGTTCTGAAATATTACTTGGTAAAGAACAATATAGGCAACTTATAATAGACTCTATTGAAAACAATATGTTTAAATTTGCAGGACAAAAAGTAGTTTCTGTTATAAAAGAGATTGAGCATCATGAGCTATTTTTAAGGCTTGTTGATAAAGACGGTAGGTGGCAGATGGCAAGTTATTTTATGCCTATGGTAAATGAGTTAAATTTTGCAGCAAAGATAGATTTGTATGTTTTAAATAAAGTTGTAAATATGTTTAAAGAAAAAACATTGCCACAAGGTGCCATATCTATAAATTTAGGAAAAGAAGTATTAACATCTACTTATTATTTTTCAGAAATTGAAGCAGCATTTAGACAAATTAGACAAAACGCAACTGGCAAAGTTTATATAGAGATACCAAATAAAGATGAGCTGGATACTTCTATACTTATCAATTTACATAGAAAACTTCTTGAATTCGGCATAGGCCTTGGATTCGACCATTTTGGATTTGATGCTAAAAGTATAGAGAGAATTAGAGAAATTACTCCTGATTATGTTAAAATTCCAGCCAGAGACTTGATAGATTTCTTTGGTGAGAGTAGTTCCGAACAAAAGCACTCTTTTGATACAATGATGAGGAGTAAAGACATTAATATCATAGCCATAAGCGTAGAGAGCAAGGAGCAAAAAGAGAAGCTGGAGTCCCTTGGTATTGTTTCAATGCAAGGAATGTTTATAGAAGAGACAAAAAATATTGGATAATAAAAATGCAAGAAAAAGTTAAAAACGATGAGCTTTTGGATTGTTTAGTAATTTTTACTAAGCTTCACAATAATCCATATACGGCAGATGCTCTGATTACGGGATTGCCTGTAAGCGAGAATGAAAACGTGGAGCTTTTTTCATTAAATGGTTCAAAATCTCTTTTTACAAGAGCTGCTAAAAGAGCTGGATTCATATCTACTCTTGCAAATAAAGAAATTGATGAAATTTCTCCTCTTGTGCTACCATGCATTTTAATTTTAAGAGGTAAAAAGGCTTGTATTTTAGAGAGCTTTGAAGATAAAACTCATGCTAAAATCATAACTCCAGATATGCCAAACGGTTCGAATATAGTAGAGATAAGCAAGCTCAAAGAGGAGTATCTTGGCTATACATATCTTTTAAAGCGTGAATTTATACCTGAAGAAAGCAATAATTATCTAATAGATAGTAGATCCGAACATTGGTTTTGGGGTACTTTAAAACGTTCTAAAAAAATTTATATAGATGTATTAATCGCCAGTATTGTTGTAAATTTATTTGTTTTAGCAAGCCCGCTTTTTACTATGAATGTATACGATAGAGTTGTGCCGAATAATGCGGTAGAGACTCTATGGGTGCTCGCTCTTGGAGTTGGCTTTGTATACATAGTAGATTTATTTTTGAAATTTACAAGAACTTATTTTCTTGATATTGCCGGTAAAAAGAGCGATATTATTATGAGTTCTCTGCTTTTTGAAAGAGTTATGGATATAAAGCTATCTGTTAAGCCAAAATCAGTAGGCTCGTTTGCCAATAACCTTAGAGAATTTGATACGGTTAGAAATTTCTTTACGTCTAGCACATTGGTTGTTCTTGTCGATCTTCCGTTCTCTATCCTGTTTTTATTGGTTATATACTTCTTGTCCGGAGCAATGGTGCTTGCTCCTATGGTTTTTATATTGCTTATTATAATATATACTTTTTTGATAAAGGATCCTCTTCAAAATAGTATTAAAAGTACTTTTGAGGCAAGCGCAAAGAAAAATGGAATACTTATCGAGACTCTAAATGGACTCGAAACAATTAAAACAATGGGTGCTACCGGTCATGCGCAGTGGAATTGGGAAGAGGCTACCGGCGAGATAGCCAATAAAAGCATAAAATCAAAGCTTATTTCTGCGTCTATTGGCACTGTTACCTCTTTTTTAGTACAGCTAAATACAGTAGCTGTGGTTGTTCTTGGTGTATATATGATACAGGATATGAAGCTTACTATGGGCGGTCTTATAGCTGCCGTTATGCTCTCGTCTCGCGCAATAGCTCCTATGGGTCAAGTTGCTTCGCTTTTGGCTAATTTTGAGCAGACAAAAACAGCGTATGAGAGCTTAAAAAATATTATGAATTTGCCAGTTGAGCGTCCTGATGGCAAGAAATTTATTAGAAGAAATACTTTTGATGGTAAAATAGAGTTTAAAAATGTTAGTTTTTCTTATCCTGAGAGCACAAAAAGCTCCTTGGATAGAGTAAATTTTGTAATTAATGCCGGAGAAAAAGTAGGAATTATAGGCAAAAATGGTTCCGGAAAAACTACTATACAAAAGCTTATTTTAGGGCTTTACTCTCCAACGGATGGCTCTGTGCTTATAGACGGAATTGATATAAATCAGATAGATCCTGCCGATTTGCGCCGAAATATTGGATATGTACCTCAAGATGTAATGCTTTTTAAAGGAACTGTTAGGGCAAATATAGTTTACAAGGCTCCTCATGTCGATGATATGCAGATAATAAAAGCAGCAAAAATAAGTGGAGTCGATGAATATGTGGACTCGCATCCTCTTGGATTTGATATGCCTGTGTTTGAAAGAGGCGAGGGTATTAGTGGTGGTCAACGTCAAGCTATAGCAGTGGCAAGAGCTTTTTTGCTTGATAGCCCGATTATACTTCTCGATGAGCCTACAAATTCTCTTGATAGTAGCGTTGAGGCTAAACTTAAAAATAACCTTAAATACAATACTAAAAATAAAACTATGATACTAATAACACACAAAACATCACTTCTTGATCTTGTCGATAGATTAATAGTAGTAGATGGCGGTAAAATTTTACTTGACGGAACAAAAGAAGATGTGTTGGCAAAGCTTAGCGGGAAGTAGGTGGCATTATGAGTAAAGAGTTAAAAGAAAACTTAAAACGCCAAGAAGATATTGGTAAAAATTTAAATGATTCCGTGGATAATATTAAAAGGATTATCCAATCAAAAGAGTATGATGCTTACGATTTAAGGTTTATGTCCAGCTTGTCTGAGGCGGTACTAGCAAAGGCTCCATCAACTTCAAGAAAAATTTTATATATTATTTTTATAACCGTTGCTTTTCTTGTAGGCTGGGCATCGTTCGCTGAAATTGATGAGATAACAAGAGGTACAGGCAAGATTATCCCATCTGGCAAAAACCAAATAGTGCAAAATTTAGAAGGCGGTATTATAGAAGAAATTTTTGTCCACATGGGAGATGAGGTTAAGAAAGGTCAAATTTTGATAAAAATAGACAATAAAACCTTTTCGAGTAGCTATGGAGAGTCAAAGTTAAGACTTGATGAGCTTCAAGCAAAATATTTAAGGCTTGATGCCGAAGCTAATGACAAGGAATTTGACTACAATACAACAATGGATGATCAGATGAGGCAATCTGTTGCTTTTGAAAAGAGTCTTTTTGAAACTAATAAGGCTAGATTAAGAGAGCAGGTTAATATATTTGAAGAGCAGATTAAACAGCGACAAAGCGAGCTTAGAGAGCTTAGAAATAAAATTTCTCAGACCCAAAATAGTTACAATCTAATGCTTAAAGAGAAGCAGATAACTGAACCTCTTTTTAGAAAAGGGCTTGTAAGTGAGGTTGAATATTTGCAGCTTCAAAGAAGAGTGAACGATTTACAAGGCGATCTAAATGCGGCTACCTTATCTGTTCCTAGAATAGAATCAACAATAAAAGAGGTTGAAAATAAAGTAACGGAGGCGAGGCTTGCTTTTAAAAATAATGCAAAAAGAGAGCTTAATGAAGTTTCTGCTGAAATTTCAAGACTAAACGAGAGTCAGATTAATTTAAGTGACAAAGTTGAAAGGACTCTTGTAAGATCTCCGGTTGATGGAATTGTTAGTAAGCTAATGGTGAATACTGTTTCTGGTGTTATAAAGCCTGGTATGGACATAGCGGAAATTGTACCCAATGAAGACACCTTGATAGCCGAAGTTAAAGTAAGACCAGCTGACGTTGCATTTTTAAGACCTGGACTTGAATCTATCGTAAAGCTTACAGCTTATGATTTTTCTATATATGGAGGTCTTAAGGGGCAGGTAACTCAGATAAGCGCTGACACCGAGACAAATGAAAAAAGTGGAGAAAGCTACTATCTAGTTAGAATAGAGACACAAAAAAACTATCTTGGAAGTGAAGAAAAACCGCTTCGTATCAAAGTGGGTATGGTGGCTAGTGCGGATATTATAACAGGCAAAAAGACCGTACTTGATTATCTATTAAAACCTATTTTAAAAGCCAAACAAAACGCTTTAAGAGAGAGATGATGCTAGAACAATCCGCTTTTTTAATAGAAGAGAGCGATAGTATATCTGGCGTCACCCATAAAACTACAGCCGATAAGGCTATTTATAGTGGTAAATTTAGCGAATATATAGTAACAAAATCCAAGCTTATAAAAGAGAGCTTGGTTGTAACAGATATGTTAAACGATAGAGATGGAGTTGATATTATAAATTCATTGATAAAAGAGCTGATCTTTAGTGATTGTGTTAAAAAATTTAGTGAAATTTACTCAAATTTTATTGAGCTTAAAGAGGTTCAAGAATCAAATTTAGATAATCAATTCAAATTTTCGATTACAGAAGAAGATAGTGAAAATTTTACATACAGATTTAAAGAGGCTATAGACATACCTTTTTATAGCGTGAGAAGTATAAAGATTTTTATAAATGGATATAATGAAATTTCAGAAAGTATAAATTTTGATTTGGATCTTTTGAGGGATGAAAGCCAGTATAAATATAAGATTACAAGTAATACTATTGAAATTATAATATTGACCAATTTGACTGCAAGTTTGACAAAGGAGTTTTTTAAAACTTTTACTTATAAAAAGATGGATTCAAGTTGTAGCGAGATAAAAGAGATTTATATAATTATTAATGATATTTTAATTTATAAGACAGAGATTGAAATTTAAAAAAGAGTTTAAGTGAAAATTCTATTATACACTTCAAGCAATACGCTTGCTAACGAACTGAAGAGTAAATTAAAAGAGCATGAAATTTCTCTTATTTCATCAAATTCTAGAATTTTAGAAAAGATAATAGAGGGCGAATTTGACCTCGTATTGTTTGATGCATATAGTAATTCCAAAGAGACAATTCACGATATCTTAGCCCTTAATCCAGATACAAAGATATTTGTTTTATCTCGTGATCCAAATTTTACCGAAGGTAGGGAGTATCTTGTTCTTGGCGTAAAAGGCTATGCGAACGCTCATATGCAAGAAGTGCACCTTAATGATGCTATAAACAGCATAGTAGATGGAAATATTTGGCTATATCCTGAATTTATTCAAAGCATGATAGTTGTAATGACCAAAGAGAGCCCTGCTGTAAAAAGTACCGATGTGCTTGAAAAACTAACCGTAAAAGAGAGAGACATAGCAAATTTTATATATAATGGTCTTACTAACCAAGAGATAGCTGATGTTTCAAATATTACCCTAAGAACTGTGAAGGCTCATATCTCCTCAATTTTTGAAAAGACAGGCGTAAAAGATAGAGTAAATTTAGTGCTTTTAATGAGAAGTAACCAATAATTTAAATTTAAGGTCTGTATTTTTATAAAAACCTTGACTTTTAAAAAAAATTGAGCTATAATTCAGGCTTCACAAATCAGATGCTGGTGTAGCTCAGTTGGTAGAGCAACTGCCTTGTAAGCAGTAGGTCGGCGGTTCAAATCCGTTCACCAGCTCCATTTTTGTAACAGTGTTTGACCAGAAATACCAAGTGCATTTATTAATGTTAAAATAGGGTGAGATACTCAAGCGGCCAACGAGGGCAGACTGTAAATCTGCTGACTATGTCTTCCGTGGTTCGAATCCACGTCTCACCACCATGCTACGTGCGGGAGTAGCTCAGTTGGCTAGAGCATCAGCCTTCCAAGCTGAGGGTCGCGGGTTCGAGTCCCGTTTCCCGCTCCATGAGAATTTGGAACTAAACTGGGAGCTGTAAATATTTTTATACATTAATATTACAGACTACAAGTTTATTTTCATATAGTTGTTTATAATTGTTTTAGGTTTTAATTTTTATCTAGTGCCAAGCGTTTTGTAACGCTCATATGGCTCAGAGGTAGAGCACTTCCTTGGTAAGGAAGAGGTCGCGGGTTCAAGTCCCGCTATGAGCTCCACGAGTTTTTAATACTAAAGATAATAAAAAGCACCAAAACAATTATAAATTTTTTAGTTTTAAAGTCATAAATATCACTACGGAGGAAGAGATGGCAAAAGAGAAATTTTCACGTAACAAGCCACACGTAAATATAGGTACTATTGGTCACGTTGACCATGGTAAAACAACTTTGACAGCTGCGATTTCTGCTGTTCTTTCAAGAAAAGGTCTTGCTGAGCTTAAAGATTATGATAATATCGATAATGCTCCAGAAGAGAAAGAGCGCGGTATTACTATTGCAACTTCACACATTGAGTATGAGACAGAAAATCGCCACTATGCTCACGTAGACTGCCCAGGCCACGCCGACTATGTTAAAAACATGATTACAGGTGCCGCACAAATGGACGGTGCGATTCTAGTTGTTTCTGCGGCTGATGGCCCAATGCCACAAACAAGAGAGCACATTCTTCTATCACGCCAAGTTGGTGTTCCATACATTGTTGTTTTCATGAACAAAGCTGACATGGTTGATGATGCTGAGCTTCTTGAGCTAGTTGAAATGGAAATCAGAGAGCTTCTAAACGAATATAACTTCCCTGGTGATGATACTCCTATTATAGCTGGATCTGCTCTTCAAGCTCTTAACGAGGCTAAAGCAGGTACAGAGGGTGAGTGGTCAGCAAAAGTTATGGAGCTTATGGCTGCAGTTGATAGCTATATCCCAACTCCAACTCGTGCAACAGATAAAGACTTCTTAATGCCAATCGAGGACGTGTTCTCAATTTCTGGTCGTGGAACAGTTGTTACAGGTAGAATTGAAAAAGGTCTTGTAAAAGTTGGTGATACAATCGAGATTGTTGGTATCAGAGATACTCAAACAACAACGGTTACCGGTGTTGAGATGTTTAGAAAAGAGATGGATCAAGGTGAAGCTGGAGACAACGTTGGTGTCCTTCTAAGAGGTACTAAAAAAGAAGACGTTGAGCGTGGTATGGTTCTATGCAAGCCAAAATCAATCACTCCACATACAAAATTTGAGGGTGAAGTTTATATCCTTACAAAAGAGGAAGGTGGTCGCCATACTCCATTCTTTAATAACTATAGACCACAATTTTATGTAAGAACAACTGACGTTACAGGCTCTATAGCTCTTCCTGAAGGAACAGAGATGGTTATGCCTGGTGACAACCTAAAAATTACAGTTGAGCTTATAGCACCTGTTGCTCTTGAAGAGGGAACACGTTTTGCGATCCGTGAGGGTGGTAGAACAGTTGGCTCTGGCGTTGTTTCTAAAATATTAGCATAATTTAATATTTTTTATTTTTAGCGGAGATTTTCATCTCCGCTTTTTAGAAGGAAATTTATGGCAAAAAATAATAGTAGAGTAAAAGTAGGTCTTAAATGTTCTGAGTCTGGTGATATAAATTACACTACGACAAAAAATAGCAAGACAACTACTGAAAAGCTAGAGATTAAAAAATATTGTCCAAGATTAAAAAAACATACAGTTCATAAAGAAGTAAAGTTAAAGAGCTAAATAAAAGGCTAACGCATTAGGGCAATAGCTCCAACGGTAGAGCGCTGGATTCCAAATCCAATGGTTGGGGGTTCGAATCCCTCTTGCCCTGCCATCAAAGGTTGAAAATGGAAAAACTAATAAACTATTTTAAGCTCTCTCGAGCAGAGATAATGAAGGTTATTTATCCTACGAAAGAGCAAGTTAGAAATGCATTTATAACAGTTTTTGCTGTTGTGGCTATTATTTCACTTTTTCTAGCAATTGTTGATGTAGTAATGTCTTACTCTCTTTCAAAGTTAATTTAAATTAAGGTATAAGCAATGGCACATAAATGGTATGCGATTCAAACTTATGCCGGCAGTGAGATGAGCGTTAAGAGAGCTATTGAAAATTTAGTCAAAGATCACAACATTGAAGAACAATTAAAAGAGGTTGTTGTCCCGACTGAAGACGTTATAGAGATTAAAAACGGCAAGAAAAAAATAAACGAGAGAAGTCTTTATCCTGGATATGCTTTTGCACATCTTGATCTAGATACCGCTCTTTGGCACAAGATCCAGTCTTTACCAAAAGTTGGAAGATTTATAGGTGAGTCTAAAAAGCCTACACCATTAAGCGATAAAGATATAAATTTGATTTTGGAAAAAGTCCAAAAGCGTGGAGCGCCTAAACCTAAAATTTCATTTGAAAATGGTGAAAGCGTTCGAATTACAGATGGACCTTTTGCAAATTTTACCGGTATAGTAGAAGAATACGATATGATACATGGAAAATTAAGGTTAAATGTTTCTATTTTTGGCAGAAGCACACCGGTTGAAATTTTATATTCACAAGTTGAGAAGATAGTATAAGGAGAGGTTTATGGCTAAAAAAGTTATAGGCGAAATTAAATTACAAATTGCAGCAGCTAAAGCAAACCCAAGCCCACCGGTTGGTCCTGCTCTTGGTCAGCAAGGTGTAAACATTATGGAATTTTGTAAAGCATTTAACGAAAGAACTAAGGATATGGCAGGTTATAATATCCCTGTTGTTATCACTGTTTATGCTGACAGAAGTTTTACATTTATTACAAAACAACCACCTGCAACAGATTTGATCAAAAAAGCAGCTGGAATATCAAAAGGTGCGGACAATCCGCTAAAGAATAAAGTAGGAAAGCTTACTAAAGCTCAAGTACTTGAAATCGTTGAGAGAAAAATCGTCGATTTAAATACAAACGACAAAGAGCAAGCCGCTAAAATAATAGCAGGTTCAGCTCGCTCTATGGGAATTGAAGTAATCGACTAATCCTTAAACCGCCGAGGATTTAAAATTTATGGCGGAAGCACTTTTAAATGCGGAGAAATTAATGTCAAAAAAAACTACAAAAAGATTTAGCGAACTACTTAAAAAAGTTGAAGTAAACAAAATTTATGCGCTAGATGAAGCAATAGATACCGTTAAAACTCTTGCTTCTGCAAAATTCGATGAAACAGTTGAAATAGCACTTAAGCTTAATGTTGATCCAAGACACGCTGATCAGATGGTAAGAGGATCGGTTGTTCTTCCTGCTGGAACAGGTAAGACTGTTCGCGTAGCTGTTATCGCAAAAGACGCTAAAGCCGATGAAGCTAAAGCAGCCGGTGCAGATATCGTTGGAAGTGACGATCTTATCGAAGATATCCAAAAAGGCGTTATGAATTTTGATGTTTTAATAGCTACACCAAATTTAATGGGTCTAGTTGGTAAAGTTGGTAGAATTTTAGGACCAAAAGGTCTTATGCCAAACCCAAAAACAGGCACAGTTACAATGGATGTTGCACAAGCTGTTAATAACGCAAAGAGCGGTCAAGTAAATTTCCGTGTAGATAAACAAGGAAATATCCATGCCGGTCTTGGTAAAGTAAGTTTTTCAAAAGAGCAGCTAAATGATAACATCTCAACTTTCATTAAAGCTATAAACAAACATAAACCGGCAGCTGCAAAAGGAAGATATATCAAAAATGCAGCGCTATCACTAACTATGAGTCCGTCTATATCGCTTGAGACTCAAGAGTTGATAGATTTACGTTAATTAAATTTTAATAAATTTATATCTTAGATTGGAGATAGCCGAGGTCAGTAGACTTAATTGGACGACCCGCTCTGCTTGAAATCACCGGTCGGAAAGGAGAATGAATGACAAGAAGCGAAAAATCTGAAATAATAGCAAAACTTGAAGCTGAATTTAAAGATAATGAAGCGATTATAGTATGTGATTACCGCGGACTTAGCGTTAAGAAACTTGAAGTATTAAGAAATGCTGCAAGAGAGCAAAACGTAAAAGTTCAAGTTGTAAAAAATACTCTTGCAAATATTGCACTTAAGAATGCAGATAAAGACGGCATGACTCTTAAAGATACAAATATATTCATTTGGGGTGACCAACTTTTGGCTACTAAAGTTGCAGCTAAATTTGAAGAGACTAACAGTGAGTTGTTTAAGATCAAAACAGCGCACATTGATGGCGAAGTTGCTAGTGTTGAGAAAGTTAAAGCACTATCTAAAATGCCAAGTCGTGATGAGCTTATTGCAATGTTATTGCAAGTTTGGAATGCGCCTATCCAAAATTTCACAATTGGATTAAATGCGCTTAAAGAGAAAAAAGAACAATCAGCATAAAAATTAGGAGAATTTAAAAATGGCAATTACTAAAGAAGATGTACTAGAATTTATCTCTAATCTTTCAGTATTAGAGCTAAGCGAATTAGTAAAAGAATTTGAAGAGAAATTTGGCGTAAGCGCGGCTCCGGTAATGGTAGCAGGCGCAGCAGGTGGCGCAGCAGCGGCAGAAGTTGAAGAGAAAACTGAATTCAACGTTGTATTGCTTGACGGCGGTGAGAAAAAGATCAACGTTATTAAAGTTGTTCGCGCTCTTACAGGTCTTGGTCTTAAAGAGGCTAAAGATGCAGTTGAGCAAACTCCTTCAGTTCTTAAAGAGGGAATCGGTAAGGCTGAAGCTGAAGCAGCTAAAAAAGAACTTGAAGAGGCTGGCGCTAAAGTCGAGCTTAAATAATATTTATTATTTTGTTATTTTTGGAAGGAAGCTCTCGGGCTTCCTTAATTAAATTTTAGATGCCACAAATTTGCGGCTCAATACTTTTCTTTCAAACTTATACCACGAGGTAGATGCATGTTAAACAGCTTATACTCAGGAAATCGTCTTAGAGTTGATTTTTCAAATGTCGCTAAAGAGATAGATGTTCCTAACCTATTACAATTACAAAAAAAGAGTTTTGATTATTTTCTAAATTTGGGCGAAAATCAAGGCGAAAGCGGTATCGAAAAAGTTTTTAAATCAATATTTCCCATACATGATCCGCAAAATAGACTTTCGCTTGAATATGTAAGTTCAGAGATCGGCAAGCCTAAATACACTATTAGAGAGTGTATGGAAAGAGGTCTTACTTACTCTGTAAATTTAAAGATGAAAATTCGACTTATAGTTCATGAAAAAGATGAGAAAACTGGTGAGAAGATCGGTGTAAAAGATATAAAAGAACAAGAAATTTTTATACGTGAAATTCCTCTTATGACAGATAGAATTTCATTTATTATAAACGGCGTCGAAAGAGTTGTTGTAAACCAGCTCCATAGAAGCCCGGGCGTTATATTTAAAGAAGAAGAAAGCCCGACTGTCGTAAATAAGCTAATTTACACAGCCCAGATTATTCCCGACCGCGGTTCTTGGCTATACTTTGAATACGACACAAAAGACGTTTTATACGTTCGTATCAATAAACGCAGAAAAGTTCCTGTAACCATACTATTTAGAGCGCTTGGATATAAAAAACAAGATATTATAAAACTATTTTATCCTATCCAGACTCTAACTATTAAAAACAATAAATTTTTGACTGAATTTAACCCTGAAGATTATGTTGGCAGAATAGAATATGATATAAAAGATGAAGACGGAAATGTACTTCACGAAGCAGGTAAAAGGCTAACAAAGAAAAAAGCAGACAAGATCATAAGCGATGGTATAAAGTGGGTCGAGTATCCGACCGAAATTTTGGTTAATAGATTTTTAGCTTCTCCTGTTATCGATAAAGAGAGCGGAGAGGTGCTTTATGATACTCTTGCACAGCTTGATGAAAATAAACTGGTTAAAATTTTAGCCGAGCAAGATAGTATAGAGATAGCAAACGATCTAGCAGCTGGCGTTGATGATGCGATTATAAACTCATTTATTGCAGATAGCGAGACTCTAAAGCTTCTTAAACAAACTGAAAATGTTGAAGATGAAAACGACCTTGCAGCGATTAGAATTTACAAAGTTATGCGACCCGGTGAACCTGTCGTAAAAGATGCCGCAAAGACATTTGTAAATGACTTGTTCTTCAACCCCGAAAGATATGATCTAACGCAAGTCGGTCGTATGAAGATGAATCACAAGCTAGGTCTTGACGTTCCTGAATACGTAACAGTTTTAACAAACGAAGACATTATAAAAACGGCAAAATATCTTATAAAAGTTAAAAACGGACAAGGACATATAGACGATAGAGATCATCTCGGAAACAGACGTATCCGATCTATCGGCGAGCTTTTAGCAAACGAGCTTCACCTTGGCTTTGTTAAGATGCAAAAGGCAATCCGTGATAAATTTACGAGTTTAAGCAGCAATATCGAAGAGATAATGCCTTATGATCTTGTAAATCCAAAGATGATTACTACGACTATAACGGAATTTTTCACGGGCGGGCAGTTAAGCCAGTTTATGGATCAGACAAATCCGCTAAGCGAAGTTACACATAAGCGCCGTCTATCGGCACTTGGTGAGGGAGGACTCGTAAAAGAGCGCGCAGGATTTGAGGTGCGTGACGTTCACCCTACACACTACGGCAGAATTTGTCCCGTAGAGACTCCGGAAGGTCAAAACATCGGTCTTATAAACACACTTTCAACTTATGCGAAAGTAAATAACCTTGGTTTTGTTGAAGCACCTTATAAAAAAGTTGTTGACGGCAAAGTAACCGATGAGATCGTTTATCTAACGGCAACTCAAGAGGAAAATATAGTAATAGCCCCGGCTTCAACTCTTATAGATGATAACGGCTATATAGTTGAAGATCTGATCGAAGCTAGACAAGATGGTGAGATGATACTTGCTAAACGCGAGGATGTTAAGCTAATAGACCTTTGTTCGGGCATGATAGCAGGTGTCGCGGCTTCTCTTATTCCATTCTTGGAACATGATGACGCCAACCGTGCGCTTATGGGTTCAAACATGCAGCGTCAAGCAGTGCCGCTTCTTCGCTCGTCTGCTCCTATCGTGGGAACGGGAATGGAAAGAATCGTAGCGCGCGATGCTTGGGAAGCTATCAAAGCAAGACGTTCAGGTGTTGTCGAAAAAGTAGATAATAAAAATATATTTATTTTGGGTGAAGATGAAGCAGGACCTTATATAGATCACTACTTTATGGAGAAAAATTTAAGAACCAACCAAAACACCACATTTTCTCAGCATCCGATAGTCAAAAAGGGCGATGTGGTTGAAGCAGGACAAGTGATAGCTGATGGCCCTAGTATGGAAAGAGGCGAGCTTGCCATAGGTAAAAACGCACTTATAGCATTTATGCCTTGGAATGGTTATAACTATGAAGACGCGATCGTAATTAGTGAAAAGATGATACGTGAAGATGCATTTACGAGTGTTCATATCTATGAAAAAGAGATAGAAGCTCGTGAGCTAAAAGACGGAGTAGAGGAGATAACAAAAGATATTCCCAATATTAAAGAGGAAGATCTGATACACCTTGACGAAAACGGAATCATTAAGATCGGAACTCATGTAAAGCCTGGCATGATACTAGTTGGAAAAGTATCTCCAAAAGGCGAGGTTAAACCAACTCCTGAAGAGAGACTTTTAAGAGCGATCTTTGGCGAAAAAGCGGGGCATGTCGTAAATAAATCATTATATGCAACAGCTTCTATGGAAGGTGTCGTTGTAGATGTGAAAATCTTTACAAAAAAAGGCTATGAGAAAGACAATAGAACAAATAAGGCCTATGAGGAAGAGAAGTTAAATTTGGAAAAAGAGCATCATGATAGACTTTTGATGATGGATAGAGAGGAGATGCTAAAAGTAACTTCTTTATTATCTAGAAACGCTCTTTCTGATAGTTTAACTATCGGTAAAAAAGAGTATAAAAAAGGAAGCAGGATAGATAAGGCAGATCTTGAAAATATCAACCGCTTTACACTAAATACTATTGTAAAAAGCTTTGCAAGAGATGTTCAGAAGAAATATGACGAGCTTAAAAACTACTTCCAAAACGAGAAGAAAAAGTTAAAAGAAGAGCATGACGCCAAGATAGAAATTTTAGAAAAAGATGATATCTTGCCAAGCGGCGTTGTCAAACTTGTGAAGGTATATATAGCTACAAAACGCAAACTTAAAGTAGGCGATAAGATGGCTGGACGTCACGGCAACAAAGGTATCGTTTCAAACATCGTTCCTGAAGTTGATATGCCATACCTTCCTAGCGGGCAGCCTGTGGATATAGTATTAAATCCGCTAGGTGTTCCAAGCCGTATGAATATAGGTCAAATTTTAGAAAGTCACCTTGGTCTTGTCGGATATCGTTTAGGCGAGCAAATAAATCAAATTTTCGAAGAGAAAAAAGGCGAGTGGGTTAAAGAGCTTCGCGCTAAAATGATAGAGATCGCTTCGGTTTCTAAATTTATGGATGCTAAAAAAACTCTTGCCAAAATAGATGATGAGCAACTTATCGAATACGCAAGAGATTGGGCAAGTGGCGTTAAATTTGCCACTCCTATATTTGAAGGTGTTAGAGTTGAAGAATTTGCCAAGCTGTTTGAGATGGCAAAGGTCGATATGGACGGTAAAACCGAGCTTTATGACGGACGCACCGGTTCAAAAATAAAAGAGAGAGTAAATGTCGGCTGCATGTATATGCTTAAGCTTCACCACCTTGTCGACGAAAAAGTTCATGCAAGAAGTACCGGGCCATACAGTCTTGTTACACAGCAACCTGTCGGCGGTAAGGCGCTATTTGGCGGTCAAAGATTTGGTGAGATGGAGGTTTGGGCGCTTGAGGCTTATGGTGCGGCTCATACTTTAAGAGAGATGCTAACCGTAAAATCAGACGATGTTGAAGGTCGTTTAATGGCGTATAAGGCTCTAACAAGAGGCGAAAACGTCCCTGAAACTGGAATTCCTGAAACGTTTTTCGTATTAACAAACGAGCTTAAATCTCTAGCGCTTGATGTTGAAGTATATGACGAGGAAGATAACGATGAGTGAACTAAAACCGATTGAAATAAAAGAAGAGCAACGCCCGCGTGATTTTGAAGCTTTCCAACTTCGCTTAGCAAGTCCTGAGAAGATAAAATCATGGAGTTACGGAGAGGTTAAAAAGCCTGAAACTATAAATTATAGAACTCTAAAGCCTGAGCGTGACGGTCTGTTTTGCGCTAAAATTTTCGGCCCGATTCGTGATTATGAGTGTCTTTGCGGTAAGTATAAAAAAATGCGCTATAAGGGCGTTAAATGCGAGAAGTGCGGCGTTGAAGTAACCAGCTCAAAAGTTCGTCGCTCACGCATGGGACACATCGAGCTTGTAACTCCTGTGGCGCATATCTGGTATGTAAATTCACTTCCAAGCCGTATAGGAACGCTTCTTGGTATCAAGATGAAGGATTTAGAGCGCGTACTTTACTATGAGGCATATATAGTTGAGGCCGTAGGAGATGCATTTTATGATAACGAGAATAGCAAAAAAGTAGAAATTTATGACGTTTTAAATGACGAGCAGTATCAATCTCTTGCTCAACGTTTCGAGGATAGCGGATTTAGAGCTAGAATGGGTGGAGAGGTTATTAGGGATATGCTTGCAAGTTTAGATCTGATAGAGCTTTTAAATACTCTAAAAGATGAGGTGAGCGCTACAAATTCAGAGGCGAAGAAAAAAACTATCGTAAAGAGACTAAAGGTAGTTGAGGCGTTTTTAAATTCAGGCAACCGCCCTGAGTGGATGATGATCACAAATTTGCCTGTGCTTCCACCTGATTTGCGCCCGCTTGTTAGCCTTGACGGAGGTAAATTTGCCGTTTCTGATGTGAATGACCTTTACCGCCGTGTTATTAATAGAAATGCGCGTCTAAAGAGACTTATGGAGCTTGATGCGCCTGAAATCATTATAAGAAACGAAAAGAGAATGCTTCAAGAAGCGGTTGATGCACTTTTTGATAACGGAAGAAGAGCAAATGCCGTAAAAGGCGCAAATAAACGACCGCTTAAGTCGCTTTCTGAAATCATTAAAGGAAAACAAGGTCGCTTTAGACAAAATTTGCTTGGTAAACGTGTTGACTTCTCGGGCCGTTCTGTTATCGTTGTAGGTCCAAAACTTAGGATGGATCAGTGCGGACTTCCAAAAAGAATGGCTCTTGAGCTGTTTAAGCCACACCTTTTAGCGCGCCTTGAAGAAAAGGGCTATGCAACGACCGTTAAACAAGCTAAAAAGATGGTAGAGGATAAGACGAATGAAGTTTGGGAGTGCTTAGAAGAGGTTGTTAAAGATCATCCTGTCATGCTAAACCGTGCTCCGACACTGCATAAGCTCTCTATCCAAGCGTTTCATCCTGTGCTAGTTGAAGGCAAGGCGATACAGCTTCATCCGCTTGTGTGCGCTGCGTTTAACGCGGACTTTGACGGCGACCAGATGGCTGTTCACGTACCGCTTTCACAAGAGGCTATTGCAGAGTGTAAAATTTTGATGCTTAGTTCGATGAATATCTTGCTTCCTGCAAGCGGTAAGGCTATAACCGTTCCAAGCCAGGATATGGTTTTAGGAATTTACTATCTAAGCTTAGAAAAGAGTGATACTAAGGGGGCAAATAAAATTTTTGCAAGCGTTGATGAGGTAATGATAGCCGAGGAGGCGCACTGTCTTGAGGTTCACTCAAAGATTAAGACCATGATTGAGGGCAAGACACTATTTACGACTGCCGGACGTTTGATTATCCGCTCGATACTGCCTGATTTTGTTCCTGAAAACATGTGGAATAGGGTTCTTAAGAAAAAAGATATAGCAAATTTGGTTGATTACGTTTATAAAGTAGGCGGGCTTGAGATAACTGCAGGATTTTTAGATAAGCTTAAAAATTTAGGCTTCCGCTACGCTACAAAGGCGGGAATTTCTATATCTATAGCAGATATTATCGTTCCTGAAGGAAAACAAAAGCATATAGATAGTGCTAAGAAAAAAGTTCGCGAGATTCAAAATCAATATGGCGCGGGTCTTTTAACCGATTCGGAAAGATATAACAAGATTGTTGATATCTGGACCGATACAAATAACGTAGTTGCAGGTGAGATGATGAAGCTCATCCAAAACGATAAGGGCGGATTTAACTCGATTTATATGATGGCGGACTCCGGAGCTAGAGGATCTGCTGCGCAAATTCGTCAGCTTGCGGGTATGCGTGGTCTTATGGCTAAGCCTGACGGCTCGATTATCGAGACGCCTATTACATCAAATTTCCGCGAGGGACTAAACGTACTTGAGTACTTTATCTCAACTCACGGCGCTAGAAAGGGACTTGCCGATACCGCACTTAAAACGGCAAACGCGGGATACCTGACTAGAAAGCTAATTGACGTTGCGCAAAACGTTAAGGTTACTATTGAAGATTGCGGTACTCACGAAGGTGTTGAGATCACCGAGATCACCGAAAACGGCGAGCTTATAGAAAGCCTTGAGGAAAGAGTGCTTGGAAGAGTGCTTGCAGATGACGTTATAGATCCGATAGCAAATGAAATTTTATTTGCGGAAGGCACTTTAATAGATGAGGAGAAAGCAAAAGCCATAATTGAAGCTGGAATAAAATCTGTTAATATCAGGACTCCTATTACTTGCAAAGCCGCAAAAGGAGTATGTGCTAAGTGTTATGGTCTTAACCTCGGAGAAGGCAAGCTGGTAAAACCTGGAGAGGCTGTAGGTATCATCTCTGCTCAATCAATTGGCGAGCCTGGAACTCAGCTTACTCTTAGAACATTCCACATCGGCGGGACCGCTTCTACCGAGCAACAAGATCGCCAGGTTATAGCGCAAAAAGAAGGCTTTATAAGATATTATAACCTTAATACTTATGAAAATAACGGCAAGAGAATTGTAGCTAATCGTCGTAACGCAGCTGTTTTATTGGTAGAGCCAAAGATAAAGGCTCCGTTTGATGGCAAGATCGAGATAGAAATAGCTCACGAAGATGTAAATATTACCATAAAAGGTAAGAAAGAAGAGGCTAAATACACCCTTAGAAGAAATGACCTTGCTAAGCCAAACGAACTAGCCGGAGTTAGCGGTAAGGTAGAGGGTAAAATTCACATACCTTATGAGCATGGAGCTAGTGTTCAAGAAAATGAGAGTATAGCCGAAATTATTAAAGAGGGATGGAACATTCCTAATCGTATTCCTTTTGCAAGTGAAATTAAGATGGCAGACGGTGATCCTGTAGCCAGAAAGATAGTTTCTGGAGCAAATGGAGTATTGAAGTTTTATATCTTAAAGGGTGATTATTTAGAACGTATAAGAAATATAAAAAAGGGTCACACTGTAAGAGAAAAAGGTATGTTTGTCGTAGTTGCCGATGAGGATGATAGAGAGGCTGTGCGTCACTATATACCAAGAAATTCGGTTATTAAAGTCAACGATAGCGATATAGTAAGCTTAAAAGATCTTATAGCTGAACCCGTAAATGAAGAGCAGTTAATAGTAGCAGAATGGGATCCATACTCTACTCCTGTTATTGCCGAAGAGGCCGGAGTAGTGGCTTATGAAGATATAGAGCCTAACTATAGCGCTTCAGAACAATATGATGAGGCTACCGGACAGACTCGTCTTGTGATCAATGAGTATCTGCCTTCTGGTATTAAGCCTACGATAGTTATATCTACTAAAGACGGAAGGCTGATTCGATATCAGCTTGAGCCAAAGACGGCGATATTTGTAAATGATGGTGTAAGTGTAGACCAAGCCGATATTTTAGCTAGAACTCCAAAGGCTGTAGCAAAATCAAAAGACATCACCGGAGGCCTTCCTAGGGTATCTGAGCTATTTGAAGCAAGACGTCCAAAAAATACGGCTATCATAGCTGAGATTGACGGTATTGTAAGATTTGATAAGCCGCTTCGCTCAAAAGAAAGAATTATTATCGAAGCGGAGGATGGAACTACGTCTGAATACTTGATAGACAAGACCAGACAAATTCAAGTTACGAGCGGAGAGTTTATCCATGCTGGCGAGAAGCTAACAGACGGTCTTATCTCAAGCCATGACGTGCTCAGAATTTTAGGTGAAAAGGCGCTTCATTACTATTTGATAAGTGAAATTCAGCAAGTTTACCGCTCACAAGGTGTTGCAATAGCAGATAAACACATTGAAATTATAGTTTCCCAGATGCTAAGACAGGTTAAAATAATAGATAGTGGAGATACTAATTTCATAGTCGGTGATATGATCTCTCGTATAAGATTTAAAGAGGAAAACGAAAGAATAATGCGCATGGGAGGCAATCCTGCTATAGCTGAGCCTATCTTGCTTGGTGTAACAAGGGCCGCAATAGGAAGTGATAGTGTGATCTCTGCAGCATCTTTCCAGGAGACAACTAAGGTTTTAACGGAGGCTAGTATAGCTGCTAAAATAGATCATCTTGAAGATCTAAAAGAAAACGTAATTTTGGGTCGTATGATACCAGTTGGAACAGGACTTTATCAAGATAGAAAGATAAAGCTAAAACAAAATTAAATAATTTTTTGCCCTGCCAAAATTTAGCAGGGCAATTTATAAAATTTGAGCTTAGATTTAAAATTTATCTTGCTCAAACTACGAATTTAAGAGTTTTAAAACCAACCTATAAGCTAAAAATTTAGAAATTTACCTTAAATTAAGCCATTTTTAAATAAAATTAAGTCTTTTTAATAAATTTAGTCGAAAGGAATTACTGTGCCAACCATAAATCAATTGGTCAGAAAAGAGCGCAAGAAAGTGATTGTAAAATCAAAATCTCCGGCGCTAAAAGAGTGTCCTCAAAGAAGAGGCGTTTGTACGAGAGTTTACACAACAACTCCGAAAAAACCAAACTCCGCTTTGAGAAAAGTTGCCAAGGTTAGATTAACCAGTGGCTTTGAAGTTATTAGCTATATCGGTGGTGAGGGTCACAACCTGCAAGAACACAGCATCGTACTGGTTCGCGGCGGTAGGGTTAAAGACTTACCTGGTGTTAAATATCACATAGTTCGTGGTGCGCTTGATACTGCGGGTGTTGCAAAAAGAACAGTTTCACGTTCTAAATACGGTGCTAAACGTCCTAAACCTGGCCAAGCAGCAGCTGCGGCGGGAAAAAAGAAATAAGAAATTAGGTTCGCAGACGCGCTTTTAATTTAGTTGCGTTTGAGTAAAATTTATAAAAATTTGAAGGAATAATCAAATGAGAAGAAGAAAAGCCCCTGTAAGGGAAGTTTTACCTGATCCGATATATGGAAACAAAGTAATCACTAAATTTATTAATTCGCTTATGTATGATGGTAAAAAAAGCGTAGCAACCGAGATTATGTATGGCGCCATTAAAGCTATCGAGAAAAAAAGTGGCGACATAAAGGGTATAGACATATTTAACGATGCTATAGAAAATGTAAAGCCTGTTATGGAAGTTAAATCACGCCGCGTTGGTGGTGCCACATATCAAGTTCCTGTTGAGGTTCGTCCTGTGCGCCAACAAGCTCTTGCTATCCGCTGGATAATCAGCTACGCAAGAAAAAGAAGCGAAAGAACTATGATAGACAAGCTTGCTAACGAGCTTCTTGATGCTGCAAATTCAAAAGGTGCATCTTTTAAGAAGAAAGAAGATACTTACAAAATGGCAGAGGCTAACAAGGCATTTGCTCACTATCGCTGGTAAGAAGGAATATTTATGTCAAACAGAAAAACCCCATTACATATGGTTAGAAACATCGGTATCGCGGCTCACATTGACGCTGGAAAGACTACTACGAGTGAGAGAATTCTATTCTTTACCGGTATGAGTCATAAACTAGGCGAGGTTCACGATGGTGCTGCCACGATGGACTGGATGGAGCAAGAAAAAGAGCGTGGTATTACTATTACTTCAGCTGCGACAACTTGTTTCTGGAAAGATCACCAAATCAACCTTATAGACACTCCGGGTCACGTTGACTTTACTATCGAAGTTGAGCGCTCTATGCGTGTTCTTGACGGCGCTGTCGCTGTATTTTGTTCGGTTGGTGGCGTTCAGCCTCAGTCTGAAACTGTTTGGAGACAGGCTAATAAATACGGTGTTCCAAGAATGGTTTATGTAAATAAAATGGATAGAGTTGGCGCAAATTTCTACAACGTAGAGGGCCAAATCAAAAACCGCTTAAAGGCAAATCCGGTGCCTATTCAAATTCCAATCGGTGCTGAAGACACATTTAAAGGTGTAGTTGATCTAGTAACTATGAAAGCTTTGGTTTGGGAAGATGACAGCAAGCCGACTACATTCGTAGAGAAAGAAATTCCAGCCGATTTACTAGAAAAAGCGGAAGAGTACCGCGCGAAAATGGTTGAGGCTGCGGCTGAAACCGATGATGCGCTTATGGAGAAATACCTTAGTGGCGAGGAGCTTAGCGTTGAGGAGATTAAACAAGGTATAAAAGCCGGTTGTCTTTCAATGTCAATCATACCTATGGTTTGCGGAACATCATTTAAAAATAAAGGTGTTCAACCACTTCTTGATGCTGTCGTTGATTATCTTCCGGCCCCAGATGAGGTTGAGGCGATCAGAGGCGAGTATGAAGACGGCACAGAAGTAAAAGTTGAATCAACAGATGATGGTGAATTTGCCGGTCTTGCGTTTAAGATCATGACAGACCCATTTGTTGGTCAGCTAACTTTCGTTCGTGTTTATCGTGGTAGTCTAGAGAGCGGTAGCTATGCTTATAACTCAGCTAAAGGCAAAAAGGAAAGAATCGGTCGTCTTTTAAAGATGCACTCAAATAAAAGAGAGGAAATTTCAGTTCTTCACGCCGGTGAGATCGGCGCTGTTGTGGGCTTAAAAGAGACTCTAACAGGTGATACGCTATCAAGCGAAAAAGACAAGGTGATCCTTGAGAGAATGGACTTCCCTGAGCCTGTTATCTCTGTTGCGGTTGAGCCAAAAACTAAGGCAGATCAAGAGAAGATGGCGCTTGCACTTCAAAAACTAGCGCAAGAAGATCCAAGCTTTAGAGTTAGCACAGATGAAGAGAGCGGTCAAACTATCATATCTGGTATGGGCGAGCTTCACCTTGAGATCATCGTTGATCGTATGCTTCGCGAATTTAAAGTTGATGCAGAGGTTGGACAACCTCAAGTTGCATATCGCGAAACTATCCGCAAAACAGTCGAGCAAGAGTACAAATACGCTAAGCAATCAGGTGGACGCGGTCAATACGGACACGTATTCTTACGCCTTGAGCCACTTGAGCCTGGTACCGGATTTGAGTTCGTTAATGACATCAAAGGCGGTGTTGTACCAAAAGAATACATCCCAGCTGTTGAAAAAGGTTGCAAAGAGGCTCTTCAAAGCGGTGTTCTTGCAGGATATCCTGTGGAAGATGTTAAAGTTACATTGTTTGACGGAAGCTACCACGAAGTGGATAGCTCTGAAATGGCGTTTAAACTTGCTGCTTCAATGGGCTTTAAAGAAGGCGCTAGAAAAGCGGGCGCAGTTATACTTGAGCCTATGATGAAGGTTGAGGTTGAAACTCCTGAAGAGTATATGGGTGATGTTATCGGCGACCTTAACAAGCGCCGCGGACAAGTTAGCTCAATGGATGAAAGAAGCGGTAATAAGATAGTTACAGCGTTCTGCCCACTTGCTCAGATGTTTGGCTACTCAACAGACCTAAGAAGCCAAACTCAAGGTCGTGCTACGTACTCTATGGAATTTGATCACTATGAAGAAGTTCCTAAAAACGTATCTGAAGAGATCATTAAAAAGAGAAACGGCTAAAATTTAGGGCGGGACTTTCTCGCCCTTTTTAAATTTATTTAAATTAATAAGATTGCAAACATATTTTATAAAATTTACTTGGTTTATTTGAATATTTATCAAGAATAGTATTTGTTTTTTACCTTTTGTCCTCATAGCTCAGCTGGATAGAGCGCAAAATTCCTAATTTTGAGGTCGTGAGTTCGAATCTCGCTGAGGACACCATCTTGATTATATTTTAAAAATCTCTTCTGATTTTTGTTTTTCTTTTGTGCTGTTTGCCTCTAGCATGTTATTTAAAATATCTTTAGTGTCTTTTCTTATCTCATCTATAGTGCTCTCTACTTTATCTTTGATCTCTTCAGCGCTTTTTATAGCCTTATCGGTAACCGTATCTATGATGTCTTGTGTGCTTCCTTTTATTTCTGAGGTTTTATCGATAACATCTTTTGCGGCGTCAGAGCCTTTTTCTATGATTTTATTGGCAGCGTCTTTTGTGGAATCAACTATTTCTTTAGCTTGTTTGCCGTCAGAGCATCCAGATAAAAGTAGAGTTAAAAGTATTAGGAGGATTGAAATTTTATTCATAAAATAGCCTTTTTGTTTTATTTGGTATATTTTATGAGAATTTAGTTAATATTTTAGTTTAAATCAAAGCCAAATTTATCACTTATTTCAATATTTGAGTTTATGATGCTTTTAAATTTTACATTCATAAATTCTAATTCAAGCTCATAAAATGCACCTAAAAATCGGCAACTTAATACATTTGCTTCAAATTTATTGCCGCTTATAATTTGTTCCGGTCTAAACATATATCTCTTATTCTTAAGCCACTGTTTAAATTCATCTGGAAGCACTTCTATATTGTATCCTGCCACAGAATTCATTTCGCCTAAAAATTTTGCCACCTCGAAACTACTTGGATTAAAATAGAGCTCTTTAGGTGTGCCAATATCTAAAATAATACCATTTTTAATAAGTGCAATTCTATCGCTTAGCATAAAGGCATCTTCTTTATCGTGAGTTACCATTATTGCGCTTAGACCGTTTTGTTTAATCAACTGTTTCAATTCAGATCTTAAAGTATGGCGGAGATTGTGATCTAGATTTGCAAACGGCTCATCAAGTAATAAAAGCTTTTCTTTGTTTGCCACTGCTCTTGCAAATGCCACGCGTTGAGCCTGTCCTCCTGAAATTTGATCGCACATTTTATTTTTTAGCTCTTTTATTTTAAATTTCTCAAGCAGACTCTCTATCTCTATATCACGTTCGTTTTTAGGCATTTTTGAAAGAGCGAATTCGATATTTTTATTTACATTTAAGTGCGGAAATAGAGCGTAGTTTTGAAACATCATGGCCACACCACAACCTTTTTTAAGTTCTATATCTCCGCTATCTTTTGTCTCAAGTCCGGCTATAATTCTTAAAAGAGTGCTTTTACCGCATCCGCTTTCACCCAAAATACTTAAAATTTCACCTTCTTTTAGTGTCAAATTTATATGTTTCAAAACATCTATGTTGTTAAATTTCTTGTTTAAATTTCTAATATTTAAAATTCCCATTACGCTTTTTTCCTAGATATTATTTCAAGCCAAATTACTGCCACTAAAGATAGCAAAACTATTAGTAAAGATGGCAATGCTGCCGCATATAATCTCTCGTCTGTGGCGTAGAAAAACGCTCTAATGCTAAGAGTTTCAAAGCCAAGCGGACGAAGTATCAGGCTTAATGGCAGCTCTTTTACAATGTCTATAAAAACTACAATCAACGAAAGAAAGAAAAAGTGCCTTAATAGGGGAAAATGCACTTTAAAAAAAAGTGTGAATTTAGATCTATTAAGAAGTAGGCTTGCGTCATCTATATTTTTTGGAATCTTTGCATAACCACTCTCTACGGCATATACAGAAGTCGCTAAAAATCTTACAATATAGCCAAAGATCAATACGACAAACGAGGCTGATAAAAATTGGGTGCCAAAATTTCTATCTATATATCCGAATACTATCATCACGCATAGGCCTATGCTTGCCCCTGGGAGTGCATAGCCAAGAGAGGTAGTTTTTAGCAAGAATGTATTTAGCTTATTGTTTTTGATAATTCTTGTTGAAAATACTAGAAAGAAGCTAATAAAAGTTATTAAAATTGCACTTATGATAGCCATTAGAAGCGAATTTCCAGCCATGGTTATAAATTCTAGCTTGAAATCTTGAATCGTCATTATGCTCCAATAAACAAGCCAGATAACAGGAAATAAAAATGCCAAACAAAAAATTACAAAGCACCACAAGAAAGCTAAAGTTTTCCCGATAGTGTTAAGCTCGCTTTTGGCTGTTGTCTTTGCGATATTGTGTGTATTAAAGCTATAGCCTTTCGAATTTTTATTGATATGCTCAAATATCATTATGATAAATACTAAAACCATTAGCATTGCAGCCAAAATAGATGCGGAGTATGAGTCTCCTAAATCGAACCATAGTTTAAATATCCCTGCGCTAAATGTTGCCACTCCGTAATAAGCCACAGTTCCGTAATCACTTAAAGTTTCCATTAAAACTAACATTGCTCCGCCTATAATGGCCGGTCTAGAGAGCATCACGGCTACCCTAAATATTTTAAACTGAGACAGTTTATAAATTTTACATACGTCAAAAAGCACTTTCGACTGAGTTTTAAAGGAAGTTTTTGCGAACATATAGATATATGGATAAAGCGATAAAGAAAGCACAAAAATGGCTCCGTAAATATTCATAAAATCAAGCCTAAAGCCGAAAATTTTATGAAAATAGCCTTGAAACTCCATTATTCCGACATAACAAAAGCTAAATATGTAAGCTGGTATGGCAAGCGGAAGCATTAGGGCATATTCAAAGAAATTTACAAAAGGAAATCGGTAGTTAGCTACTATCCATGCCGAAATAACGGCTATTGTGGCACTTAGAGCCAAGACCCCGAAAGCTACTAAAAAAGTGCCTTGAATATACCTTAAAAATAGATATTTAAAAAAATGCTCTAAATTGGAGTAGTCTCCAAAAGCTATCTCGAAAAAAATGCTAATAATAGGGACTAGGATGATGAGGGCGACCGTAATCGCCCAAGATTTGATATTCACTTATTTCCAGCCAGCCATATCAAATATTTTTACGGCTTCGCTTATTTTTTCTACAGATTTATAAAGTGGAGTTGAGTCCTCTTTGAATTTTCCAAACGCTTTGATTGTATCGCTCGGTTCTACTGCTGTATTTACAGGATATTCGTAGTTAATGCCTGCAAGTATCTTTTGAGCCTCAGGACTTACCATAAACTCCATAAATTTGATAGCATTCTCTTTGTTTTTAGAAGCTTTTGTAAGCGCTATACCGCTAATATTTACGTGTGTTCCGCGGTTATCTTGATTAGGGAAGATTACTCCTAAAATTTTAGCTACCTCTACATCCTCAGGCTTTGGAGAATTTAGCATAAGCCCTATGTAGTAAGTGTTCATTACCGCTACTTGACCCTCTCCTGCAAATATTGCTTTAGCTTGGTCTCTATCGCCGCCTTTTGGATCACGAGCTAAGTTGGCTAGAGTGCCTTTAGCCCATTTGCTAGCTGCGTCTACGCCTTCGCTCTCTATAATTGAAGCCAGAAGAGATGTGTTATATCCTGCTGTAGCACTTCTAATTAGAAGTTTGCCTTTTAGCTCAGGTTTGGTTAGGTCTTGATAGTTTTTAATTATACTTGGATCAAAATTTCTCTTGTCATAAGCTATTATTCTAGCTCTTTTTGAGATAGCAAACCAATATCCCTCTGCGTCTCTATATTGAGCCGGAACGATTTTTTCTAGAGTTTGAGACTTTACGGATTGCAATACGCCTTTTTTCTTAGCTGTGTAGAAATTTCCGGCATCTGCAGTGATAAAAAGGTCCGCTACAGAGCTATCGCCCTCTACCTCAAGCTTTTTAATAAGCTCTCCACCCTTTGCCTGAGTTGCATTTACTTTAATTCCAGTTTTTGCTTCGAATAACTTATAAAGTTGTGTGTCAGCGTCATAGTGGCGAGCAGAATATATGTTTATTTCAGCAGCAAGTGCAAAACTTGCCAGCAAACTTAAAGCTAATATGCTTTTTTTCATGTCTATCCTTTTTAATGGTATTGAAACTCAAAATATTAGCATTTATTTCTTATAATAATATTAAGTATTGTAAATACAGCTTATGCCGAGAGGAAGGTGTTAAGATTATAATATAAGCACTTGTTAAAAATTTTTTAACAAAAAAGTGGTAATATTTCGCCAATTTTAAAAATAAAAGGCAAAAAATTGAAAAAATTTCTACTTCTATCAATGGCTGCATCCGCTGCTTTTTCTCAGTTTCAAATTGTTAATGTAACACCTCAAAACATTAATGATTACGAGCAGATTGTAGATATCAGAACAGAGCCAGAATGGAGAGCTACAGGCATAGTAAAAGGTGCTAAAACAATAACCTTTGATCCTTACAATACTACTAAATTCATACAAGAGCTAAAGGATAACTTTGATATCTCAAAACCTATAGCTTTGATTTGTAGAAGCGGCAATAGAAGCTTTCATGCAGCTAGAATGCTTGATTCTGGTGGGCTAAATATCATAAATTTAAATGGCGGAATGGGTGCTTTGATTAGACAAGGCTACGAGCCTGTTCCTTTTAATAAATAAAATTTATTCAAAAAAAGATTTCAGGAGCAATGCGCAATAAGCATGTATAGGCGTGCAGTGCGCTTTGTTCTCTTATGTAGTTTCTATCTCCTTTTAAATTTAGCCTATCGACTATGATCTTGCCGTTTTTGCTTAAGGCTCCTACAAATACAGTTCCTACGGGTTTTTCTACGCTTCCGCCGTCAGGTCCCGCTATGCCGCTCACGGCCAATGCGAAATCAGCTCCGCTTGAGCGAATGACCCCACTTAGCATCTCATTTACGCATTGTTCGCTTACCGCTCCATAAGTTTCAATAGTATTCTTGCCAACTCCTAGCCATTCTGCTTTAATCTCGTTTGCATAAGTTATAAGCGAGCCGTCAAAAGCGGCTGAAACTCCTGCAAATTGACCAAATTTAGCTGCTATTAACCCAGCTGTACAAGACTCCGCAAAAGTAATTTTTAGATTTTTTCTAATGAGTGTTTTTGCGATATGTTCAACTAAATTTTTGCTAGCGATAAATTTTTGAGAAAATAGATTTTTAACACCGTTTATAAAGCTTTCTATCTGACCAAATTTATTAGCTTCCGCCCTTACGATAACTAAATTCTCTATGATTTGGGATAGATAAATTTGTACCTCATAAGTTTTAGCAATCGGTTCTAATAAAATTTTAGTACTTTCGCTATCGATATCAAATAGGTTAAAATAAGTAAAATTTATATTTGGTTTTATGTGAATTTGCCCTATTTCTTTAGTTGGAATAGCTTTTATAAGATTTACTTGAGTATTATTTAAATTTATTAAAAAGCTATCTTTCGTTATTGTTATAGCTTTGCTTGGCGCAAGTGTATTTTGCTCCTTTAGTTCTATTAAATCCTCGCTTAATGTAGCCAAAATTTTAGCCGTAGTTGCGTAGTTTTCATTTGAGGCAAATATGCAAAGAGTATCAAATTTAGAGCATAAGTTTTCTATGATAAATGGCAACTCTTTGTCGCTTTTATTGGCGAAGCTAAACTCTCCAAGCTCTTTAAAATGAGCCTTGTAAAAGCTAAAAATATAGCCCAAAAAAGCGGCGTTTATGCTTAAATCCTCTCCGATTATCAAAAGTGCATTTTTCATAAAAACCTCCTTAATTTTTGAAATTATATCACAAAAAAATCGACTAAATTTTTGGCTTAACGCTCGATTTTCAGTAGCCTTTAATCACTGCTTAGATAAAATTTACAAATTTGAAACAAGGCAACAAGATGGACTATAAAGATACACTCCTGCTTCCAAGCACCGAATTTCCTATGCGAGGAAGCTTGCCGCAAAACGAACCGACGCGGCTAGAAAAATGGTACGGCGAGAGAGACATCTACTCTAAAATGAAAGCCAAACGCCAAAAGGCGAAAAAGAGCTTCAGCCTCCACGACGGACCCCCTTACGCTAACGGAAATTTGCACATCGGACACGCACTTAACAAAACCCTAAAAGACATCATCACTAAGACTCACTACTTCTTTGGCGAAGATATCCGCTATACTCCGGGCTGGGACTGCCACGGTTTGCCTATCGAGCAGCAAGTTGAGGTAAAACTCGGCGAGAAGAAAAAGGAGATGAGCACAACTCAGATCAGGGAGTTTTGTAGAGAGCATGCAAGAGAGTTTATAGGGATCCAAAAAGAGGGCTTTAAGCAGCTTGGTATAGTTGGCGACTGGGACGATCCTTATCTTACGATGAAATTTAAATTTGAGGCTGAAATTTATAAGACGCTCTGTAAGGTCGCTAAGCGCGGCCTTTTGATCGAGAGAAGCAAGCCTGTCTACTGGAGCTGGGCGGCAAAATCAGCCCTTGCAGAAGCTGAAGTCGAGTATGAAGACAAAGAGGACTATAGCATCTACGTAGCCTTTAAACTAGGCAATGAGGCGCTAAAAAAACTTGGAGTAAAAGAGGCAAGCGCAGTCATCTGGACTACGACTCCTTGGACTCTTCCTGCAAACCAAGCCATAAGCTTAAATCCAAATGAAAAATACGTAGTTACGGCTGAAAATTTGATATTTGCCAAAGAGATGATCGAAGAGCTCGTTAAAGAAGGGCTTACAAAAGGCGATATCGTTAAGGAATTCAAAGCAGGCGAACTTGAAAATCTCCACGCCATAAATCCTCTAAACGACCGCGAGTCTAAATTTATCCTAGGCGAGCACGTTACTATGGACGGCGGAACAGGACTTGTCCATACGGCTCCTGGACACGGCGAGGATGACTATCACATAAGCTTAAAATACGGCATCGAAGTCATCATGCCTGTGGATGAGGCTGGCCTTTACGACTTTACGCTTAGAGCCAAGAAGCTTTTCCGTGCGGACGTGGTGGATGAGCTGGTTGGCATGCATATATTTAAGGCCAACGAGAAAATTTTAGAAATTTTGGGCAAAAGCCTGCTTAAGGTTAGTAAATTTACCCACTCTTATCCTTTCTGCTGGAGAACACATAAGCCTGTTATTTACCGCGCGACCAAGCAGTGGTTTATCGCTATGGACGAGCCAAAGATAGATGGAAAAACCCTAAGAGAGGTTGCACTTGCGGAGATAGAAAAGGTTAAATTTTACCCTGCAAGCGGCGCAAGAAGGATAGGGCTGATGGTTGCAAATCGCCCTGACTGGTGTATCTCTCGCCAAAGAGATTGGGGTGTGCCAATCGCGTTTTTTAGAGATAAAGAGACGAAAGAGCCGATATTTGACAGTGAAATTTTGGATTTTGTAGCCAAAATTTTTGAAGAAAAGGGAGCTGATGCTTGGTGGGATATGGAAATTAAAGAGCTTCTACCGCCAAATTCCAAATATGACGCTAAAAATTTAGAAAAAGTAACCGACATCCTTGATGTATGGTTTGATAGCGGTAGCACTTGGTCTGCTGTTTTAAAGAGCGGAGATTACGACGCGGGCGGCTATCAGGCCGATATGTATTTAGAAGGCAGCGATCAGCACAGAGGTTGGTTTCAAAGCTCACTTCTTTTAAGCTGTGCGGCAGAGGGACAAGCGCCTTATAAAAGCGTCTTAACTCACGGCTTTACCGTTGATGAAAACGGTCAAAAGATGAGTAAGAGTAAGGGTAACGTCGTAGCTCCGCAAGATGTTATCAAAACTTACGGCGTTGAAATTTTGCGCCTTTGGGTTGCACTAAGTGACTATTCAAGCGATTTAAAGATAAGCGATAACATCTTAAAGCAAGTTAGCGAACAGTACCGCAAGATAAGAAACACGATAAGATTTTTGCTTGCAAACGTAAATGATTTGGATGATCTGGAGACTTCAAATTTCAACATCCTTGATAAGTGGATACTAAGCCGTGCTAGACGTGCTTTTAGCGAGGTTGAGGCGGCGTTTAGAAATTACGATTTCTCAAAAGGCTTTAGCGTACTTATGAATTTCTTGAGTGCCGATCTTTCGGGTATCTATCTTGATATTTGCAAGGATAGGCTATATTGTGACGAGATGGACGGCGATCGCAGAAGATCGGCTCAAAGCGCGATGGCTATCATCACAAGAGCGCTCTTGCCGCTTATCGCGCCGACGCTTACATATACGGTTGATGAGGTTATGGACTACGCGCCTGAGATTATCAAAAACGGAGCCAAAGATGCATTTGATCTTGAGTATGCGCCCATAGAGTTTGAATTTGAAGTGGATGATGAGCTTTTAGCTCAAAGTAGAGAGAAATTCTTTGAGCTTATAGACGTGCTTAAAAAAGATAAAAAGATAAAATCAACTCTTGAACTAGTGCTTCAAACCAGCTCAAATTCTATTCTGAGCGAAAATTTAGACGAGATAACTGACTGGTACATGGTAAGCGAGATCGAGAGCCTTGATGATAAGGATAGTTTGGCTGAATTTGAGATAGGACATGACAAATTTAAGCTTGTAATGTCAAGCAAATTTAAGTGCCCAAGATGCTGGAAATTTAGCGCTAAGCATGACGGCGAAACCTGCCCGAGATGTGAAAGAGTGCTTAAAAATGCTCTCTGAGCCGATACATTTTAGCGTCATCGTAGCCACTATAGCAACGATATTTTGCGTAGTAGGCATCGGTATAGTTTTAGTAAATAAATTTAAGGAAAACAGATGATAACTTTAAAAGAGGCTTTAAAGCTCTCAAGCGAGGAGATAAAGTCGCTAAGAAGCGAGCTTGAGGCAAAAATCATAGCCGAGAAAAAACTCGGAGCTTATGTAGAACAGCTTGCAAATTTGCCTATCTCAAAACTTGGCGAAGGCGTGCCTATCGCGATAAAAGATAATATTCAGGTAGATGGCTGGAGTATCACTTCATGCTCTAAAATTTTAGAGGGTTACATAGCGCCTTATAACGCAACTGTTATAGAAAAGCTTTTAGAGGCGAATTTAGCACCATTTGGTAGAACAAATATGGACGAATTTGCGATGGGTAACACTACCGAGAGTTCAATTTATGGAAAAACTTTAAATCCTTTAAATAACGCCCACATCCCTGGCGGTAGTAGTGGCGGTTCGGCGGCGGCAGTTGGCGGCGGTATAGCTATAGCTGCACTTGGAAGTGATACAGGCGGTAGTATTCGTCAGCCTGCTGCATTTTGCGGATGTGTGGGCTTTAAGCCGACTTACGGACGCGTAAGTAGATATGGTCTTGGAGCTTACTCAAGCAGTTTGGATCAAATAGGACCTATAACTCAAAACGTCGAAGACGCCGCGATACTTTATGATATCATCGCAGGACACGATGAAAGAGATAGTACAAGCGTAAATAAGAAATTCGAAACTACTGCAGATAAGCTTAACGCCGATAGAAAACTAACAATATGTGTGATAGAAAACTACATAAACGAGGCTAGTGAAGAGACTAAAAGCGCACTTTTAAAAGCAGTTGATGTATTAAAATCAAATGGACATAAGATAGTTTATAAAAATTTAGACACTTCAAAATATGATATAGCAACCTATTATATAATAGGAACTGCCGAAGCGAGTGCAAATTTAAGCCGTTTTGACGGAGTTAGATATGGACGCAGAGCAGAGGCTAAAAATTTAAAAGAGCTATATATCAACTCTCGCTCGGAAGGCTTTGGTGATGAAGTAAAAAGAAGAATTTTACTAGGAACCTTTGTGTTAAGTAGCGGATATTACGATGCTTATTATATAAAAGCGCAAAAAGCAAGAGCGTATACAAAAGCAAAATATGAGCAAATTTTAAGCGAATGCGATCTCATGCTAATGCCTGTAGCACCTACTACGGCTCCTAAATTTGGTGATATTACGGATCCGCTTCAATCATACTTAGCTGATATATATACTATAGGTGTCAATTTGGCCGGACTTCCTGCGGTATCTGTTCCTGTGGCTAAGGATAAAAACGGCTTAAATGTCTCGGCTCACCTTGTGGCTAAAGCATGGGATGAGCAGACTCTGCTTGATGGTGCATTTGGCTTGGAAAATTTAATAAAAGGATAAAGATGAAGATAGTTAAAAGAGCTCTCACCTTTGAGGACGTGCTTTTAGTTCCGCAGTATTCTGAAATTTTACCTAAAGAAGTTAGTATAAAGAGTGTATTTTCTAAAAACATTACTTTAAATATCCCTATTGTATCGGCTGCTATGGATACGGTTACCGAACACAGGACAGCCATTATGATGGCTCGTTTAGGTGGTATAGGGGTAATACATAAAAATATGGACATAGCCTCTCAAGTTCACGAAGTAAGACGAGTAAAAAAGAGCGAAAGCGGGGTCATAATAGATCCCATATCTATATCTCCAGATGCGACGGTTGGTGATGCACTTGATATGATGGCAGATCTTCATATCTCAGGAGTTCCTGTTGTGGATAGCGAAAATAAACTGATTGGAATTTTAACAAACCGTGATTTGAGGTTTGAAAACGATAGAAGAGTGCTTGTAAAAGATCGTATGACAAAGGCTCCTTTGATAACCGCTCCAAAGGGCTGCACTCTTGATGATGCTGAGAAAATTTTTAGTCAAAATAGAGTAGAAAAGCTCCCTATAGTCGATAAAGATGGACATCTTGAAGGACTTATAACGATAAAAGATCTTAAAAAACGTAAAGAGTATCCAAATGCCAATAAAGATAGATATGGCAGGCTTCGTGTTGCTGCTGCTATTGGCGTAGGACAGTTTGATAGGGCTAAAGCTCTTGTGGAAGCTGGCGTGGATGTTATAGTTATGGACTCTGCGCATGGACACTCAAAAGGTATCATAGATACTCTAAAACAGGTAAAAGCAAATTTTAACGTAGATGTAGTTGTTGGAAATATTGCAAATCCAGCTGCAGTTAAAGACTTGGCAGAGGCAGGAGCAGACGGCATAAAAGTAGGAATCGGTCCCGGATCGATTTGTACTACAAGAATTATAGCGGGAGTAGGAGTGCCGCAAATTTCAGCCATAGATGACTGTGCAAACGAGGCTAAAAAATATGGCATTCCTGTTATAGCAGACGGTGGAATTAAGTATTCAGGAGATATAGCTAAGGCTCTTGCCGCAGGCGCTAGTTGCGTTATGGCCGGAAGCTTGCTTGCAGGATGCGAGGAGAGTCCAGGAGAAGTTATAACTTTCCAAGGAAGACAATATAAAGTATATAGAGGTATGGGCTCTATCGGAGCTATGACAAAAGGAAGCTCTGACAGATATTTTCAGGAAGGTACCGCTCAAGATAAGCTTGTGCCAGAGGGTATCGAAGGTCGTGTGCCTTATGTCGGCAGTATCAAAGAGGTTGTGCACCAACTACTTGGCGGTCTAAGAAGCGCTATGGGTTATTGCGGCTCAAAAGATATCGCAACTCTTCAAGAAAGGGCCGAATTTGTTGAGATTACCAGTGCGGGACTTAAAGAAAGTCACGTTCATGACGTCGTTATAACACAAGAAGCACCGAACTATAAAGTTAATTAGTGTTAAATTTAAAAACCAAAAGAGAGAAATTTGACGAACCGCTTTACCTTGAGAGCGGTCGAATTCTCTCAAATTTTGAGCTTGTTTATGAAACTTACGGAAATTTAAATCAGGATAAAAGCAACGTTATTGTCATCTGCCACGCACTTACCGGCTCACACCATGCCGCAGGCAGGTATGAAAACGATACGAAATCAGGCTGGTGGGACGGATTTATAGGTGATGACAAAGCAGTTGATACGAATAAGTTTTTTGTCATCTGTGTAAATATCTTAGGCTCAAATTTTGGCTCCACAAATCCGCTTAGTATCGAAAAAAGCACAGGCAAGCAGTATCGCTTGAGGTTTCCAGTTCTTACGATAAGCGATGTGGTAAAAGCTCAGATGAAGCTCTTTAAAAGGCTTGGTATCAAACAGGCTCACGCGGTTATCGGCGGCAGTCTTGGCGGTATGCAAGCGCTTTGTTTTGCTATCGAATTTCCTGAATTTGCAAAAAATGTAATAATCATGGCAAGCACTTACCAGACCAAGCCTTGGGCGATCGCCTTTAATAAAATCGCAATAGAGGGCATTTTGCGCGACAAGGAGTTTAAAAACGGCGAATACGATCCAAATGATTTGGCTGAAAGCGGACTTCTTGGTATGGCGCTTGGTAGAATGGTAGGACATATCAGTTTTTTAAGCCCTGATTCAATGGACGTGAAATTTGGCAGAAACTATGTGGAAACAGACGGACTTTACGAGCTTACGGGGCGTTTTCAAGTAGATAGATATATGGAGTATAACGGGCATAATTTCCCGAAGCGATTTGATCCGCTAAGCTATCTTTATATCGTTAAGATGATGAATATCTTTGACTGCACTCGCCACTACGATAGCCTTGGTGACGCGCTTTCACAAATTCGCGCCAGACTTACGCTCATATCATTTAGCGGCGATATATTATTTCCGCCAAGTTGCATGAAGGAGATGGCTGATGAGATTGCCAATCTTGAAAAGCCTTGCGAATGCGAATATATAGAGATAGATAGCAGTTACGGTCATGACGCGTTTTTGGTTGAAGTTGATAAATTTGAAGATCATGTAAAAAGGGTTTTAAGATGAGTGAAGAGATAAAGCAGGATCAGTTTGAAGATAAGCTTATAAAGGCAAATGAGATTTTAGAGCGATTAAGCGATGAGAATATCAGTCTAGAGGAGAGTGTAAAGCTCCATAAAGAGGGCAAGAAACTTCTTGATGAGGCGGCTAAAATTTTACAAAACGCCAAGCTTGTCATAAACGAAGTAGGGGATGAAAAAGATGAGTAAAATTTGTGCATTGCAGCTTGCAACTCAACCTATGAGCGATTCTAGACTTGATTATTATTTTAAGATGTGTGCCGATGAGGATGCTCGTCTTATAGTGCTTGGAGAGTATGTTCTAAATAGCTTTTTTAAAGAACTTGAGACCATGCCTAAAAGCATTATAAAAGAGCAGAGTGAGAGGAAAAAAGAGTCGCTTTTAAATCTTGCCAGTAAATATGATTTGACTATAGTTGCGCCTTTCGTTTTAAGCAAAGGAAAGGAATTTATAAAAGTCGTTGCAAAATTTAATAATAGCGGAGTCAAATTTCATGAACAGCAAATTTTAATGCCGTATTCACACTGGAATGAGGCGAAATTCTTTAATAACGCTCAAGAGGACAAGATAAATTTTATGACCTTTATGCATGAAAAATTTAAAATCGGTGTGATGTTTGGTTACGAATCTCACTTTGACCCTGTCTGGGCATATATGATGAATAAAAAAGTAGATATCATAGTAATGCCGACTGCGAGCACTTTTTTTAGTGAAAATCGCTGGGAAGAGCTTTTAAAGACTAGAGCTTTTACGAATAATACATATATTTTACGGGTAAATCGCGTGGGAAATCATAAGGTAACCGCCGGTCAGTGGAATTTTTACGGAGATACGATGCTTATTGATCCTTTAGGTGAAGTTGAAGCTAGTCTTGGAAACGGTGAAGAGATGCTGCTGGCAAAGGTTAGTAAGCAAAAGATTGGTAATGCAAGAAATTTGTGGGAATTTAGAAAGATACTTCACAAGAGAGGACTTGTTTAATTGTCTAATTTCTTATTTTAAATAGCTAAAAGTATCTAAGTCTCTTTTGGATATAATCGATATAAATTTTAAATTCAAGGTCAAATTTTGAAAAAAGTCCATTTTATAGGTATAGGCGGCATAGGAATTTCGGCAATCGCTAGGTTTTTGAATGAAAAAGGTTTTGAGATAAGTGGTAGTGATATCAAAGAGAGCTCGACTATCATAGAGCTACAAAATCAAGGCATTAAAGTTATTACTCCGCACTGCAAAGAGGCTATTAAAGATCAAGATTTCGTTATATATTCAGCTGCCATAAAGAGCGATAATATCGAGCTTGTCGAGGCTAAAAATAAAGGCATAAAGTGCCTGTCTCGCAAAGAGGCATTACCTATGGTTTTAGAGGGCAAGCGTGTATTTGCTGTGGCTGGAGCTCACGGCAAAAGTACTACTTCTGCGATGTTGTCTGGCCTGCTTGAAGGCTCTGTGATCATAGGGGCGATATCTAAGCAGTTTAACTCCAATATGAAATACGAGGCACATGAAAATGTGATCTTTGAAGCTGACGAGAGCGATTCTAGCTTTTTAAACTCAAATCCCTATCTTGCTGTTGTGACTAACGCAGAGCCTGAGCATATGGAGCATTACGAGCATGATTTGGAAAAATTTCATGCCGCATATCGCGGATTTTTAGAGCGTGCTAAAGTTAGGGTGATAAATGCTGAAGATGAGTTTTTAAGCACCCTAAAGATAGAGGCGGTTAGACTAAATCCAAGCGTTGATATAACCGATATGAATATGGTTGTAAGAGATTTTGTCCCATATACCACCTTTAATCTAAAAAATTTGGGCAAATTTGAGGTGCTTGGAATGGGCGAATATATAGCAATTGACGCTAGTTTGGCAATTTTGGCTGCAATTAACGAGGTATCTTTAAGCTCAATTAGAGAAAATTTGCTAAATTTTAAAGGGATAAAAAAACGCTTTGACATACTTACCGCAAGTCGTAAATTTGTGCTTATAGATGATTATGGACATCATCCTACGGAGATTAAAGCTACTTTAAAATCAGCATTTGAGTATGCTAAATTGCTTGGAATCTCAAAGGTGACAGCGATATTTCAACCGCATAGATATACCAGGCTTGGTGCGAATTTGGATGCGTTCAAAGAGAGTTTTAAAGGTGTAGACGAGCTTGTGATTTTACCTGTTTATGGGGCAGGTGAAACTCCTATAGATATCGATTTGAAGGATGAATTTAAAGAGTATAATCCGGTAATGACTAAAAAAGTTGAGCGAGAAGGCGATGCTATTGGATTTATAGATGAATTTGGAGTAAAAAATTTGCTTGATGACGGGCTTGTAATCGGCTTTGGGGCGGGAGATATAACATATCAGTTGAGAGGAAATTTATGAGAATTTTATTTATTTTAGCAGCTTTTTTACTGGTTGTTTTGCTGTTTAGTATAAAGCACGAAAGCCTTAATATGAGAGCCAAGATACTGCTTACGATAGCTATTTCTATTGTATGTGCGGCCGCTTGCTTTTATCAATTTGAGTTTGAAAACAGGCAGGCTAAATCGCAAGAAATTTTAACCCTATTTAATCAGGGCAAGGTTTTAAAGTGTGGAGATATTGAGGTAACGAACTCAAAATTTAATTATGAATTCGGCACCTCCTCTTTTGTGGCAAAGCGAGGCATAAAAGAGCTTAGTAGTGTAAAAGTAGATATAAAAAACTGTGAGGCTAAATAGGTGGATAGGCTTATTCAAACCCTTGATTTAACCGAATATATAGCTAAATTTAGCTCATTTTTGGCCCGCGAAAAACCTCTCTTTATCCCGGGTGATACTAGGCTTCATTATGAAAAAATTCTTGAACTCTCTTTAATGGAGTTTAAAGAGCCCGAAAATACGGCAAATTTAGATGATGCCATAATACGCCTTAGCAAGCAAGCGGTGCTTCATATAAGTGAAATTTACGAATTTTCTAAGATTATAAGATATTTTACCTATCTAAAAACTCTAAAATTTGAGAAAAAACTTGGAGAGTGGCTTGCTAAGATAGAGACCCCAGAAGCTGTTTTGAAGGTTTCAAACTATTTTGATAAAAACGGCGAGTTAAAAGATGAAATAGATGAGAGATTGATCGGTATAAGGGCTGCTTTTAATACAAAAAAAGCGCAAATTGATGCAGATATGAAAAGGCTTATATATTCTAAGTCAATAACCCCTTATCTTGTCGATACTCAGGTGCATTTTATAAATAATCAAGAGGCGTTGCTTGTTAGAGGAGGATTTAATCACGCTTTAAAGGGCACCGTTATAGCACGTAGCGCTAGCGGCTATTTTTACGTAATGCCAGCAAATATCGAAAAGCTAAAAAAAGAGCAGAGTGAGCTAATAGATAAAAAAGAGCAGATAGTTTACGAGTATGCAAAGCAAATTAGCGGAGTTTTTCATAAGAATCTACTCTTTTTAAAATTTATAAATACAGCCTTTGACCTTTTTGATGCCTATAGTGCTAGGGTTTTAACAGCTAGAAGCTTGGATTACGAGTTTGTTTTAAGTGATAACTCAGATAAGATAATTCTTAAAAATTTCGCCCATCCTGCGCTTAAAAATCCAAAGAGCGTAAGTGTAGATTTTAGTAAAAAGGTGCTTTTGATAACCGGTGTAAACGCCGGCGGAAAGTCGATGCTACTAAAATCAATAATAGCTGCTGCCTTTATGGCTAAGTATCTTTTGCCTATGAGAATAGATCCTCTTAACTCTCGCATAGGCGGATTTAAAGAGTTTGATACCATTATCGAAGATCCGCAAAATGTAAAGAACGATATCTCAACCTTTGCAGGCAGAATGCTGCATTTCTCCAAGCTTTTTACAAAGAAAAATTTGCTAATAGGTATCGATGAGATAGAACTAGGAACGGATTTTGAAGAGGCTGCAAGCCTATATGGGGTGATGATAGAAAAGCTGATAGCTCAGGATATCAAGATGATAATAACAACTCACCATAAACGTCTAGCTATGATACTTGCCAAAAATAGCGAAGTAGAGCTTGTGGCCGCGCTTTATGACGAGGCTAATTCACGTCCTAAATTTGAGTTTTTAAAAGGAACCATAGGCAAATCATACGCCTTTGAAACAGCGGCCAGATATGGGATATCGCAAAATTTGGTAAGCGAGGCTAAGAGACTTTACGGAGAAGATAAAGAAAATTTAAATGAAATAATCTCAAAGACTCTAAATTTAGAGGTTGAGCTAAAAGAAAGGCTTGAAAATACACTCAAAAAAGAACAAAAATTAGACAGCCTAATAGACAGCCTAAGAGATCAAAAAGAGCGTTTTGAAATTGAGCAGCAAGAGATTGTAAATAGGCTTGAAAGAGAGTATTTTAAGGCTATAAATGAGGCCAAAAGAGCTATAAATTTAGATAATACCAAAGAGAAACAGCGCGCTTTAAACAGGGCTAATGAAGCTAAAAAAACGATAGTAAAACCAGAAGTTGCTACTGCACCTGAGCTAAATGTCGGAGATTATGTAAAATATGGCAAAATAAAGGGAGTGGTGATAAATTTAAGCAAAGGTGATGCGACTATACAAACCGATGCCATAAGCTTGAGAGTACCTATAAAGATGCTAAAAAAAAGCGGAAATCCGCCATCTGCACCAAAAAAATCAGAAGTAAATTTGAAAATACAAAAGCCAAGAAGTGCAAATGTGGTGCTTGATCTGCACGGAATGCGTGCTGATGAGGCGATAGACAAATTGGATAAATTTATAAGCGATAGCCTTGTGATGGGCTTTGATGAGGTAAGCGTATTTCACGGTATAGGTACTGGCAAACTGGCTTATGCGGTCAAGAATTTTTTAAGAGAGCATCCTAGTGTAAAGGAATTTTTTGATGCACCGCCAAATCAGGGTGGTTTTGGAGCAAAGATTATTCGTCTTTAGTAGTCCAAATCTATCAATTTATACTACTTAATATGAAATTTTAAAGGATTGATTTGACGGCATTTTTGCAAGGGTTGTTTTTTGGTTTTGGTGCGGCGGTCCCAATAGGCCCTATAAATATAATGATAATGACAGCTGCTCTAAAATCGTTTTGGATAGCTTTTGCTATAGGGCTTGGAGCCATGAGTGCTGATATATTTTATCTTGCGCTTTTGGTCTTTGGTCTGCTTGAATATTTAAATGGCGATACTGTCTCAAAAATTTTAGGGGCTTTTGGTATCTGTTATCTTTTTTATATATCATATCTTATACTTAAAAATTCCAATAAACCTATAAGAGTAGATGAACAGATTGGAGCAATCAAAGGAAATTTTCTTAGAAATTATTTTAAAGGTTTCTTGGTAACTCTTACAAATCCTTATACGGTAGGCTTTTGGCTTAGTGTGACAAGCTATGCTAAAAGCTTTGAGAATGTATATTTAGTTATGGTCGGGCTTGTTGTCGCTATTTTTATATGGATAGTGTCTATGCCTTTTGGAATCTATAAAAGCACTAAATTTATCTCTCATAATTTAGTAAAATGGATGAATATTGTATGTGTAATTATATTAGTAGGATTTGCGTTAAATATGCTTTATAAGTTATTTTTATAGATAGATGTTTTGTTGATGGTTGTTAATAGCTTTTTAAAACAAAAGATGATAAAATACAAGGCAGTTTGTCTTATAAAAAAGAGGCTTAAGAAGTTCTAATGCAAAATTTCGATTTAAAGAAATCAACTAGACTATTTGTAATACTACCTATAACAATATTATTTATATGTTATATTGCTATCATTTCTTATGTTTTCAGTATTAAATATAAAGGATCTATTGATCATCCTGTGGACATATCCATAAATCAGAAAGTAGAGTCTTTTATGAATGTTGTAGAGACGATTTATAAAGATATCACCAAAGAAAATATAGCAAAATTTCAAGAATATATAAAAGAGACTAAGGCAATTCCTGTTTGGATACTAAAGGGTTCTGAAACTAAAAAAGAATTTATTGTTTTGGCTAGTTCAGAATATCCGGATTTAATCGGTAAACCTCTGCCGCATGAAGTTTGCAATATGGATTCAAGAATATACCAAAAACTAATCAATAGCGACCACTACAAAGATATTAAATTAATGCCTGATAATAAAATTTTGGTATGTTATTTTAAAAAGCACAAAGATGTAGTTATAGGCTATCGTATGCTTCATAATGCTAAAATTTCAGGCTTTGGTGACCCTTATTTTAAAGAGTGGGTTATCGTCAATCTAAAAACAACACTAATTGTAACAACTATAATACTTATAATAGCTCTCTTACAATATTTTCTATTTTTTAGAAAGTTAAAAACAAGTCATGGTCTTATGACCAAGATCAATTCCGAGCTTACTAAAAAGAACTCGGAAATAGAGTATAGACTATATTTTGATACATTAACGGGATTACCAAATAAAGAGTCTTTGCAAAAAGATATAGAGTCTATGAAAAATCCTAAGATAGTCATTATGGATATAGATAATTTTAGAAAGATGAATAACTACTTTGGATATAACATATGTAATCAGGTTTTAGTATATCTGGCCGAACTCACTAAAAGAATAGCCGAAAAAGAGGGAATGATAGTATATAGAACTGGTGCAGATCAGTTTACATTTGTGGAGGATAAAAATTTCTTTATAGATCGCTATGAAGAACTCGCCACAAAGCTTTTAGATACTTTAAAGGGACTCATTATAGATGTTGAAAGAGAAGATGAGGATAAGCAAGATCTTATAGAGGTACATTGTACAGTAGGATTTTCTCTTGATGAGTATGATACCTTTAAAAAAGCTATGTTGGCCTTAGAATATGCAAAAAGTAATGGAAAGGATTATTTTTGCTATCTTAAAAGCATTGATGACACAACTCAGTATGTTGAACAGATTAAGCGTTCTAATTTGATTAGAAACGCAATTATAAATGATAAAATTATTCCTTTCTACCAGCCTATATTTAATTCAAAAAAACAGGTTGTTAAGTATGAGATGCTAGCTCGTATACAAAATAGTAGAGAGATAATATCGCCAAATGTTTTTTTAGATGTATCAAAACGTATCAAGAGATATGTCGATATAGAAAAAATGCTATTGGAAAAGAGCTTTAAGCTTATAGCAGATAAACCAGAGGCTGTAATATCAGTAAATTTATCTGGAAGAGATATGACAGATGGCGATATGAGCGTATTCATAATAGATAAGATAAATAGATACAAAATCGCACATCGTGTGGTATTTGAAATACTAGAAGATGAGAATCTTGAAAATTTAGAGAGGGTTGTTAAGTTTATCGAGCGTGTTAAAAATATGGGAGTAAGAATAGCCATAGATGATTTTGGTTCAGGATATAGTAATTTTTCATATATTCTAAGAATAAAACCTGATTTCATCAAAATAGACGGATCTATAATAAAAAATATAGACACAGATGATGACTCACGCTCAGTAGCAGGAGCTATAATAGCTTTCGCAAAGAAACTTAATATAACTATAGTTGCCGAGTTTGTTCATTCAAAAAGCGTATTTGAGACTTGCGTGGATCTTGGAGTAGATGAATTTCAAGGATTTTATCTAGGCGAGCCTTCAGATTCATTGCTTTAAAATTTAAAAATAATTGGAAACGCTATGCAAGTTATAAATTTTCTCACCGAACTTCTTAAATTTAGATCAATAACCCCTGAAGATGATGGGGCTTTAGAGTTTATAAGCTCTTTTTGTAATGAATTTAAACCTATTTTTGTAAATAAAAATGGAGTTAAAAATTTAATTTTAACTAAAAAATTTGGCGATGGTCCACATCTAGCTTTTGCTGGTCATGTGGATGTAGTGCCTCCTGGAAATGGCTGGAATAGTGATCCTTTTGAGCCAATTTTAAAAGATGGCTTTATATATGCTAGGGGCGCTCAAGATATGAAAGGGGGAGTTGCGGCATTTGTTTGCGCTTGTAAAGAAGCTAAAAATTTTAAAGGAACTCTGTCTGTTATATTGACCAGTGATGAAGAGGGAGATGCGATTTACGGTACTAAAGAGGCGCTTAAATTTATGGAAGAAAATCATATGTTGCCCGATTTTGCTGTAGTAGCTGAGCCAACTTGCGATAAAATACTTGGAGATACCATTAAAGTCGGGCGTAGAGGATCTATAAATGGAAAACTTATAATCAAAGGAGTTCAAGGGCATGCTGCATATCCTGCTAAGTGCATAAATCCAGTTCATCAACTAGCAAGCGTGTTTTATAAATTTGCAGGGTATGACATGGATAACGGAAGCGAATTTTTTGATCCTAGTAAAATCGTGATAACTGATATAAGAGGAGGTATGGAAGTCTGTAATGTCACGCCTGGTGAAGTAAAAGTAATGTTTAATGTTAGAAATTCTATTCAAACTAATGCAGAAAATTTAAAAGATTATATTAAAGAGCTATTTGGCGAATTTGAATATGAACTTGAAATCAACCAAAATGCAAAACCATTTTTAACCGATAAAGATAGTAAAATAGTAAAATCTATACAAAATTCCGTTATAAAAATTTGTGGAGTAATACCTGAGCTAAATACTAAGGGCGGCACAAGTGATGCTAGGTATTTAGCTGAATTTGGTGTCAAAGTAGTAGAATTTGGAGTAATAAACGATAGAATTCACGCTATTAACGAGAGAGTTAGTGTTAATGAGATCGAAAAGCTATATGGGGTTTTTGCTGATTTGATAGAAAATTTCAACTCTTAATAAGCAATTAATCTTCAATCTCTTTTTTTATCTTGTCGTAAAGCGACAAGATCTCATCTTTTTTTATTATAAAGCTATTTTTATTTGCTATTAGATGGGCCGATGAGTGCATTATTGTTTCGGCTACTTTAAGCCCGTTTTTCTTCATTGTAGTCCCAGTTTCGACCACATCTACTATTGCATTGCTAAGCCCTACAATCGGAGCAAGCTCAATGGAACCATATAACTTGATGATTTTTAGTGCGGTTGCCTTTGTTGAAAAGTAATTTCTGGATATGTTTGGCATCTTAGTGGCCACTCTAAGCTCCGGCGCACTATAGTCCAGATTATCGCTTTCTTTTATCCCTACGCATACGCGGCATTTTCCTATTTTTAGATCGAGCAGTCTAAGTACGTCCGGCTTATGCTCTTCTAAAACATCAAGCCCAACCACTCCAATATCTGCAGCACCGTTTACTACATATACGGGTATGTCTTGGTTTCTGACCATTAAGAATTTAAAACCACGTTCGCTCATTACGAGTTTTCTATCTTCAAATAAAAAAGGTGTCTTAAAAATTTTCCTAAAAATCATTAGAGTTTCTTCGGCTATTCGACCCTTTGGAAGAGCGATTGTTATCATAAAATTTCCTTTTCTTCTATAAGCTTTTGCATTCCTCTAAAGATGAGTATTCTATCGTATATTCCGTTTTTGAAAAATCTGGATAAGAACTCCCCATCTCCGCCTGTAAAATAAATTTTAGAGTTGTTTGAGATATTTTCTATTAGTAAAACTATAGGCTTTACTATACCGTAGCTTATGGCATCGGCGGTCTTTTGAGGTAGCGCATCAAGCTGTATCTGCGAATTTAGAGCTATTTTTAATCGAGAAGATATGTTTTCATAAGTCTTTAGGCTTTGAGAAATACCCGGCACTATACATCCTCCAAGATGCATTTTGTTTGCCATGACATCAATTGTTATAGCGCTTCCGGCGTCTACTATTACTCCCTCGTCTATACTGTAGCAGTTGGCTACCCTGTCTATTCCAAGAGTTTTATATATAGTATCTATTTCAAAAAATGGCTCTAAATTTACAAAGTTTTTATCATTTTGAAGCTTTTGGTTTATGCTGTCATTTACACTTATATAATATATTTTCTCATTACGCTTGAAATTTTGGAATTTATCTATACTTATTTTTGAGATCTTTCCGTCTTCAAATATAGTTGCATTTGTGTTTCCTATATCACACAAAATCATAATTAAATCCGTTTTCTTTCATTAAATTTTGTGCTTTAGAGCAAATTGGCGAGCTATAAAATATAGTTTTTTTCTTGAAATTTATCTCTAAGTCAGCTTGGATTTTAGAGTAAATTTCAAGAATTTCATCAAATTCTTTTTTTAAAAATCTACTTTTAGCTTCTCTTATAAATACAAGAGTATAAAAACCTTTTAAATCTACGCCACTAGCACAATTAAGAGTTCTTTTGTTTGTAAATTTACTAAGGTCAATCTCTTTTAGGTCTTTTAAAACAATCTTTTTGTCTTCAAAAATTTTATAGATTCGGGCTCTCATCTCATTTTAACTTAAGATATTTATTGTCGTAGTAAAATTCCTTAAAGCTTATAAAGCTCTTGTCGTCTATCTCGTCATTTAATCTAAAAATTTGGTGCTTTTTAAGATCTAAATCCGCCTTTATCAGATAGCCCTTTTTCTCGATTATGTATAAATGGTCATCTAGTGTGATCGCATTTGAAAAGATTGCAAATTTAAAATTTATGGAATTTAATTTCTGCAAATTTAGATCCGTTAGTAAAATTTCCCCATCTTTTTTCAAGATGTATAGTCTGTCTTTATGCGAAACTATATTTTTTATCTCACCATTATAGTAAAGTGTTCTTTTCGGATTGATAACCACTATCCTTTTTCCTGTCGCCGCTATCATTGTGTCATTTATAACGTCTAAAAATATTATATTATTAAAGAATTCATCACTGCTTACAACAACATCTCTTAAAATTTTACCCTGATTTTTATCCACTATCATGATCTTACCATCGAGAGTCGGGAATATCACTAAAGAGCTCATAAAATAAGGCGCTGCAGCTCTTGAGTCCTGGGTGTATATAGCAGATGATTCAAACTCTAATAAATTTATATTTTTTATTGTGTCTATTAGATATATTATGTTTGAAGCAGTTACTAGAGCCAGTTTATCGCCATCTATTGCAGCAGATACTATTGCCTCATTAAAACTTCTTTGAAACAGCACTTCTTTTGTCTTGCCTGTAACTATCAAATTTCCATCTAAAGAAGAGGTAATAATCTTGTCTTCATAGGCGTTTAAAAGTATTGTGTCTTTTGTAAAGCCGATATCATTTGATAATACTCCGTCTTTTGTTACAACCATACCGTTTTTAAGTATAGCCCCATTAACGCTAGTTGTTAAAATATGAGAAGGAAGGGTATAGTCAAAATTCACTCTTAAATCTACATTTTCAGGCTCAAAATATTGTCTTTTGGTTCCGCATCCTCCTAGTAAAAATAGTGCAGACAGTATCGATACAATAGTGTAAATTTTTTTCATTTGCTATTTCCTTGATAGTGTTCAAAATTTTTAACAACAGATTGAAGTTGTGAATTGAGAGGTATCTTTTTTAACTCGTTTTTAGCTTCGCCTATTTTGTTCTCTCTTATTAGGATATATCCTTTTATTAGGGTTTTGTATGAATTTAAAATTTGCCCACTAGGCTCATTCAGTTGAGCTTTTATTATATCTTTTAAGAGTTCGTCTATCGGCTCGTTAAGCAGAGATTTTAAAGTTGCGCTATCATTGTTTTCCATAGAGTTTTTAAATTGATATAGGGCATATAAGGAGATGTCTTTTGATTTTAGATCCGCCTTTGCCTCTGCATCATTAGGATTTATTATAAGTTTTGCATAGGCCTCGTTTGCAGCTTTGAAATTTTGCTCTTTTATAAATTTGTTAGTATAGTATCCGCCTATACCCAAGACTCCTAAAGCTAAAGCGATAATTATCATTTTTTTATATTTTTTTATGAATCTTTCACTTTTTATTATATTTTCTAAAAACTTTTCTTCAGTATTTAGCTCTTCTTGTATAGATTTTATATCGTCTTTAATAGCCAATTTGTTTCCTTAAATTTAGTAATTAAAAGATTGTAATTGTAGCATAATAAATCTGAAATCTCGCGAAGTTAAAGCTAAAATGTGTTATAATGCATCAAATTTTGAAAATTTAAGAGGTCTTTATGAATATAGATGATAGTTTGCTTACTAAGCTTGAAAAGCTTAGTTCTCTAAAAATTGGAGATGATAAGCGTGAAGAGATCAAGAATCAACTTAGTGAGATTTTGAATTTTGTAGATATTTTAAATGAGCTTGATTTGGATGATTTAAAGGCTGTTGTAAGCTCTATAGAAGGCGGAACTCGTTTTAGGGATGATATTAGCATAAAGTCTGAAGTTGTGGATGTTATTTTGAAGAATGCGCCTGCAAGAAATGATCATTTTTTTGTTGTTCCTAAGATTATAGAGTAGTAAAGATGCAAAAGTATAGCGATAGCAATATAAGCCTTGAAGCTCTGCTTAGGACTGTTGTTCACAATAAAGCAAGCGACCTTCATCTTGTATCAAGAAGTGAACCTCAAATAAGAATAGATGGCACTTTGCGTCCTCTTGAGCTCGGAATTTTAAGCGGTCATGACATACAAGATATATGCTATGCCCTTGTTACCGATGCACAAAAGAGTGAGCTTGAAGAGAATAGAGAGCTTGACTTTGCGATAGAACTTCCGAATATAGGTCGCTTTAGAGGTAACTACTACTATACTATGAATGGTGATTTAGCTGCGGCATTTCGTATAATACCTACCGAAATCCCATCTCTTGATGATCTAAAGACTCCTAGTATTTTTAAGGAGATTGTAAAACGCGAAAAGGGAATGATACTTGTTACAGGACCTACGGGAAGTGGTAAATCAACTACTCTCGCTGCTATGCTAAATGAGATAAATTTAAATGAAAGAAAACATGTTATTACGATTGAAGATCCGGTAGAATTCGTTCATCAGAATAAAAAATCTTTATTTTCCCATAGAAATATAGGCACGGATACACACTCTTATGCAAGAGCTCTTAAATATTCGTTACGTGAAGACCCAGATATTATACTTGTTGGTGAGATGAGAGATAGAGAGACCATATCTACTGCTATTACTGCAGCAGAAACTGGACACCTTGTCTTTGCTACACTTCATACAAATTCGGCTCTTCAGACTATTAACCGTATTATAGATAGCTTTGAGGGTGGAGAACAGCTGCAGGTTAGAAATATGCTCTCAGTATCTCTTACTGCAGTAATTTCACAAAGCCTGCTTCCAAAAAATGGTGGAGGTCGTTTGGCTGTTCATGAAATTTTAATAAACAATCCTGCTATTGCAAACTTGATAAGAGAGAATAAGGTGCATCAAATTTACTCTCAAATGCAACTTAATCAGCAGTCAACAGGAATGACTACACAGACACAATCTCTTATGAAGGCTATTCAAAATAAGCTTATCACAAAAGAGATGGCTATGAGATACTCAACAGCTCAGCAGGAGCTTGGAAATTTAATAGGAATGTAAAATGGATTTCGTAACAATTTTTGATATTGGCATATTAGCTGCGGTCTTGATTTTAGGCATTAAAGGCATAATAAATGGACTAATAAGAGAGGTCTTTGGACTATTAGGACTAATAGGCGGAATAGTTGTAGCTAGTAGATTTGCTAGCGATGCAGGTAAAATCATAAGTGACAATGTCTATAAAATAGAAGGTGATTCTATACTATTTTTCGCAGGTTTTTTATCAATCCTTATCGTCTTTTGGATTACTTGTGTCGGTATTGGAATGTTTTTAGCAAAACTTGCGGGATTAAGTGGTCTTGGTTTTTTAGATAGAGTAGGCGGATTTTTAATGGGAAGTTTAAAAATTTTCCTTATTTTTTCTGTTTTAGTGGTAACCGTCTCAAACATCCATGCTTTAAATAGTAAAATCGAGCCATACTTTAAAGATAGTAAGCTATATCCTATTCTTTTAACTGCTGGAAAATGGATAATGAATATAGATGTAAATAGTGTAAAAAAAAGTATAGAAGAGAGAATCCAAACGCCTATCGATAAAATGAAAAATAATATGATTCAAATTGAGGATAATACAACCACGCAAGATAATAGTATCAAATTCGAAGATAATAAAACCATGCAAAGTGCTATTATTATCGAAGATCAAAATAATACAAGGAAGGAGTAGTAACAATGATTGAAAATTTAGAATACGATGCTCTTCTTGAGAAATTTAAGAAAGTTTTGAAAGATAATGGGCTTAAATATACACAGCAGCGAGAAATTTTGTTAAAGACCCTTTACAATAACGACGAGCATTTTACTCCGGAGAAGCTGTATTTGTTTATAAAAGAGGCTCATCCTGAACTAAACATAGGAATAGCTACAGTTTATAGAACCTTAAATTTACTAGAAGAATCAGAAATGGTAACATCTATAAGTTTTGGTTCTCAGGGTAAAAAATTTGAGCTTGCCACCAAGCCTCATCACGACCATATGATATGTAGACGTTGTGGCATAATCATAGAATTTGAAGATCCTATGATAGAAAAAAGGCAATCCAATATAGCAAAAGAGCATGGGTTTAAATTAACAGGTCATATGATGCAACTTTATGGAATCTGTAAGGAATGTAATAAAAAAGCTTAAATACTAAGGAATAATAAAGTGATATTTGAAAACCAATTGGAAATTCAAAGGCTACAAACTGCCGACGAACTAAGGCAAATAGGGATAAGTCCGTATCCTCATTTTTTAAGACGTGATATGGATATCTCAAAATTTAGATTAAAATTTTCTCATATAAAAGATACTGAAAGCAAGAATGCCGAGGGTCAATTTGTTAGCTTGGCCGGACGCATAAAGCTGATACGAGACGCTGGTAAGGCTATATTTGCCAATATTGAAGATGAAGATGGAAATTTACAAATTTATTTTAGCAATAAAACTCTTGACGAAGAGTGGTTTAAGGTAGTTAAAAAAAAGATAGAGGTCGGAGATATAATCTTTGTAAGAGGATATGCGTTTATAACTAGAACTGGTGAGTTCTCTATGTATGTAAGCGAGCTAAAGCTAGCATCTAAAGCAATCTGTCCTCTTCCTGAAAAGTATCACGGATTAGTTGATATAGAGACTAGATATCGCCAAAGATACCTTGATATGATTATGAATCCCGATGTTAGAAATGATTTTAAAAAGCGTTCCATAATTATCAGCACCATTAGAAGATTTTTTGAAGATAAAGGGTTTTTGGAGGTCGAAACTCCTATGATGCACCCGATTCCAGGCGGTGCTAATGCAAAGCCTTTCGTGACCTTTCATAACTCTTTAGGTGTAGATAGATATCTTAGAATTGCACCAGAACTTTATTTAAAACGTCTGATAGTAGGTGGTTTTGAAGCTGTATATGAGATGAACAGAAACTTTAGAAACGAAGGCATGGATCTTACGCACAATCCTGAGTTTACAAGTATTGAATTTTACTGGGCATATCATACATATCATGATTTAATGGGACTAACAGAAGAGCTTTTCGGTGTTCTTTTTGATAAGCTTGATATGGAAAAAATTGTAGAGTATGATGGGTTAAAAATTGATTTTTCAAGACCTTTTACGAGAATAAATTACAAAAAGGCTATTATTGAGATAGGTAGGATTTCTCCTGATATTGTAGAAGATAAGTATAAAATTTTGGCTAAATTAAGAGAGGATGGATTTGAGGCTAATGAAAAGCTTAGCTTAGGGCATCTTCAAGCTGAGCTTTTTGACAACTATGTAGAAGCAAGACTGATAAATCCTACTTTTGTTATGGATTTTCCTATAGAAATAAGCCCTCTATCAAGAAGAAGCGATAGTAATCCAAATGTCGCGGAGAGATTTGAGTTATTTATCGCAGGACGTGAGATAGCTAATGGATTTAACGAGTTAAATGATCCTATAGATCAATACAATCGCTTTGCTTCTCAAATTGAAGCAAAAGATGCCGGAGACGACGAGGCTCACGAGATGGATGAGGATTATGTAAAGGCTCTTGGATATGCTATGCCTCCAACAGCTGGACAGGGTATCGGTATAGATAGGCTTGTGATGCTTCTTACTAATAAAAAATCGATTAGAGATGTAGTATTATTCCCTGCTATGAGGCCACTTAAAACAGAAATTAAGGAGAATTAAAATGAGTTTAAAAGATTTTGATAAAGCTATATTTGACTTGACCGAGCTTGAGCTTATAAGACAGTGCGATCACCTTGAGATGATCGCTAGTGAGAATTTTACTTATCCTGAAGTAATGGAAGTAATGGGCTCTATTCTTACAAACAAATATGCAGAAGGATATCCTGGCAAGCGCTACTACGGTGGTTGTGAATTTGTCGATCGGATCGAGCAAATCGCAATAGATAGATGCAAAGAGCTTTTTGGTTGCGAGTTTGCAAACGTTCAGCCTAATTCCGGCTCACAGGCGAATCAGGGGGTATACGGTGCACTTTTAAATCCCGGAGATAAAATTTTAGGTATGGATCTAAGTCATGGAGGACACTTAACTCATGGCTCTAAGGTAAGTAGCTCAGGCAAGATGTATGAGAGCTTTTTTTATGGTGTTGAACTTGATGGACGTATAAACTATGATAGGGTTTTAGATATTGCTAAAATAGTGAAGCCAAAATTGATAGTATGCGGTGCTAGTGCTTATACAAGAGAGATTGAGTTTAAAAGATTTAGAGATATAGCCGATGAGGTTGGTGCGATACTGTTCGCAGATGTAGCTCATATCGCAGGTCTTGTGGTTGCCGGCGAGCATCAAAATCCATTCCCGCATTGTGATGTCGTAAGTTCTACTACGCACAAGACTCTTCGTGGCCCAAGAGGTGGAATTATTATGACAAATAATGAGGAGTATGCCAAGAAAATAAACTCTTCTATATTCCCAGGAATTCAAGGCGGTCCATTGGTTCATGTGATAGCTGGTAAGGCTGTTGGCTTTAAACATAATCTATCGCCAGAATGGAAAGTTTATGCAAAACAGGTTAAGGTTAATGCTAAAAAACTAGCAGAAGTATTGCTCTCTAGGGGATACGACCTAGTAAGTGGCGGAACTGATAATCACCTTATTTTAATGAGCTTTTTGAATAAGGAATTTAGTGGAAAAGACGCAGATATAGCTCTTGGAAATGCTGGAATTACAGTAAATAAAAATACTGTTCCTGGCGAGACAAGGAGTCCTTTTGTAACAAGCGGTATACGCGTAGGAAGCCCTGCGTTAACAGCGCGCGGTATGAAAGAGGCCGAATTTGAGATAATTGCTAATAAAATCGCGGATGTACTGGATGATATTAATAATGCATCCGTTCAAGCTAAAATAAAAGCCGAGTTAAAAGAACTTGCGAGCAAATTTATAATTTATGATAGAGCGACATTTTAATGCAAAGCATTGACACCGCTCTTATTAAGATGATTACTAATCATTACTATATAAAGCGCGATAGTATAGTAAATAAGATTGAGTATAAAGGCAGAGTGTTTTTCAATAAATTTGAAAGAGTTGATGAGCCTTTAAACTATAAAGTTATAAAAGATCATGCCGAAGGCAAGATAGTGGTCGCTCACTCTTTAATAAGTGCAACTGATAAAGTTGAAAATATTGTATTTGATTATAATGGCAGGATGCCAGATAGGTTTTGGCATAGGGCACAATTATTGCTTAGAGAAGAGGGATATATAAATTTTACAGCTTATGAGACTAAGACGCCAGGGCATCTGCATCTTTATATTCATAAAGGGCATACGACATTAAATGAGGGATACCAGCTGGCCAATAAACTCTCTTTGTTACTCTCTCAGCGTTTGGTTAAAGAGTGGAGAGTGTTTCCTACTCTTGATCTTCCAAGAGAGTTTAATATACTTACTTTGCCTTATAAGGTCTATCAAAAAGAGCGCGGGGCATCGTGGTCAAAGCATATGTAAGGAGTGAAAATGGAATACAATGAATTAAGAGATATCATGCTGGAAAAAGAAGAGGATAAAAAAGGTAGAAGTTTTAAGAAAATTCTTATACTAATTGCCACATTTACTATTTTGTTTTTAACTGTTTTGATAGTTATGAAAATTTTAAATACTAGTGATAGTGGAAATCAAATTTCTCAACCTGACTCCAGACTTATTCTTCCGCCTGAGCCAGATACAACCAAACAAACTATTCCTCAGACGATCGCCAAAGATGAGGCGCAAAATACCGCCGAGAAAGATATTCAACCAAATACTCAGTCAAATTCCGTCTCGGATAGCCAGAAGAATGATAGCCTATTTCAGCAGGTGCCTATAATACCTGAAAACAAAGGACAAGAAAGCTTTGAAGATATGGTTAAAACACTCAAGGAAAAAGAGGTTAAGAAGCAAGAACAAGCTGTAGCACAAAGCAAATCAGCAAATCCTCCTGCTACTACAGAAAATGTAACACCTCCAAAGAGTGTGGAGAAGCCAAAGGTAGAGGTTAAACAGGTAGAGCCAAAGAAGAGTGAGCAAAAAGTAAAAGTAGTAAAACCAAAAGAGGATAAAAAACCTCCACAGTCTCCAAAAGAGAGTGTTAAAAAAGACATTCAAAACTCTACTGTAAAATCTCAAGGACTTGCAAGTGGAAGCTATGTTCAAGTTTTTTCTGTGAAAAAATTTAATGAAAATGTGTCTGAAATTAAAAAAATAAAAGCAAATGGATATACGTATAAGCTCTATGAGGCAGATATTAAAGGTGGAAAGGTTATAAAGGTTCTAATAGGGCCATTTAGTGGCTCACATCTATCAACAGAGCTTGCCAATATAAGAAAAAATATCGCAAGTGGTGCGTTTGTAGTTAATATTAAATAATGCGATTTTTTGCAGTTTTTGGTAATCCTATAAAGCACTCCATCTCTCCAAGGCTTCATAATTTAGCTTTGGAGAGAATGGGTCTTGATGGATTTTATACTAGGGTTTTGCTTGAAGATGGAAATAGCTTGGTTTCCAAATTTAAAAGTCTTAAGTTAAGTGGTGCAAATATCACAATTCCACACAAAGAGATAGCTCTTAATCAATGCGACGTGGTAGAAGAAAATGCTCTAAAGATAGGCTCTATCAATACAATAGTACTTAAAAACGATCAAATTTACGGCTACAATACCGATGCTCCCGGATTTATTCGATCGATTGAAAAATTTGGCAGTATTAAAACAGCCATTGTTTTGGGCGCAGGAGGAACTGCAAAAGCAATAGCCTATGCACTTAAAAATTCAGGAGCCAGTGTCACTATCTTAAATAGAAGCAAATTAAGGCTTGAAAATTTTGGTGAATTTAAAAATTTCAGCTGGGATACTTTTATAGGGGGTGAATTTCAGTTGGTTGCAAACACAACTCCTGTGGGCTTAAATGATGATAGTTTACCTGCTCCGATTGAAATTTTAGAGCCTTTATTAAAGAGGGCGAAATTTGCTTTTGATGTCATATATAATAGACCTACTCCATTTTTAAATATGGCTATTTTAAATGGAGCTATCTGCAAAAATGGCTCTGATATGTTGCTTCATCAGGCTGTTTTAGCACTAAATCTATTTTATTCAAATTCACTGGATGAAAAAACTATAGAAAACCATATGAGAGAGGCTTTTAGTCTTTAATTTATCCTCTCTTTGCCAACTTCACATTAGCAAAGAGAAATTTATTTAGCTATTATCGTCGGCTATATTTAGATAGTAGTCTATCTGGTCGCGCTTCAAGATACGTATCATATTTGTGCTACCCTCTATTCCGGCAGGGTATCCGGCAGTCATTATATAGGTTTTATCGTGATCTATATATCCTAGTTTGTGAGCTTTTTTTGTCGTATTTGCGATTATCATGTTTAGCATCTCAAGCTTAACCGTAAAGGCCGGCATTACCCCCCATGCAAGAGTGAGTGAGTGTGCAGTCTCTTCATCGTGAGTAATTGCTATAATATCAATGTTTGGTCTATATCTTGCCATTTTTATAGCCGATTTTCCAGATCCGGTTACGGATAATATCGCATCAACTTTTAATTGCGAAGCAAGGCGAGTGGTGCTTGAAGCCACCATATCTGTCTCGTCGAAGTAGCCAAATTGATCAAATTTATTAAAAGGATAAATTTGCTGAACCTGCACTATCGTATTTCTCATCGCCTCTACGACCGCGACAGGATTTTTGCCTATAGCGCTCTCTTCGCTTAACATCACAGCATCTGTTCCATCTAAGACAGCATTTGCTACGTCGCTTATCTCAGCTCTTGTTGCAGTTTCGTGTTCTGCCATACTTAGCATCATTTGTGTTGCCGTTATGACTGGCTTTGAGGCTTCATTCGCTTTTTTTATAATTAGCTTTTGAATTGTAGGAACTCTGTAATAAGGCACTTCTATGCCCAAGTCCCCTCGAGCTACCATTATACCGTCGCTTACTCTTATAATCTCATCAATGTTTTCAACAGCATCAAATTTCTCTATCTTGGCATAAATTTTAGCTTTTGAGCCGAATGATTTTAAAATTTCTCTCGCCTTTAAGATGTCATTGGCGTTTTGCACAAATGAGATTGCTACGAAATTTACTCCGTTTTTGGCTCCAAATTCCATATCTTTTAGGTCTTTTTCTGTGATTACATCAATATTGATCTTTGTATTTGGGAAATTTACTCCCTTGTTTGAGTTTAAGAAACCATCATTTTCAACAACTGTTTCAACTACATCATTTCCGCTTTTTATAACTTTTGTGCGTATTGAGCCATCATATAAGTAGATGTATTCGCCTTCTTTTAGCATAGGTAAAATTTGAGGTTGATTTATGCTAAGTTTATAGCGATTTGGTGAAATTTGCCCACCTATTATTTCGCCGGAGTGAACCTCTATAATATCTCCTGATTTAAGCTCAAAGGGTTTATCTAGCTTGCCTATTCTTATTTTTGGACCGCAGATATCCTGAAAAATGCCTACCCTGTAGTTTAGCTTCTCTTCGACTCTTCTTATTTTTTCTATGTTTGCCTTATGATAATCGTGTGTGCCGTGGCTAAAATTTAGTCTAAAGGCATTTACGCCAGCTTTAACTAGATTTTCGATTATCTCTTCACCTTCGCTTGCAGGACCTATGGTGGCTAAAATTTTTGTCTTTTTTATCATAATATTCCTTATTAAATTTCTCGTATTCTATCAAAAATTGGATACAAATAGGATACATTTCAAACTCAAATGTAGTATTTATATACATCTTATATCTTTGGTGTTTTTTAAATTTGTAATTTTAAAGCCACTTTAAATTTCTAAAAGTATAATGCAAAAAATTTAATTTCAAGGAGAGTGGATGAGAAAAATTTTGGCTATTTTAATGGCTATGTTGGTTTCTACATTTGCGTTTGCTAATGACGGCAAGAAGCACAAGCTAAAGCTTGCAAGCACATGGGAGGGCACAACACCTGTTTTAGGTGATGCCGTAAAGAATTTTAAAACATATGTTGAGGATATGTCAGGTGGCAGGATAGAGATTAGAATTGACTATCCGTCTAAACATAAGTCATCTTTTGGTATTCTTGATTTTGTAAAAAGCGGTCAATATGATCTTGGCTATACGGCATCTTATTACTATAAGGGAAAAGATCCTAAGACTATGTTTTTTACGGCTCTACCTTTTGGTATGACTCCTGCTGAGCTTCATGCTTGGTATGAATTTGGTGGTGGAAAAGAGCTTGAGGCGAAGGTTTATGATAAGCACAATATCAAAGTATTTAGCGCAGGCGACACCGGCACTCAGATGGGCGGCTGGTTTAAAAAAGAGATAAAAAGTGTAGATGATCTAAAGGGTCTTAAGGTAAGAATTCCTGGATTTGGTGGCGAGGTAATGGCTAAAATAGGCTCTATTATCAATACTATTCCTACAGGTGAACTATACATGGCTCTTGAAATGGGTACTATAGATGCTGTAGAGTGGGTAAGCCCTGCGTTTGATATGGGTCTTGGATTTCATAAGGTAGCAAAATACTACTATACTGGATGGCAAGAGCCAAGCGCACAAACTCAGTTTTTTGTAAATAAAAAGGTTTACGAGAAGCTTCCAAACGATTTAAAGGCAATCATAGAGACTGCTTCTAGTAGGGTTGCAAGTGAGCTTTATGCAAAAGCTTATTTTGATAATATCAACTTTTGGAGCAAGATGAAATCAGAATTCCCTGGAATAGAGATTAAGTCTTTCCCTGATGATGTTATGGCCGCTCTTAAAAATGCCGCAAATGAAATTTTGGATCAAGAAGCTGCTAAAGACCCGCTATTTAAAGAGATTTTAGACTCTCAAAGATCGTTTTTAGCAAAGGCTAGAGAGTGGACCAAGATATCTGAATTTGCCTATATTCAAAAGGCTTCTAAATAATTAATTTTAGGCGATAAGCTTTAAGGTTATATTTTCGTTCTACTCTCAATAGCTTTCATAAGCGAGAGTAGATCGATATTTTCTAAACTTACACCTGTAGGCACACCTTGAGCGATCTTGCTAAATTTTACATCTAAATTTTTAAGTTGATCCTCTATGAAAATTATCAACGCATCGCTGTTTATATTTGGAGTTAGTGCAAATATAATCTCCTCCGTGCCATTTTGCATAATGCAGTTTTTTAAATCTTCTATGATTTTTGGGGTAAGCTCTTCAAGCACGAAGTAAAGCCCTGAATAGATTCCATTTTGTTCAAGTATTAAGATGTCTTTTGGATTTTCTACCACTGCTAGTAATGCTCTATCTCTCGTTTCATCGCTACAAATATCACAAATTTCATCTTCGCTAAGTCCGCCACAAATTTGACATTTCTTAGTAAATCTAACCGCATCTTCTATACTTTGAGCTAGCTTAAGTCCTCCGAAACTATCTCCTAAACAAACATGATAAGCAAATCTTTGGGCTGATTTTTTGCCAACTCCTGGAAGCTTTTCGAAAGCTGCTATAAGCTCGTTAAATTTCTCAAGTCCTTTTCTCAAGCGGCTACCTTGGGTTTTGTATTGATGCAAAATATATGATATCCATCTTCATAAGAATAAGATAAGTTAAATTTGTGCATTTGACATATATGATCTATGATATAAAGTCCAAGCCCCATTCCTGCGCTATTGCTATTTTTTTCTCTTATAAAGGCCTGCATGTAGTATTCTATAGGTTTTTCAAGAGGCTTGCCTAAATTTTTAATATAAATTTCATTTTTAGTGCAGATTACCTGGGCTTTTTTATCATCAGCATATTTGAGGGCGTTATCTACCAAATTTTTAACCGCTAAAGCAAATAGCTGAAAATCAACTCTCAAAAGCATATCATCATTAAAGTCACAAATAACTCTCTCTTCAAATTTATCAAGCATAAGCATATCTCTGACCTGCTCCATTATTATAGAAAAGAAGCACTCTTGATAGTTTAGTGCATAGCTTTTTGAGAGTAGTTGCTCTATTTTTGCAAATTCGTTTATTAGCATGTCAAGCTTTTCAAAGATAGTTATAAGACGATTTTTTTGAGTTTCGTTTTGAACCATTTCGGCTACTATTCTGCCTTTGCCTATTGGGGTTTTTAGCTCGTGCATTATTGTTCGTAAAAATAATTGTCTAGATTTTATAAGCTCTCTTATCTTGGCTGCCGCGTTATCAAATTCAATTGCTACACGCGAAATTTCATCATCAGCTTGCGCAGTCTTTGCGGATAGCTCTACCTCCATATTGCCGCTAGCAAATTTACGTATATCTTTACTGAGCTTTTTAAGTGGAGCAAGAGAGTTTATAACAGAGATATATAGTGATACAAGTAGTGTTACCGTAATAAAAAATCCTATCCAAAGCGGATCGTTTATGTTTTTTGCATCGTTGCTTTCAAGCAAAATTTGAAATGCCGGATTTTTTATCTGTAAAAATAGATTATCTCTGTAGTGAATTGACTGTATAAGCCCTAAAGGAGTTTGTTTAGCAAATACCGGATGTCCGTTATTTACTATCTCTGTGACTAAATTTTTATTATCTATGTAAGATAGTCCAAAATTTTTAAAATAGTGCGATAAATCGCTTGGCGGATTTGATTTTTCATATAGCGTAATAAGGTAATTTATTGCGCTTACTTGCTTGTCTTTGACCTTTTCTAGCATATTATTAAGCTGTATGTTGCCAAATGTAAATAGCAACATACAAACAAGCGAAAACGCGATTACGAATACTACGGTGATTTTAGTGGTGATAGAGTATCTTATCATCCTATTAGCTTATAGCCTATACCGCGAACCGAGAATATGTGCCTTGGATTTTTTGAGTTATCCCCTATCTTGGTTCTCAGTCTTCCTATAATTACGTCTAAGCTCTTTGAATCCTTGTCTTTTAAGCTTTTGCAATTATAGACAAGTTGCTCTCTTGATACTGAGAAGCTATGTTGCTTGATGAGATAGGTTAAAATTTCATATTCGGCAGGAGTTAGTGTTAATGCCTCGTTATTGTAATAAATTTCATGCCTTTTTTCGTCTATTCTAAAGGCCGAATCCGCCACCTCTTCTACGTTTTCATTAGATTTTTTATATCTTCTAATTAGACTCATTATTCTAGCGTGCATCTCTTTTGGATCGTAAGGCTTTGGAAGGTAGTCATCAGCTCCTATTTGAAGTCCTACGACCTTATCGCTTATATCGCTTCTGGCCGATGAAATAATAATAGGTATATCGTATTTTTCGCGAATCTCTTTGCATACCTCAAGTCCGTCTATGCCAGGTAGCGTAAGATCTAAAATTAGTAAATCATAATTTTTAATGCCTGCGCTTAGTCCAAGGTAAGGATCTTCGTAGTTGGTGACTTTTATATTAAAATTATCTAAGTATTCTGATAGAATTTGAGCAAATTCTGGATCGTCTTCGATCATCAAAACGTTAATCATTATGAACCTTTCTGTGTTGATTTGGTGCTTATTATAACTAAAAATTGTTAAATTATATGACAAATAGCTTTTAGCGCCTAGTTTTGCTATTTGTAAATTAAAATTTAAATTTTAGCTTCAATAGGATAAAATCTATTTTTAAAATTAAAAAAATTAGGAGAATTTTTGGAGATTAATTATTATGAAATTCTAGAGATCAGTAGAACAAGCGACTCCGAAACAATAAAAAAAGCATTTAGAAAACTTGCGCTTAAATATCACCCGGATAGAAATCAGGGAGATAAAGAGGCCGAAGAGAAATTTAAGCTAGTAAATGAGGCCTATCAGGTATTAGGCGATGAGGAGAAGCGTAGAATTTATGATAGATACGGCAAGGCAGGACTTGAGGGTAGTGCCGGAGGATTTGGCGGAGGCTTTAGTGCTGATTTTGATCTAGGAGATATATTTAGCTCGTTTTTTGGCGGTGATTTTGGAGGTGATCGCAGGAGAAAAAGAAGCCTTGATAAGTATCCTCTTGATTTTGAAATCCCTGTAAATATAGAGTTTAACGAGGCTGTTTTTGGAGTAGAAAAGGAAGTAAAATTTAGCATTAAAAAACCTTGTCAAAGTTGCAAAGGCACAGGCTCAAAAGACGGTGCGTATAAGCCTTGTCCTCATTGTGGAGGAAAAGGGCGAATAAGCCAGCAAAGAGGCTTTATGAGCTTTGTTCAAGAGTGTCCATATTGTAGCGGGACCGGCGAAATCGTAAAAGATATTTGCGGTAAATGCGAAGGCAGAGGCTATGATGAGGAGAAGCAAAGCGTCACCATAAATATCCCAGCCGGCGTAGATAACGGCATGAGAATGAGAGTGGCAGGCAAAGGCAACCTTTCTGTAGATGGAAGCAGAGGCGATCTTTATGTGAGTATATCGGTTGAGCCGGATGAACATTTTATCAGAAACGGAAATGACGTATACATAGAAATTCCTGTATTTTTCACTCAAGCGATTCTTGGAGAAACTATCAAAATACCTACGCTTAACGGATCAACAGGTCTAAAGCTACCAATAGGCGCTAAAGATAAGCAACAATTCGTATTTGAAGGCGAGGGGATAAAAAGCGTAAATAGTAGAAAAGTAGGGCGATTGATAGCTCAAATTTCTATAAAGTCACCTAGTAAATTAACCGATGAGCAAGTAGAGATACTTAAAAAGCTTCAAGAGAGCTTTGGTATAGAAAACGGCAAAAGTAGTGCCGATGAAAGCGTATTTGATAAGGTTATAAATTGGTTTAAGGGCGACAGTCCTCAGGATAAAAATAGCAAAAAATAAATTTATACAAATTTAGCCTTTGCGGTTTAATTTCCTCAAAGGCTAAAACCCTAATCTTTAATACTATTTTTTATTAACTCTATTTTTTCCGCAACGCTTTTGTTTGTTATTTTAGTTATCTCATCAAAATTTGCATTTAGTATATTTTCAAAATTTCCATAAAATTTAACGAGCTTGGCTATGCTTCCTTGAGAAACTCCGGCTTGTATCAGCCTTGAGGCCTCCATATCCTCTCTTTTTTTAGTCTTTTGGTGAAACGTTATGGCAAATCTGTGTGCCTCATCGCGAAGTCTTTGAAAAAACTGCAATTTTTTATCATTTGTAGCAAGCAAAAATGAGCCTAAATTCGTATAAATTTTATCCTTTGCAGCCCCCTTAGCACGGTGAGCTTTGGAGTCTATTTTTTCTTTTGAAATTGCTATGACATCGACGTTTGCTCCGCTACTTTTTAAAATTTCATTAGCCAGATCTAGTAAAGCCTGCCCTCCGTCTATTATCCAAAGATCAGGAGCGGAAATTTTATCAAACCTAAGAGCCCTTTCTACGAGCATCTCTCGCATCTGATCATAGTCGTTTTTGCTTTCTAGATGGACGTGGCGGTATTTGTCTTTGATAAAATTTCCATGTTCAAACCTTACCATAGCGCCGACACAAGCCTTGCCAAACATATGCGAGTTATCAAAGGTTTCGACAGTATATGGAGTATGAGTAAACGAAAAATACTCTTTTATCTCTTTTAAAAGTTCATTATCGTGAGTTTTGAGATAGTTTTGTATAGAAATTTCCGCATTTTTGCCCGCCATATCGCAAATTCTTTTTTTTTCGCCTATTTTAGGTGTAGATATGCTAAATTTTTTACCATGCCTAGCGGTTAAAATTTCCTCTACTAAGCCCGAGTCTTCAAATTTATCAAGTGTGTAAATTTTAGAACTAATTACTGGCATATCAACAGGAAAGCTCTCTAAGATGATTTGCTTGTAAGCATCGTTTGTATCGTTATCAAGATTCATTTTTAAATTTGTAATATTTTGATTTACTCCGCTTATTTTGCCATTTTGAACGCTAAATCTAACCGCACAGATCATATTTTGGCAAGAATTTATCGCAAACACTTCAAAATCTTCAAGTTTGGCCAGATCGACTTCTATTTTGGTATCCAGATCTTTTATGGCATTTATCTTGTCTCTGATTTTTGCCGCCTGCTCGTAGTTTTCGTTTTGGGCGTATTTTGTCATTAGATTTGTTAAATTTGCTATTAAGGAATTTGGATTTTGTAGTGCTAATATTGCAGCATTTACGACTTTTGAATATTCATTTGGAGAAATTTTGCTTATAAGCGGAGCCTCTGAATATCCTATCTGATATGGCAAGTATGAGCCTTTTGCCTTAAGCGCGGCCTTGCTTTGAACCAGTTTAAAGCTCATCTGCAAAGCCTCCAAAAGCTCCCTCCCTCCTCTAAAATATGGTCCAAAATATTTGATATTTTTACCTTTTACTATCTTTCTCGTGATGTCAAACCTTGGAAATTCATCATCCAAATTTACGTAGATATAAGGATAGGTCTTATCATCTCTTAGCAAGATATTGTACTTTGGCTTAAGTTGCTTTATAAACGAGTTTTCAAGGATTAGGGCGTCAGCTTCGCTTGGAGTTATTATATACTCAAGATGGGCGGTTTCGCTTATCATCTTATGGATTCTAGGACCCGCTTTTAATGAAGGCGCAAGAGTTGGCGTGAAGCTAAAATAGCTTTTGACTCGGTTTTTTAAATTTTTTGCTTTGCCCACATAAAGAAGCTTGCCAAATTTGTCAAAATATTGGTAGATCCCTGGACTATTTGGAAGTGAGCGAATTTCATCTATTAGCATCTAAATTCGCTTTTATTTTCTCTCTTATAGCTTCAAATTTGGCATGAATTTGGGGATTTTTAGCTAAATTTATAAACTCCCCTTTGGACTTTTCAAAATTTACAATTTTAAGTAAAATTTTTGATTCTTGTTTGAAGCGTAAATTTTTAGTTACGAAAAATTTTATATCCGAAATTTGAGCCAATTTACTATCTTTATTAACGCTGCAATAAATTTTTAATAAGCCTTTTATCATACTTATATTATTATCTCGTTTTAGCTCCTGAAGTCCTAGCGGATGAAGTAGGGCAAAAAATAAAATGTTATTTTTAACATAGCAAAAAGCTATTAGCCGTTGATGGTTTAAGCTAAGTAGTTTGGTGAATTCCAAGCACTCGCTACGGCTTTTAAGCTCTTTATACGAAGGATTATTTAGAATATGGCCTATAATAAATTTAGCATCTTTCATAAATGGATTTTAGCATCTTTTTTATTAATCTTTTTATTGAGCGGTTGCGGATATAAGGCTAATCCATTTTATGATACTGGCGAAAGCCAAGAAAGTATAAGAAAGACGGATAGAATTAATAAATTTTAAGCATTTGCGCTTTAGCTATGTTTTGATTTTACGACAAAAGAGTTTATGTCGCCCATTTTTATGGTCGATTAAATAAAATTTTTAGGATTTTTTATGACTACATCAGATATTATCGTTTTAGACTTCGGTTCTCAATACACTCAGTTGATAGCTCGCAGATTGCGTGAGCAAGGTGTATATACGGAAATTTTGCCATTTAATGCCAAGCTTGAAGATATCAAGTCTAAAAAGCCAAAAGGCATCATTTTAAGCGGTGGTCCTGCAAGCGTATATGCAAGCGATGCTTACTTTTGCGACGATGGTGTTTTTAAGCTAAAAGTGCCTATCCTTGGTATCTGCTACGGTATGCAGCTAATCGCTCATGTAAATAAGGCAGAGGTTGCATTGGCTAGTCAAAAAGAGTATGGCAAGGCTGAACTTAGCATAATTAAAGAGCATGGTTTATTCACAGGAACTCCTGAAAAACAGATAGTATGGATGAGTCATGCCGACTATGTTAAAAATATTCCAAATGGCTTTGAGGCACTTGCTATTAGCGAAAATTCGCCTTATTGCGTATTTGGAGACGATAAACGCAAAATTTATGCACTTCAATTTCATCCAGAGGTGCAACATAGCGAATTTGGCTCACAAATTTTAAAGAACTTCGCTAAGTATATTTGCGGTTGCGAAAGCACCTGGAATATGGGAAGTTTTGCTAAAATACAAATCGCAAAGATAAAAGAGCAGGTAGGAAATAAAAAGGTTCTTTGTGCTGTAAGCGGTGGCGTGGATAGCTCTGTAACCGCAGCACTTTTAGCTAATGCGATACCTGAAAATGTAATACTTGTCTTTGTTGATAACGGACTTTTAAGAACTGGAGAAAAAGAGCAAGTTGAAGCTACGTTTAGAACTAAGCTTGGCGTAGAGCTCGTAAGTATCGATGCTAGCAAGACTTTCCTCGATCGACTCGCAGGTGTTACCGATCCTGAGAGAAAACGCAAAATAATAGGCGAAACTTTCATAGAAATTTTTGAAAAAGAGGCCAAAAAACACGATAATGTAAAATTCTTAGCCCAAGGCACCCTGTATACTGATATTATTGAAAGTTCTGTCGTTGGTGCCGGCAAAACCATAAAGAGCCATCATAATGTAGGAGGCTTGCCTGACTGGATGAGCTTTGAGCTAATTGAGCCTTTAAAAGAAATTTTTAAAGATGAGGTGCGCCAACTCGGACTTGAACTTGGTTTATCTCGTGATCTTGTCTTCCGTCATCCATTCCCTGGTCCTGGACTTGCCATACGTATAATGGGAGAGGTAAATACGCCTAGCCTTGAGCTTCTTCGCAAGGCTGACGTAATACTTCGTGACGAGCTTAAATCAACAGGTTGGTATAACAAGACTTGGCAAGCGTTCTGCGTACTCCTAAATGTAAATTCAGTCGGCGTAATGGGTGACAACCGCACTTATGAAAACGCAGTTTGTATCCGTGTTGTAGATGCGAGCGACGGTATGACGGCTAGCTTTTCAAGACTTCCTTATGATCTGCTTGAAAATATCTCTCGCCGCATTATTAACGAAGTTAACGGTATAAACCGCGTAGTTTATGATATCAGCTCTAAACCGCCTGCAACGATTGAATGGGAGTAGAAGAAATAATTTAAAATCAAGTCTTGTTAATGATTTATAGGTTAAAAAATTCTAATAGTATTAAAATATAAAAGTCTGTCAAAAATAATAATTAAAACAATAGCCTCTATCGACTTTCCACGATAAGATATGGAATAAACTATCTGTCCTTTTGCAAAAGTTGTAAAAAGACAGATAGTTTAATTAATATATTAAGTTAGGTTTTTATGTGAGAATTGTTATTTTAATATTGATAGGGAAAATAGCGAATAGCATATAGAGTGTTTGATATTAAAACCAGGAGAGCGCGATCAATGGATAGTAGATTAAAAACAAAATATGTACAACACTTTTCGACAAGAATTCCTTGGAAGGACAATGATTATACTGGAAGAATTGACGATAATCCCAAGTTTAATGTGACTGCCCAAGTAATACCTAATATTGCGGAATCAAGAGATTTAGAGTTTGAAGATGACAATAAAGGTAAAAAATATGAAAAAGTAGGCTCATTGAAAATGCAGAGTTGGATTACGGAAAATGCGGCTTTCATGAGTGATACTAAACTTTGCCTTGAAATGAACCATCCATATAAAGAAAGGAACGAAAGGTTTAAGCATTTTACCAAAACTGATTTTGAGTTAAAACCATATTCTTTTTTGCTGCGTCCATTTTCTTGGGCTTTAAAGGAAAATGCTACAGAAAAGCAAAAATATTATAATTTTTATTTTGATTTAGAAAAGACAGAGCAAATGCTTAATTGGTCGAGTGCATGGGTATCACATGGCGAGTCTCAAAAAGGGATTTTTGAATATTTTTTTTCAGGGATTAGTCCAAATAATTCGCTGATTTTTCCTTACTACAAACAAGTACCATTTATTGAAGACAATAGGCGTGTGATTGCCGGAATAGGGAATATCGTATCGAATATAGAACTTCAGGAATATTCATCGGATGGAAGTAGCGAAGAAAAGAACTATATTTGGGAAACAAATGTGGCTCATTCTATAAGAAATGATGGCAAAGAAGGCTTTTTAATGCCTTATCATGAAATATTAGACTATGCTCAAAGTCATCCTCATTTTGATATGGAAAGTATTACATTATTTGAACCGGCAGGTTTTAGAGAAGAGTTTTCATATACAGCAGAATGGGTTAGCTATGATGCGGCAATTGATATTCTAAATCAAGCAAAAACTGTATTAAAAAATATAGCCGAACTTAATCTCAAAAAAGCTAATCATAAATGGGTTAATATGCAACTTAAATATATTGATATTCAATTAGAAAGAATTTGGAATCAGCGTGGAATATTTCCGGGACTTGGCTCTATGCTCTCAGCTTTTGGCTTAAGATACGGATTTGATATTGCAAAATATATCGATACATCTACTAATGATTTGATTTCAGAATTGAAATTATATTTTATGGGAGATAAGATAACTGAGGATGAAGAATTAGATGAGAGTTTGGCTGAAAATGAAGATGAATTTTACGGCTTGTTAAAAGATGAAGTAAGAGTACAATATTTCGAACTGTTGTCTCGATTAAATCTTTCGGTTGAACAGTCTATTTATGCATGGAACAAGTTAAAGTGTAAATCTGAAGAAATTTTGAATAATCCTTATCTCCTATATGAATTGACAAGAAAAGAAGAAGAGAGTATTCAGATTGCTATTTCTCAAATCGACAATGCAATGTTTGTTAATCCACTGGTAATAAATAAGTATCCGCTTAAGAACCCGATTAAAATGACAACAAAATATGATAAACGCCGATTTAGAGCAATGGTGATATATGTTTTGGAAAAAGCTGCGGCTACTGGACATACTTTACTTGGCTATGAGCAAATAGTTGAAGAAATCAATAAATTACCATTAGATTATAAAACTGATTTTAAAATAGAAAAAATTGAAGGTATAGTTGAATTTTTAAATGAAAGTGAATTATATGTTGATGAGAAAAATACTTATATTAAACTGAAAGAATATCAAGATTACAAGCAATTAGTTGTCGATATAGTGAATAATCGTTTAAAAAACGGTTTATCAAGTGAACAGAACTGGAGAAAGATTATTGATGACCAATTTGGAGAGCTGGAGAAAAATAATGAAGAAAATGATAAACTAGCTCGTGAGGAGAAGGCGACGGCATTAGGAATTCTTGAAGCATCTAGGATATCTGTCTTATTAGGAAGAGCCGGAACGGGCAAAACATCGGCATTGGGTATTTTTGCTTCTTCTGAAGAGATTAAAACCGGTGGAGTATTAGCGCTGACTCCTACAGGTAAAGCGAGAGTACAGCTTGAGAACTCATTTAAGAAAAATGGAGTGAATGCTGAATTTATGACTGTGGCACAATTTCTTACTCGTTCAAAGGGTTTCAATTGGAATACGATGACGTATAAAATGCCAACAGAACCAAGTTCCAGTATTGCTAAGACGGTAATTATTGATGAAAGTTCAATGTTGACGGAGAATATGTTTGCCGGTATATTAAAATTGGTTGGTACGCATGCAGTCAGAATTATTTTTATAGGGGATCCTAATCAATTGCCTCCCATAGGAGCGGGACGTCCATTTGTAGATTTAATCCATTATTTGGAAGGCTACTATCCTAAAAATGTTGCAAAATTAAAAACGGAGATGAGGCAGGGAGCGGGTGGAGATGACTTGATATTTGCTCAAATATTTTCCAACGCAGATTCTATCGATAAGGATCTAATTTATCGTATTCAAAATAATGAAACAGATAGTCGTTTTCAATTTGTTCAATATACTGATTTAGAAGATCTGAAAAAAGTTTTATTTGAAAAAATACCACAAATTGCAAATATGGATGATGAAGATGATATTGATGGATTTAACATTAGTTTAGGTGCTACAATAGATAAGTATACCAATTATCCGACCGGCAAATATATAGAAAATTGGCAGATTTTATCTGCAACTAAATTTATTGGGGTAGGGAGTTGTTTTTTAAATAGTCTGATTCACGAAAAATATCGCAAACATATTGTTGATGAATGGAATAAATATTGGTATTCAAAATATAGCCCTCAATCGATTCAAAACATAGTATATGGAGACAAAATCATATCAAATGTAAATGGCGAACGCTGCTATTGGGATGGTTCATCTGGAAAGGCATATGTAGCAAACGGTGAAATTGGAATCATGTCAAATTATCCAGGACATTACGGTAAGAATGATAAGAATACGAAGTGGTATAAATTCCGCTTTGCTTCCTTTGAGGGAAAAGAATTTTCCTATTTGAAAGATGATTTTGGTGGAGATAATAGTGATTCCGAGCTAGAACTTGCATATGCTCTAACTGTCCATAAATCACAGGGTTCCGGTTTTGGAAAAACCATAGTAATTATAAACGGAAAAAGTTTATTTATCACAAAGGAACTATTATATACCGCATTTTCCCGTCAAAAGGAAAAATTAGTGATCATAAGTGATCTATCCGTCGAAGAATTAATTCGGTATGCCAATGATTGGTATTCCGATACCAAACAAAGATATACAGATTTATTCGAAACTCCAAATATTACGGAGATAAATATCGGAAAGCAGAAACGATACTTTGCAGAAAATCTGATTCATAAAACAAGTCGAGGTGAAATGGTTAGATCAAAGTCTGAGGTAATAGTTGCTAATATTTTAAATAAAATTAAAGTTGATTATTTATACGAGGAGCCATTAAATGTTAATGGCAAAATTTATGTCCCTGATTTTACTCTAAATTATGAAGGAAAAACTGCTTATCTTGAACATCTTGGAATGTTAAGTGATTTATCATACAGAAAGCGTTGGGAAGAGAAAAAAGTAAATTATGAAAGCGAAGGTATATCAGAAATTAAAGGGAATTTAATAATTACTAAAGATGGATTAGACGGGAGCATAGACGCAGAATTAATAGAGAATAAAATTAGAACATGGATGGCGGACATTTGACTCTTTCTGCGTTACTAAAATTTTATATTGATGCTGTTTTTACAAAATATTCTGAGTAGTAACATAAAGTTATGAAGGCTGTTTATGAGATAGAAGTGCCATCTTAGACATTACTTTGGATGAATTATAAATGATAAAAAATATCAAAAAATGATATGGAGTACAAGCTAAATAGGCAATTTTATTTTTTAGGCTAATCTACACTATTTGAAATTATGAATTCCAAAAAAAATATAAAAAAGAACTTAAACTAGATGGATTTGTCGGTATTCGGTAAGCACAAGACTTTAACTTTAAACTGGTTTATGTATTGAATAGTAGAATAGTAGGAGTAATTTATATAATTTACTAAATTTTAAAATCCAGCTTCTTTGGTAAAATGCAAATAAATATCAATTCATTGATCTAAATCTACAAAAATATTTTTAAATCACACTACAATTGTCCTAAATTATTAAAGGGACAAAATGTCAAAAATTTACAATATAAAAGATGAAATTCACTTCCAAAATGGGGGTATAGTAAGCCAGAGCCTATTTTCAAGCAAGAATTTAGATATAGATTTGTTTGCTCTTGACAAGGATGAAGAGCTTGATAAGGAGAAGAGGTTTGGTGATTCGCTGGCTTGGGTTTTAGAAGGAGAAATTTCACTTTTTTACAAAGATGAAAAATTTGATCTAAAGCAAAACGGCTGCTTTCTTATAGCCAAAGATTATTGGCGTAAATTTGAGACTAAAGAGAAAACTAAGATGATCTTAATAAATTTAAAGGAGAACGTGATGGTAAATCATTTGCCAAAGGCTGAAATTTTTAGTTTGGTTGATGCGATAGAGTATCAAGAGGGTAAGGTTGTGAGTAAAACTCTTGTAAAAAACGAGAACGGCACTATGACCCTAATGAGTTTTGATGGCGCACAAGGTCTTTCAACGCATGCCGCACCAGGAGACGCTCTGTTGGTTGCTCTTGACGGAGAGATGGAGCTTACTATAGCTGATGAAAAATTTGATATAAAATCAGGCGATAGTATCGTAATGCCAGGAAAGATACCGCATGCTTTAAAAATAAAAGATAAATTTAAGATGTTGTTAATAGTTACTAGAGATTAGTTTTACACGCCGCATATGGATTTTGGTATAATCCACTTAAAAAACGAGAGCGGTGGATGGGCGGTAGAAATTTAAAAGATAAGATAGTGTCGTATATCGAGGACAAATTTAATATCGCCCCTGAATTTATATTCCAAAGAAGCCCTAAAATAGCCATTTTTAGACATCCGAAAAATAAAAAATGGTTTGCCGCTCTCCTGCCCGTAGATGCCAAAAAACTAAATGAGAAAATTGCTAAGAAATATAGCGCCGAATTGAATATATTAAACTTAAAATGCGATCCGTCTCTTGCCTATATTCTTTGTGATAATGAGCGCATAATGCCCGCTTATCATATGAATAAAAAGCACTGGATAAGTATAAATTTAGATAGCGAAATTTCAGCAGAGCAAATTTTTGATCTCATAGATCAAAGTTTCGAGCTAACAAGATGAATAGTTTGCTCACGCATCCATTTAAGCCGATTTTTGACAAAAACTCTAAAATTCTAATCTTAGGCTCATTTCCTTCGGTTGCTTCAAGAGAGCAGGGATTTTACTATGCCAATCCTCAAAATCGTTTTTGGAGAGTGCTTGCGGCAGTTTTAGATTGTCAACTTCCAAAAAATACCGATGAGAAAATAGAATTGTTAATAAAGCATAAGATTGCAATTTATGACGCGGCTCTTGCTTGTGAAATAACTGGTTCAAGTGATGCCAAAATGACTAAGATAAGCCCGTCAAATTTAGAGCCTATATTTGAAGTTGCGAGCATTTCTCAAGTGTTTACAAATGGCAATAAGGCTTATGAAATTTCTAAAAAATTTCAAAATGAGCAGATTTTAAAAGCCACTAAAAAAGAGATCATAAAACTTCCTTCAACAAGTCCTGCAAATGCAAAATTTAGCCTTAAGAGGTTACTTATAAGCTGGAGCGAGATAGGTAAAATTTTGATATAATCAAACAAAGTTAAAAGGTCTACAATGCCTAGAATTTTCTTAGTTTCTAACACAAAGACTAGCGATAAAGAGATAATAAATCTAAATCTTAGCGAGATTGAATTTTTAGAATTTAATCTGAATTTAGCTGTTTTTGAGGTGCTTGTAGTTACATCTAAAAATTCAATAAGCGCTTTAAAATTTAACGATATAAATATTGAAAAAAATATTGTAGTTTACGCTATCGGAGAGCCTTGCGCGAAAGCCGCCAAAGAGGTTGGATTTGAGCAAATTTATATAGCCAAAAACTCTCACGGAAACGAATTTGCTTATGAGATCGCTCCTTTGATACAAGGCAAAAAGGCTTTATTTTTAAGAGCTCAAAAGACTGCTTCAAGAGTTGGCGAAATTCTAAAAGAAAAAGAGTGCAATGTGACTCAGATCATAGCTTATAAAAATATGTGCAAAAGATTAGGATTAGAGCATAAGCCAGAATCAAATTCTATCTTAATATTTACCGCCCCTTCGGCTGTAAATAATTTTATTTCAAATTTCGGCTGGGACGATAGTTATAAAGCCGTTAGTATAGGCAAAACCACAAGTAGTGAGCTAATTAAATTTACAAACCCAATAACTAGCGAAATTCAAAGCGTGGATTCTTGCATAGAGCTTGCTAAAACATTACTTTAAGCAAAATCACTATATAATTTAATTGCCTGAGTGATTTGGCAGTGTATTTTTTTGGGTCCAACACATTAGTATTGGCGAAGATGTGCGGTATCTGTGTGATGTGGCTTTGCCTGAACGCCCAAAAAGCGCGAGAAGTTGCAACCTAAAGGAGATCGCCTATTTGCAAGGTTGGCTTTAGTTTTAGGGCCACTTACTTACACACCGCTCACTTGGGTATTAAAATTTGGAGCTACTATGAATATCCTTATAATCGGAAATGGCGGACGAGAGTATGCAATCGCACTTAAGCTAAAAAGCGAAAAAAACGTATCAAATTTATACTTTGCACCCGGAAACGGTGCTACTTCAAAACTCGGAAAAAACTTAAAAGTCAAAGATTATCACGAACTGGCGAATTTTGCTAAAGAAAATAATATAGACTTAACTATTGTAGGCCCGGAAGCTCCGCTTAGTGAAGGAGTGGTGGATATTTTTAAAGAGTATGGACTTTTGATATTTGGACCTAGCAAAAGTGCCGCTAGACTTGAAGGCTCAAAGGCCTTTATGAAGGACTTTTTAGCAAGAAACGGTATAAAAACCGCAAAATATCTAAATACCGATGATTTTGATAGGGCTAGTAAATTTATAGACTCTTTAAATGTTCCTATCGTAGTAAAAGCCGATGGACTATGCGCAGGAAAGGGTGTAATAATCGCCAAAACAAAAGAAGAAGCAAAGTCTAGCGCAAAAGAGATGCTTAGTGGAGAGAGTTTTGGAGATGCCGGCAAATGCGTAGTAGTAGAGGAATTTTTAGACGGATTTGAATTAAGTTTCTTTGCGATCTGTGATGGAGAAAATTTTGTAAGCTTGCCTGTGGCTCAAGATCACAAAAGACTACTTGATAACGATGAGGGGCCAAATACAGGCGGAATGGGGGCATATGCTCCAAGCCCACTAGCTACAACTAAACTCATAAAACAAGTAGAAGAAGAGGTTGTAAAGCCTACTTTAAAAGGTATGAAATCGGAGGGTTATCCTTTTTGCGGAGTGCTTTTTGTAGGGCTTATGGTGGTAAATGATGAGCCTTACGTGCTAGAATTTAACGTGCGCTTTGGAGACCCAGAGTGTGAAGTATTGATGCCATTGATAGATGGAAATTTAAGTGAAATTTTACTAAATGCCGCAAAGGGTGAGCTAAAAGAGGTAAAGCTAAAGAATGAATTTGCGGTCGGAGTTGTAATGGCTAGCAAAAATTATCCATATTCAAGTACACCAAAAGCCAAGATAGAAGTTTTAAAAGTGCCTCAAAACTCTCATATCGCATATGCTGGAGTTAGCGAAGAAAATGGCGAAATTTACGCAGATGGAGGCAGGGTACTAGTGTGTGTAGGTGTTGCTAAAAGCATAAAAGAGGCCAGAGATAGAGCTTATGAGCTTTGCGAAAATGTCAAATTTCAAGGCTCTCAATACCGAAAAGATATAGCTTGGCAGATGCTTGGCAAAGATAAAAAATGAGCCAAAATATCATAGATAAACTACAGCGTGAAAATATAACTTTAGCTCCGTTTAAAAAGCGTGCACTTGCTTACGCCATAGACGAGCTTTTGCTTTCGATGCTATTTTTGATTATATATTGGGATATATTTGAAGGTGTAAAAAACTACGAAGAAACTGTTATGATGACTTCAAATTTATTGGTTCAAATTTTTGCTCTTAAAGTCGTATATCAGGCATTTTTTACTTGGTATTATGGTGCCAGCATAGGTAAAATAGTGATGAAAATTGTATGTGTAGATATAGATTTGCTTGATAAGCCTAATTTTAAAATTTCTATCATCAGGGCGCTCATGAGGGTTGTAAGTGAAAATGTATTTTTCCTAGGATGTGTCTGGGCGCTTTCTAATCCGCTTCTTCAAACTTGGCATGACAAATTTGCAAAAACAGTGGTGATTGATGTCTATTAGACTATTTTTTGTCTTAGTTGTTTCGTTTGTGAGTGTTTTTGCAAATATTCAAGACTTTGAACTGCTGGCAGATGACGTAAAACGCGAGGCAAATATAGTAACCGCAAATAAAAACGTGCTGGTTTATTCCAAAGAGTACATAATGAGTGCGGATAAGGCCGTATACAATCAAGATAGTAGAATTTTAGAGCTTTTTGGAAATGTAAATTTGATGCGCGGTAAAGAGGAGATATCTCGTTGTAATTACGCAAAGATAGACCTAAACAGTAAAGATAGTAGCTACGAGGCCTTATTTCTCATGAATAAAGACATGGAAGTATGGATGCAAAACGACGAAAGCAAGAGCAACTCTAAATACTATGAAACTAGAGGTTCTATCGTATCTAGTTGCAACGTACAAAATCCGGACTGGAAGATAAAATTTAGTAGCGGAAAGTTGAATAAAGAGAGTAAATATCTACATCTTTATAATCCGGTCTTGTATATACACGATACTCCTATGTTTTACCTGCCTTATTTTGGATTTTCTACAGATACTAGGCGTAGAACGGGGCTTTTGTCTCCTGATGTGGGGTATAATAAAAACGGTGGACTTTTTTATAGACAGCCAATATATATAGCAGAATATAACTCTTGGGATTTGCAACTTGATCCTCAGATTAGGACTCTTAGGGGATCTGGACTTTATACTGTATTTAGATTTGCAGATTCTGCTTACTCTAGCGGCTCTATCGGATTTGGAACATTTAATGACAAGGAAAGCTATAGACAAAAGCAGATATCTCAAAACTCAAATAGACTTCCTTTGAAAAATAAAACACATAAGGGCATAGAGGTAAAATATGAGCGTAGCAGGCTTGTAAAGCATCTTATAGATGGTGATTTGCAAGAGGGGTTATGGCTTGATGCGACCAAGCTTAACGATATAGATTTTATTAATTTAAAAAGCAGAAGTGGCGATAATAATGAGGAGAATTCGCTTATAACCTCTAAATTTAACTATTTTATAAGCAGCGATAAACATTATTTTGGTAGTTATGCAAGATATTATATAGATACCGCAAAAGTTGGTAATATAAATGAGAACAAAGATACTTTGCAAGAGTATCCCAGCTTGCAGTATCATAAATATACAGATAGTATGATACTGCCGAATATTCTTTATTCGGTTGATTTTTACTCTCGTAACTATACAAGAAAAATCGGTGTAGAGGCTACGCAGCATGAATTTAGCTTGCCGGTCTCAGTTCATATTCCGTTTTTACAAGATTATCTAACGTTTTCATATCATAACCACTTGTATGCAACTCAGATAAATTACTCAAATAAGATGTATAGACCTACAAGAGCCGAAGACAATAGCGCAAGCTATATAGAAATTTCTCATAAATTTTCACTTCACACAGATATTGCTAAGGCTTATGAAAGCTTTTATCATAGTCTAAATTTAGGAATAGACTATATAACTAGAGGCTACAGTAATGGAGAGCTTCCGGATGACTATAAGACTATAGAGTATGATCAAAATACTTATGTTTACGATATGTCCGGTAATAAGTATCAAAGCTTTATAAACTCTCCATATACTAAAGATGAGGTGGCTGCTAGACTAACTCAGTATTTTTTCAATCGAGACGGCAGAAAGCTTTTAAGACACACTATCTCACAAGGATACTATACCAAAGAGAGTAGATACTCTAATCTAAAAAATATCATAGGCTTTTATCCTATGACAAATTTATCATTTTATAATAAATTTGAGTATTCGCACAAGCATAAATATATTGAAAAGATACAATCAGGAGTCAATCACGATAATAGATATTTTGGCCTAGGATTATGGCACACATACGAAAAAAAGAGCGACCAAGAGGTGCAAAATTTTATAAGCGGGACAGGCTCTATAAATTTACCGCACAATTATAAGCTTCTTGGTAGACTTCAATATGATATACAAAGAGCATATACAAAAGATTGGAGGCTAGGTATTGCTCATAAGAGAAAGTGCTGGAACTACTCTATTCTTTATGAAGAAAAGATTGAGCCTACAAGCACAAGTGGCGGTTCAGCCTCTAAAAAATCAAAGGGCGTATATCTTATGGTCAATTTTTATCCTATGGGTGGCATTCACTATGACTTTTCACTCGGTGAAAGTTACGAAGAAGGCAGGTAGGTAGCGTGGTCAATCTAGATGATCTTATGTTTGAAAATCAGCTTGATGCCGCAAAAAAGTTACTTGAAATTTTACCTAAAAAAGAGCTTGTTCAAAATGAATATCTACTCATCTGCTCCTCTATTGATTCGGTAATTTTGGTAGATGTTATCGCAAGGGAGCTAAAGCTAAGCTACGAGATGCTTTTTACCGAGAGGGTTTTTGCTCCAAATAATCCTGAATGTGAAATTGCCATGGTTAGCGAAGCTGATGATATAGTTCTTCATGATGAGCTCATAAAATCATTTAATATAAGCTATGATTTTATATACGGAGAGGCTCAGAGAAAATATGAAGAAAAAATTTTAAAAAATGTTTATAAATACAGAAAGGGAAATTTAATCAAGAATTTAAAAGATAGAAATATTTTACTTATTGATGAGGGTTGCGAGACAGGTTTTACGGCGCTTACCTGCCTTAAAACTCTTATTAAAGAGAGAGTAAAATCAGTCACTTATGCCACACCTTCTATAGCAGTAGATGTTGCGAATGTGCTTGCGCCGCTTGTAGATAATATTTTTGCAGTTCACAAAATAGTAAATTTTATAGATGTGGATTTTTACTACAAAAATAAGATCGAGCCAAAACCAGAGGTAATCCTCTCTATACTTGAGGAGAGCCCGTTTTATATACCATTACAAAAACAAGGAGATATCAAATAGATGCAGTATTCAATAGAAGTAAATAATCAAGTTGAAATTTATGATATAAATAAAGTTGCAAAACAAGCCAGTGGAGCTGTTTTGCTAAGAGTTAAAAATACTGTCGTTTTAGCCACTGTTGCTCGTGAAGATTCGCAGGTAGAAGAGGACTTTTTACCTCTAACGGTTCAGTATATAGAAAAGACCTATGCTGCGGGCAAAATTCCTGGAGGATATGTTAAAAGAGAGACAAAACCTGGTGATTTTGAGACCCTAACGGCTCGTATTATAGATCGCTCTTTAAGACCGCTGTTTCCAAAGGGCTATGCCTATCCTACTCAAATTGTTGTAATGGTACTATCTGCAGATCCGGAAGTGGATTTACAGGTGGTCTCCTTAAATGCGGCCTCAGTGGCACTATATCTTAGCGATATTCCTGTAAGTCAACCGGTTTGCGGTGTAAGAGTGGGATATATAGATAATAAATTTGTTATAAATCCTAGTAATAGCGAACTAAAAACAAGCGCACTTGATCTTTATGTGGCCGGTGTTAAAGATGAGCTTTTGATGATAGAGATGAGAAGTATCGCTCAAGCAAAGAGTGAATCAGTACCGATGATGGCGATTGATCCTATGATGGATCCAAATATCAATGACGGAATAATATTGCAGCAAGATATGAACGAGTTTAGTGAAGATTTGATATTAGAGGCAATATCTGAAGCCGGTAAGGCCATACTTAGAGCGTCTAATGCGTATGAAGAGGCATTTTTGGCTCATAAAAAAGAGGACGCACAGCTTGAATTAAAGCCAGAAATAGAGAATGAAAGCATTGCTATTTATCTTGATGAGTTTTACAAAAAAGAGGTAAAATTTGCGATCAATCAAATGGCAAAAAGCGAAAGAGCTAGTGAGCTTGGAAAGATAGCTAAGCAAATTTTTGCTGATGATGTTGCTCAAAAAGAGGGTTGGAGCGAGGATGTGATAATGAACGTCCTTGGCAAATTTAAGAAAAAGATAGTTAGAGAGCAGATTATCAATGAAAAAACAAGGGCAGATGGCAGAGGGCTTAAGGATGTACGCCCAATCTCTATTGAGACAAATATATTGCCAAATGCTCACGGAAGTTGTCTATTTACAAGAGGTCAGACTCAAGCCCTTGTGGTAGCGACTCTTGGAACTGATAGCGATGCGCAAATGTATGATATGCTAACAGAAAAGTCGGCTGTTATTGATAAATTTATGTTTAACTATAACTTCCCTGGATTTAGCGTTGGTGAAGCCAGTCCTCTAAAAGCACCTGGTAGACGCGAACTAGGGCACGGAAATTTAGCTAAACGTGCTTTATCTCCTAGTATAGATATCAACTCCCCTTATACTATTCGTTTGGTTTCTGAGATTTTAGAATCCAATGGCTCAAGCTCTATGGCCAGCGTTTGCGGTGGTTCATTAGCACTTCGCGCCGCAGGTGTAAATAGTGCAAAACTTGTTGCCGGCGTGGCTATGGGGCTTATATTTGAAGGTGATAAACATGCCGTTTTGACCGATATAATGGGTCTTGAAGATCACGATGGAGATATGGACTTTAAGGTTGCGGGTAGCAAGGATGGTATAACCGCGCTTCAGATGGATATAAAGCTTGGTGGAATTAGTCTGGAAGTGCTAAAAGAAGCTCTTGAGCAAGCCAAAGAGGGCAGACTTCATATCTTAAACTTAATGGAAAAAGCCGATAAGGAAATTGCTGTAAATGAAGAAATTTTACCTAAGCTTGAGTTATTTAGCGTAGATCCTGGCAAGATAGTTGATATTATCGGTCAAGCGGGAAAAACTATAAAAGAAATCATAGAGAAGTTTGAGGTATCAATAGATCTTGATAGAGAAAAGGGTGAGGTAAAAATCGCAGGAGCTCAAAAGACAAAGGTTGATGCGGCAAAAGATTATATCATCCAAATAGTCTCAAAAGATGGTTCTAAAAACGGCTTTGGTAGCGGAAAGAGAAGAGATGGTAGAGACAGGGATAAAGAGAAGTCAAAACCTACATTTAATATTGGCGATGAATTTGAAGGAGAGGTCAAAAAAGTAGTAGAATTTGGTGCCTTTGTAGGATTAAAAGATGGAGTTGACGGATTGCTTCATATTTCTAAAATTTCTACACCTCTAAAAGAGGGCGATGTGGTGAAGGTAAGGGTAAGTGAGCAAAAAGGGCATAAAATTTCCCTTGTTTTAGCTGAGTAAAATTTAAAAGGAGAGTATCGTGCAGTATAAGAAGTTATTTTTCCCAATAGGTGCAGGAGATGATGTAAAAGAACGTATGTATGGTGCTTTGCTTATAGCCAAGCATTTTGATACTTATGTAGAAATTTTGGCTTCTCAGCTTGATCCAAGTGTTGTATATAATATGAAAATGGCTCTTAGGGGCGGCGTTTTATATGAGGAGTTTTTAAAAGCTGCTCATAATGAGCTTAAGATGGAACATAATCAAAATGAAGAGATCTTTAAAAAGCTTTGTGCAGAGCTTGATATTGAAATAAGCGATAAGCCAACCGGCAGAGCGAGTGCAAATTTTATTACAAAGAGCGGAAAAAGAAGCGTTTTAGTAGAGCAAGAGTCTAAATTTTGCGATATGGTTATAGCCGCTGTACCGCTTGATGGTAAGATAACCGGTACGTTTGAAGCAGCCGTACTAAAGAGTGGAAAAACAGCGATCACAATACCAAGAAATTTAAAGAAATTTAGCACGGATAATATTTTAGTTAGCTGGAATGGCTCTATCCAAAATTCTCGTGCTCTCTCAAGCTCGATAGAGCTTTTAAAGAAGGCTAAGAGGGTTCATTGTATAACTTGCGGAACAAGTCTTAGCGATGAGTCTGTTGAAGAGAGTCTAAAAAAGCTTGAAAAGTATCTAAGCATCCATGAAATCAAAGCTACCTTTGAGATAGTAACCACTACGGCAGTGCCTGGAGAGGCTCTTTTAAAGAGTGCAAGGGATGGAAATTTTGACCTTATAGTGGCTGGAAGACATGGTGAAAACGGATTTTTGGAGATATTCTTAGGCGGTACATCCAGATACTTTCTTAAAAACACTACAATTCCTGTATTTATGTAAGAGTATAAAGGGGCTCCTTGCTCCTTTTGCCTTATATCTTTCTAAGTTATTTATGAAATTTTTGAGAGTTTTTAATGGTGCGATCAGCGAGATTTGAACTCGCACACCTACCGGCACTACCCCCTCAAGATAGCGTGTCTACCAATTCCACCATGATCGCAACAGAGATAAAATAAAGAAGAGTCAGCCCTTAATCGGGCTGAGTTATTATAACATTGGGTTTGCGTAAAGAAGGATCAAACAAATAACAAGAGCATAGATAACTTGTGCTTCGATCATCGCAAGAGCAACGAACATTGTTGTCATAAGTTTGCTTCCGATGCTAGGGTTTCTAGCTGTTCCTGTAATTGTTGCAGAAGCTGTATTTCCCATAGCTATAGCGCCACCAAAAGCTGCTATACCTAGAACTATAGCCGCAGCAAGAACTGTGTAAGATTTTAGCATTTCGCCACCATCTGCCGCAAATGCGAAAGAAGCAAATGCTGCCATTAGAAAAAGAAACTTTTTCATGAATTCTCCTTAGAAATTTAAAGCCATTTCGGATTTATCCCCTACTTTGAAACTTTTTGAACTCGTATTTTATATAAATTAAGCTTTGAATTACTTAAAAATTTAAAAAAAGAAAACATAATGAAAGTGTTACAAATTTACAAAATATTTTTATATTGTTTCATTTTTTACTATTGTATGAATTAAATTTAAAAAATTAAAAGTTTTTTTATGATAAGGTAAAATCCAAATTTTATGAATCTTAAGGTTAATCCGTGCAAGATAAATTCTCAAAAATAGGCTTTGTATTAGCGATGGCAGGATCTGCCGTAGGTCTTGGAAATGCTTGGAAATTTCCTACAATGGTTGGCAATAACGGCGGTTCAGCCTTTATAGTCCTTTATCTGGTTTTGACTTTTGGTATAGCTTTTGTCGCATTTTTAGCAGAGCTTAGTATAGGAAAGCTTGGCGAAACAGATCCTGTGCACTCTTTTGAAAAACTTGCTCCTAAATATAAAAAACAATGGTCTATGGCAGGATTTTTTATGATAGGAGGAGTGCTTATAGCTTCTTTTTATCTACTTGTCATAGGATGGATATTAAAATATATATTTTTGAGCTTTTCAAGTCTTCCATCTACTACCGATGAGGCTGGTGCGGCATTTGGAAATCTTATAACCAATGATTTTGTAAGCTCGGCCCTGTGCTTTAGCGTAGTATTTTTTATCGTATTTTATGTAGTCTCAAAAGGTATAAAAAGCGGCATAGAGAAGCTAAACGTATGGATGATGCCATCACTTTTTATTTTGCTTTTAATCATGCTTGCCTACTCTCTTACTATGGGCGATGGATTTTTTAAGGCTGCTGAGTTTTTATTTGTGCCAGATTTTAGTAAAATCACTCCAGATATTGTTCTTCAGGCATTAGGACTTGCATTTTTCTCACTTTCTATGGGTGTTTGTACTGTGCCTACATATGCTGCTAACTTGCCAGATGGAACAAATTTGGTCAAGTCAACACTATCTATCATATTTATTAATATCTTGGTTGGTATTATGATGGGCCTTGTAGTATTTACTTTTGTTTTTGCATATAGCGGTGATACTACTCAAGGAGGACCAGGACTAATATTTGTCTCTCTTGCCACGCTTTTTGCTAAACTTGGAGTTGTAGGCAATATTCTTGCTGTCGCATTTTTTACATCGCTTCTTTTTGCAGGTATTACAAGTGCGGTTTCCATGATAGAACCTTTTACATTTTATCTTATAAATAAGCTTAAAATTTCTCGTAAAAGAGCCTTGGTATATATAGCCATCTTTGTATATAGCTTAGGAATTATTTGCATACTTTCATTTTATGAGCCGACATCATTTAAGCTGCTTGGAAAACCATTTTTTGATATATTGGATTATTTAACTTCAAATATTATAATGCCAGTAGGTGCAATTACATTTAGTATATTTGTGGGTTTTGTGCTCAAAAAAGAGGGTATATACATATTATTTAGCGGTTTTATGAATAAAACCATGTTTGAGATATGGTATTTCTTGCTACGATTTGTAATACCTGTTGCTGTTTTGGCCATTATGATATATCAAATTCTAAAATAAAATGAGTGATAAATTTTCTAAAATAGGTTTTATCCTATCTATAGTAGGTGCTGCTATAGGGCTTGGTAATGCTTGGAAATTTCCGTATATGGTAGGAAGCAACGGAGGCTCCGCTTTTGTGCTTTTGTATCTTGTTTTTGCCGTTATAGTGGGGCTTAGCATATTTTTTGCAGAGATGGCTATGGGTAAAATTTCAAATTCGGATCCAGTAAATGCATTTAAAAATTTAGCCTCGTCAAATTCCAAATTTTGGGGATTTGCCGGAATAATGATGATAACTGGTGTATTTATAGCATCATTTTATACACTAATTATAGGCTGGGTTATGAGATATGCCATCTTGTCTTTAGGTTCTTTGCCTTCTCAGATAAGTGACTCAGCTCAAAATTTTACTAAATTTATATCAAGCGATATCTTAGGTCAAATCGCATATTTTACTATAGCGCTTTTTGCATATTTTATAATCCTTGCAAAGGGTGTAAAAAGAGGGATAGAGCGTATAAATTTATGGTTGTTACCTGCCTTTTCTATTCTTTTAATATTGATGCTAATTTACTCAATGCAGATGAGCGGATTTGGCGAAGCTGCTAAATTTTTATTAGTGCCTGATTTTTCAAAGATTACTGGCGAAGCCGTATTCATGGCGCTTGGACTTGCATTTTTTACAATGTGCGTGGGAATTGGCGCGATAATTACCTATTCAACTAGCCTTGATGATAAGACAAATTTGTTTACATCATCTCTATATGTAGTTATTCTAAACATTGTATTTAGCGTTGTTATAGGACTTATCGTATTTACATTTGTATTTGAGTTTAACGAGCAGCCAAGTCAAGGTGTTGGACTTGCTTTTATCTCGCTTCCTACGCTTTTTGCTAAACTTGGGGCTATAGGAAATTTACTAAGCTTTGCGTTTTTTACAGCCCTTGTTTTTGCGGGACTTACATCTGCTATCTCTATGGTGGAGCCTTTGATATTTTATATAACAAAAGAGTTTAAAATTTCTCGTTCTAAAGCCATTTTTATAGTGGGGGTGAGCGTATATATTTTAGGAGTTCTTTGTGCTTTATCAAATATAGAAAATTTTAAAGATCATCTAACTTTCTTTGGCAAAGGGTTTTTTGATATATTAGACTATATAAGCTCAAATATTATGCTGCCACTTGGAGGTATAGTTATAGCGATTTTTGTTGGATTTTTTATGAAAAAAGAGAGCTTGAGTGCGCTATTTGTACCATATATGGGAGCTGTGATTTTTGAAATTTGGTATTTTTTACTTAGATTTGTTGCGCCAAGTTGTGTTGTGGCGATTATGATTAAGCAGATTGTGGGGTAGGGTTGTGGAAGAAAAACTTTTAAAAGCGGAGATGTTTTTTAATAAATTAGCTAATATCATCGGGTATATTTGTATGTTTGTTATGCTATTAATGATAGTTGATGTGTTTTTTAATGTCGTTGCAAGATATTTTTTTAAATACGGAAACGTTGGACTTCAAGAGCTTGAGTGGCACTTTTTTGCGATTATTATTATGCTTGGAATGAGCTATGCTCTAAAAGAAGATGTGCATGTAAGAGTCGATGTATTCTATGAGGGATTTAGTCCCAAAACAAAGGCTTTAATCAATATGCTAGGTGTTATATTTTTTATACTTCCTATCGCACTTTTAGTCTCTTGGCTTTCGTTTGATTATGTAGTAGAGGCTTATGAATCCGGCGAAGGAAGTAGCGATCCCGGTGGGCTTCCTTATAGATGGATTATTAAGGCGTTTATTCCTTTATCATTCTATCTTTTGATATTTTTTAGTATAGGATATTTTATAAAACATCTAAATTTATATATAGCAGCTAAGAAAAGAGGGTAAAATGACCGGTATAGTTATGTTTGTAGCTGCTCTTTTGATGCTTGGTATAGGCTTTTCTGTCGCTTTTACATTTGGAGCTGTTGCGGTTCTTTTTGGTCTTATTGGTGGCATGGTTGAGAGCTTTGGAGATGGCAGCGGCTTTATTGGCGGACTTGAAGTTTTTAAAGAGATGTTTGCTTTTATGCCATATAGAATTTTCTCAATCATGGAGAATAAAATTCTCATCGCCGTTCCACTATTTGTATTTATGGGTATTGTTTTACAAAAGACAAAGCTTGCTGAGCGTTTGCTTGAATCAATGGCGTTTTTGTTTGGTGAAATTCGCGGTGGTGTGGCTATAAGCACTGTTTTAGTAGGAGCTTTGCTTGCGGCTTCAACAGGAGTTGTTGGCGCAAGTGTCGTCGCAATGGGTGTTATGAGCCTTCCTGTAATGCTTAAATATAAATACAATAAATCTTTAGCCTGTGGAACCATATGCGCATCAGGAACTCTTGGGCAAATCATTCCTCCATCTATAGTGCTTATAATTTTAGGCGATGTGTTTTCCGTGCCTGTGGGCGATCTTTTTAAAGGCGCAGTAGCCCCGGGACTAGCTCTTGTAGGTATTTATGTAGCTTATATTCTTATTATCTCTTATCTGCATAAAGATTATGCTCCGGCTGTTGTTGAAGAAAGCGAAATCCCTAAAAGTAGACAAATTTTAAATGCTCTCAAGGCTATCTTGCCTCCTCTTGTGCTTGTATTGCTTGTTTTGGGTTCTATATTTAACGGTATTGCCACACCTACTGAGAGCTCTGCATTTGGTTGCGTAGGAGCTCTAGTTTTATCCATATTTTATAAGACATTTTCATTTAAAATGCTAAAAGAAACCCTTGAAGAGACTGTAAAAACCACGGCCATAGTATTTACTATCCTTGTCGGCGCAACTGCTTTTTCAATGGTTTTTAGCTATACGGGAGGAGATGAGATAGTAGAAGAGGTAATGTCAAATTTACCCGGTGAAAAATGGGGTTTTATACTATTAACCATGATTGTAATTTTTGCTCTTGGATTTTTTATAGATTTCGTTGAGATATCATATATAGTTTTGCCTATTTTAGTGCCGATAGTTGCAAATTTGGGTATCAATCCTCTATATTTTGCCATTATTGTGGCTATGAATTTACAGACTTCGTTTTTGACTCCGCCTTTTGGTTTTAGCCTGTTTTATCTAAAGGGAGTGGCGCCATCGTCTATAAAAACTACAGATATTTATAGGGGGGTTATACCGTTTATAATCTTGCAAGTTTTGGTTTTAGCGGCATTTGTAGTCATACTTTTATAAATTATACAAAATATTATTGATAAAGAGTTTTTAAATTCAAATATTAATCCTGAAAGAGTATAATTAACTCAGATTCTAGATAAGGAGTTAATATGAAAGAAATTGCTATTACGTCAGCACTTATGCTTTGTGCAATGGCCGATGAAAACCTGCTTGAAGTCTATAAAAATCAAAGCTTTTTACATCAAAATTTTATAAACCAAAAGAGCTCTTTTAGTATAAATTTGCCAGAAAATATCAATCAAAACGATATTGATGTGTCCGCTTCGTGTGAGCTAAAAAGCATTATATTAAAAGAGCCCGAACTCATTAAAAATAATATTTACGAGCAGTATGAAGCAGATATTAAAAAACTTGCTTTACTTAATAACAGACTTGTTGCTCTTGGCGAAAAATTTAAATTTATCACTATTACAAATTCTATCAAAGGGTCAAATGTTGATAGTCTAAAATCTGATAGCGATAAATTTTACGATGCGGTTTTGCAAAATTTAAACGAACAAACCTCTCTAAAAGATGAAATTAAAGAGTTAAATGACAAGATAAACTCTTATAATCTAAAAAAAATTAAAAAGGCCGATCTTGACTTTGAGTGCGATCCTAAGTTTGTTAAAATTTCATATCCTGTAAAGCTTAACATTAATACTCAAAATAAAGTTTTGGCAGATACTACAAAATCAAAAATTTATATAGAACAAAATTTAGTAGTGAAAAATCCTTTAAGTGTCGATATAAATAATCTAACTATCGTTCTTTATCCATTCTATTACTCTTCAAACTTGACTCCGCCTAGATTTAATCCTTGGTATGAGGGCAAGCCTGAATTTGAAAGAAGTTCTTCGAGGATGATGCAAGAGTCTGCTAGTATGATGGCTGTAGAGTCAAGTAGCAAGCGGGCGTATAGTAATGATATAGAGAGTCAAAATATACAAAATACACTTGCTAATGTATGGAAAATTTCAAAAGTAAATTTAAAATCAGATGAAGAGAGAGTATTTGCATATGATAAGCAGAATTTGGATGTAAAATTTGAGATAATTATAGATGGGTACAGTAACTCAAATGCCTATATAAAAGCAAATTTTATTCCGTTGAAAAGTATAGAATATGCTCTTACTGCATTTAAGATAGACGGCGTAAGTGTTGGCAAGGCTTCAAATTTTAAGGCTGAACCAAATAGTGAGAGTCATGTCTACTTTGGTAAGAATGATCTAATAAATGTGAAAAAAGAGAAAAATACAAATTTTACTAAAGAGTCGTTTTTTGGAGCAAAGAGTAAAATTTTGGAAGGCTATAATTACGAGGTTAAAAATAATTCAAATTCCGCATGGAGCGTAACTTTGATAGATAGACTTCCTGTGCCTACGCACGAAAGTGTAAGCGTATCCACCAAAAACAATCCAAAAGAGAGTGAGATATCAAAAAAAGGTGAGATAAGCTGGAAATTTTACTTAAATCCAAGTGAGAGTAAGAATATAGAATTTTCATATGAGCTAACTAAGCCTAGCAAGTAATCAGTCGAAAGTTTATAAAGAGGGTATGATTATAATTTTTAATTAAAGCAAATAAAGATAGAATTATCGGCGATATATTTTTATATTGCCAGTCTATTTTAAGACCAAATTTATAAAGTGAAAAAGGTAGCCTATGCCAAAGAAGTTTATAGATATTATGGATACCACCTTTAGGGACGGATTTCAGTCCGTATTTGGTGCAAGAGTTCTTATGGATGACTTTTTGCCTGCGGTTAGCGCAGCGAAAGAAGCCGGTATCACACACTTTGAATTTGGCGGCGGAGCGCGCTTTCAGAGCCTTTATTTTTATCTGAACGAAGACGCTTTTACTATGATGGATAAATTTAGAGAAATCGTAGGACCTGAAGCAAATCTGCAAACTCTAAGCAGAGGTGTTAATACCGTAACTCTTGATACGGGAAGCCGCGAGCTTGTCGATCTTCACGCTAAACTTTTTAAAAAGCACGGCACGACTACGATTAGAAATTTTGACGCGCTTAACGATGTGGAAAATTTAAAATACTCAGGCGAGAGGATAGTTCATCACGGACTTAAGCACGAAGTTGTAGTAACTATGATGGATCTGCCTCCAGGATGTGTGGGCGCTCATGATGTGGCGTTTTACGAGCGAATTTTACGAGAAATTTTAGATGCAGGCATCCCTTATCATAGTGTTTGCTTTAAAGATGCAAGCGGCACAAGCAGTCCGCAAAAAGTCTATGAAACTATCAAAATGGCTCGCAAGCTACTTCCTCAAAAAACTCACATCAGACTTCACACTCACGAAACCGCAGGCGTTAGCGTGGCGTGCTATCTAGCCGCACTTGAAGCGGGAGCTGACGGCATCGACCTAGCGGTAAGTCCAGTAAGTGGTGGCACAAGCCAGCCTGATATCTTAACCATGCTTCACGCGGTTAAGGGCAAAAACTACGATCTTGGCGGACTTGACGTTGAGAAAATTTTAAAATACGAAAGCGTTTTGGCTGATTGTTTGAAAGATTATTTTATGCCGCCTGAAGCCATACAGGTAAGCCCTCTAATACCGTTTTCACCGATGCCAGGAGGCGCACTAACTGCAAATACTCAAATGATGAGAGATAATAATATCTTAGATAAATTTCCTGATGTGATCGACGCTATGCGCGAAGTCGTAGAAAAGGGCGGTTACGGCACATCTGTAACTCCTGTAAGCCAGTTTTATTTCCAACAAGCTTTTAATAACGTACTCTTTGGCAAATGGAAGAAAATCGCCGATGGATACGGCAAAATGGTGCTTGGATACTTTGGAAGAACTCCTGCAAGGCCTGATAAAGATGTGGTTAAGCTTGCAAGCGAGCAACTTGGACTAAAACCTACCAAAGAAAACGCCATAGATATAGCAGACCAAGACGAAACTAAATCGATAAAATTTACAGAAGATCTACTTAAAAAAGAGGGCATAAAAATAACAGAGGAGAACGTATTTATCGCAGCAGCCTGTAAAGAAAAAGGAATAGTATTCTTAAAAGGCGAGGGCAAGGTAAATGTGCGTAAAATTTCTCAAACTACCGGTGAGAAAATTTGTGCCGCAAAAGAGAGCAGAGAGCCTGTAAACGAAAAATATAACGTCGTAGTAAACGGCAAAAAATTTGAGGTTGAAATTTATGATAGCGCAAGCGGAGCTGTTGAGGTTAAAAGCCTAAAGCCTGCAAGTGATGCTATGCTTCTGCCGCCTGAAATTTCGCCTGCGGGAAGAAAATCTACTAACGAAAATGACAGCAGCGAAACGGTGCTAAGCACACTGCCAGGAAATGTCTTTAAAATTTTAGTTAAGGTCGGTGAAAAGGTGACAAAGGGTCAAAAGATGTTTATCCTAGAGGCCATGAAAATGGAGATAGAGGTAGTCGCTCCAAAGGATGGCGTAGTAAATTCAATCGAAGTGGAGGCTGGACAAACGATAAAGAATGGACAAATTTTAGCAAGGATTTAGGTGGTTTTGGCTGATATTTTGCTAGAAATTTGAGCTAAAATCAACGATAAAATTTAAAAAGGAAAAGCAATGGTAAATGAGATTGAAAAACTAGGCTTGAGGGACGTTAAAAACGTCTATTATAACCTAAGCTACGACGAGCTTTTCGAGCACGAGAAGAAAAATAACGAAGGCAGAGTAAGTAGCAACGGAACATTTATGGTTGATACGGGAATTTTTACCGGAAGAAGCCCTAAAGATAAGTATTTCGTAAAGCAAGATCCAAGCGGCAAATACATCGCTTGGGGCAAAGTAAATAAACCGATATCAAAAGAGCTTTTTGACAAGCTTTTAAAAAAAGCCAAAGAGCAGCTAAGCGGTAAGGAAATTTACGTGCAAGACGCGTTTTGCGGTTCAAGCGATAAGAGTAAAAAATCAGTTAGATTTGTAACTGAGGTTGCTTGGCAAGCGCATTTCGTAAAAAATATGTTCATAAGACCAAATGAGGTCGAGCTAGCTAAATTTAAGCCTGATTTTGTAGTGTATAACGCTTGCAAATGCTCAAATGAAAACTACAAAGAAGACGGACTAAATTCAGAAGTTTTTGTTATCTTTAACGTGGAAGAAAACGTCGCGGTAATCGGCGGAACGTGGTATGGCGGAGAGATGAAAAAAGGAATTTTTTCTATGATGAACTACTGGCTTCCGCTTGAGGGTAAGCTAAGTATGCATTGTTCTGCAAACGTAGGTAAAAATGGTGATACGGCGCTATTTTTCGGGCTTAGCGGAACAGGTAAAACCACCCTTTCAACAGATCCACACCGCAAACTAATAGGCGATGACGAGCATGGTTGGGATGATGACGGCGTGTTTAACTTCGAAGGCGGCTGCTACGCAAAATGTATAAATCTAGACCCTGAGAGCGAGCCTGAAATTTACGGCGCTATCAAACGCAACGCTCTTCTTGAAAATGTCGTAGCGGACGCAAACGGAGTGGTTGATTATAAAGATGGAAACAAGACTGAAAACACACGCGTAAGCTATCCTATCGAGCATATAGAAAACCATGAGCCAAGCCTAAGTGCGGGCCATCCTGAAAACATTATATTCCTAACGGCAGACGCATTTGGCGTGCTTCCTCCTGTTGCAAAGCTTACAAAAGAGCAGGCGATGTATTATTTCTTAAGCGGATACACGGCTAAAGTTGCAGGAACAGAGCGCGGTATAACCGAGCCTGTAGCGACATTTTCAGCTTGCTTTGGCGAGCCGTTTATGCCGCTTCATCCAACCGTTTATGCCAAACTTTTGGGTGAGAAGATCGATAAGCACAACGTAAATGTATATCTTGTAAATACTGGCTGGAGCGGTGGTGCTTACGGAGTTGGTAAAAGAATGAGTATAAAAGCCACTCGCGCTTGCATAAATGCCATACTTGACGGAAGCATCAGAGAGTGCGAGTTTGAAAATTTTGAGAAATTTAATCTAGCTATTCCAAAGAGCCTAAGCGGGGTTGAAACCAAGCTTTTAAACCCTATAAATACATGGGCTGATTCAAGCGAGTATATCGCGATGAGAGATAAGCTAGCTAAGATGTTTGAAGAGAATTTTAAAAGATACGAAGATGTGAAAGAGGGCGTTGAATACGCAAAAGCAGGCCCTAAAGCTTAAATTTGGGCTGATTGGAGTCTGGCTTGTTTTACTTGCGGGTTGTGACAGCAGTTACGACCCTACAAGGCTTAAAGAGGCAAGCCAGCCTGAATTTTCTTATATAAGCGATAGTGACGCGCTTAGCTACTTAAACGACTACCGAAGAGGCTCGGGACTGTTTGGGTTTAAATTTAACGAAAACCTAAGTCTAGCCTCAAAAAATCACGCCGAATATAGCCTAGCTCACAATCATATGGGGCATGATGAAAGCTCAGGTCTTGCTAAATTTACAGGCTCAACGCCTAGCGAAAGAGCCAAAACCGCAGGCTATCACTCCATGCACGTGCTTGAAAATATAGCTTATAAGAGCGATTTTATAACCTCCATAGACGGGCTTTTTTCAGCGATTTATCATCGCTTTGCATTTTTAAATTTAAGCGTAAATGAAGTGGGTTTTGACGCTGCAACTTCTGATAAATTTAGCGCTTATGTCTTTTTGATGGGCAACTCAAATCTTAATAGCTTTTGCAAAAGAGGTGCAAGTGATAACGACCCCGGTAAATTCTACACAAATGTCTGTGCGAATAAAGATATCAAAGTAAAAGACACTAGGCTTGAGGGGTTTTTAAAATCAACCAAACAGTATGTAAAATTCCCTGATAAAGCTCCTGTTGTGCCGTATTTTAGCGGCGAAGTTCCAGATCCGTTTCCTGAGTGCAAAATCACTGCAAACCCTGTAAGTATAGAGTTTAACGAGAGTTTAAAAGATATAAAATTTCTTAATTTTGAAATTTATAAAGGCGATGAGAAACTTAGAAATTTAAAAATTCTAGATCAAAAAAGCGACATAAACCGCAAATTTTCATCTCATCAGTTTGCGGCGTTTTCAAGAGAGGTGTTTAGCTTTAACACCGATTACACCGCAGTTTTTAGCTATACGCAGGAAAATGAACCCAAGCAGATAAAGTGGAATTTTAAAACTAAGACGCTTAAATTTCCTTACTTTGAAGCAAGCGATGGCGATGTGCTAAGCGTAAAGCCTGATATGATATATGAAATTTTCTTTCGCCCAAAGGATTGTAATGATCTGCTTACGAGCTACTCTTACAACTCGTCCGCGCTTTTAAATTCCGCAGTCAAGCAAAGCGGAACAAACACTCTAAGCGTGAAGTTAAGCGGAATGGAAGGCGATATACTTACGATAAAGACGAGCGGTGGAGATGAGGTTAAGGTTAGGCTTAGTGCAAGTTCGCCAAAAGCGCAAAAAGAGCGTAAAGAATATATCATAAAATCCGCTCTCATGGTGCTTGGCGTGATAATCGTGTTTATAATAATAAGTAGAACATTAAGGAGGTAGGCAGTGAAAAAGATGTGGTCGGGAAGGTTTAGCGAGGCTAGTTCAAGGCTTCTTGAGGAGTTTAACGCCTCTATCGGCTTTGATAAGAATTTGTATCGCGAAGATATCGCAGGCAGCAAGGCTCACGCTAAGATGCTTGGAGCTTGTGGGATTTTAAAGCCTGATGAAGCGGAGGCTATCATAAAAGGGCTTGACGCGGTTTTATCAGAGATAGAAGGGGGCAAATTTGAGTTTAAAATCGAAGACGAAGATATCCATATGAGCGTGGAAAAGCGCCTAAGCGAGATCATTGGAAGCGAGCTTGGCGGTAGGCTGCATACGGCGCGCAGTAGAAACGATCAGGTTGCGCTCGATTTTCGCCTTTATGTGCTGCGCAGTTCGCTTGAAATCATGAATGAAATTTACTCTCTCATCTCTACTCTAAACTCTCTTGCGAACAGACATCTTGATACGCTAATGCCAGGTTTTACACACCTTCAGCACGCTCAGCCGATTAGTCTTGCTTATCATCTGCTTGCATATGCCTTTATGTTTAAGCGTGATCATGAGCGATTTTCAAGCTCGCATGAGCGAAATAACCTCTGTCCGCTGGGTTCAGCTGCGCTTGCGGGCACACCACATCCTATAGATAGAAAGATTGTGGCGCAAGAGCTTAAATTTAGCGGCGTTACGCAAAATGCGATGGATAGCGTTTCGGATCGTGATTTTGCTATGGAAATTTTATTTAACATAAGCGTTTTGATGACTCATGCTTCGCGTCTTTGCGAGGAGTTGATACTCTGGAGTTCGCAAGAATTTGGCTTTGTAACTATTAGTGACAGGTATTCTACCGGAAGCTCGATCATGCCGCAGAAGAAAAACCCCGATGTAGCCGAGCTTATCCGCGGAAAAACGGGTCGCGTAAATGGAAATTTGATAGCTCTTTTAACTACTATGAAAGGCTTGCCGTTAGCCTATAACAAGGACATGCAAGAGGATAAAGAAGGGGTTTTTGATAGTGTGCATACCGCGCTTACATCGGTTCATATCTTAAATGAGATGATGAAAGAGGCTAAATTTAACGAAAAAAATATGCTTGAGGCGACTAAAAAAGGGCATTTAAGCGCAACCGATCTGGCTGATTTCTTAGTGCGAGAAAAAAACGTGCCGTTTAGAACCGCTCACTTTATCACGGGTAAGGCTGTGGCAAAGGCCGAGAGTTTGGGCGTTGATCTAAGCGAGCTAAGCTCTGAGCAGTTAAAAGAAGTGGATGAAAATTTAGATGAAAATGCGGTTAAATTTTTAGATCTGCACGCTTCAAAAGAGGCCAGAACTTCGCTTGGCGGCACGTCAAATTTAAGTGTGCAAAAGCAGATAAATTCGCTTAATGAGTGGCTTAAAGATTTAAGATAGAGTTTAACAAGTAGGCGAGCTTGATAGTGTGGCTCGCCTTTAAAATATAATTAAAAAGTTGATTGCGGATCGGTAGCGGCGTCAGTCCAGTTAAGTTTTGCTCCGCCAAGCATGTGAAAATGCAGGTGCATAACCTCTTGACCGCCGTTTTCTCCGTTGTTTGTGATGAGGCGGTAACCGCTCTTATCAAGCCCCATTAGAGTTGCAACCTCTTGGATAAATTTTGTCATCTTTCCCATGAGCGTAGCGTCCATCTCTTGGAAATTTTTAAAGTGCTTTTTAGGAATGATGAGGATATGGATAGGCGCTTTTGGATTGATGTCGTTAAAAGCTAGAAATTTATCGTTTTCAAGAACCTTGTTGCAAGGGATTTCGCCTGCTACTATCTTTTCAAAAATTGTCATGATTATCTCCTGTTTAAAATTTTCAAATTATAACAAAATATAGTATAAAATTGAGCCTTGTTCCTGCAAGCAAAAATTAATATATATATATATATATACTTCTAAATAGATAAAAAATATTTTTAAAATAAAGGATTAATAATGGTTTGCATCCTTTCTATTGAGACTCAGTATTATCAAGCTATTGAAAGGCTTCTAGGGGGTAAGCAGGAAAGCTATACAGATGTAATCGTATTGCTTACTAAGCATCTTGTGGAATCTAAAATGCGCAAAATGCAAGATATATTAGGAACCGAAGATATATGGTCTGTATTGTCATCAGAAGGATTTTCTGTGCCTAACGATGAGATTGATAGCGCTAGACAGCTTGTAGATTTAGTTAGTAATTTTGAGGTGCCAGATAATCCGGCTTATACCTCTAGGGATGTAGATTTAGAGTTTCTTAAAAGCTCGCTAGATAAGCTTTTGATGATTTCTTCTTTTATTGAGCAACTTCAATAAAATATATTTTTTAGTTGCTATTAATGAATTATTGCTAGGAGTTGTTAAGATGATAGAAAATCAAGAATTAATTATTGTTATGCTTATTGTTGCTATTTTTGTTGGCTGGATTAATAATAAAACCAATGATAAGAAAGTGCATACAGAATATAATAATGTGCTTGCAAAAGCAATAAAAAAAGCTCATAGTAAAATTAACAATATAGATGAAGCTAGAAAATTTGTATATGAACAGCTTAATTTTATGTATTTTTTTTATGATAGTGATATTTTATGTAAAAGTTTTATAGATATGTCGGGCATTCCAAAATATGAGTTTTATAATGCAGATTTATTTAGTTGCGATACTGAAGCTAGCGATGTAATTTATGATCTTTTTGAGGAAGGATTAGCTCCGTCAATAGACGGCAAGATTGCTATGCAGATTATTACGCTTAGTGTTATGTTGAAATACAACATAGGAAATTCAGAAAAAATAAAAGAGTGTATTCTCTCAAATTATGGGAGGATATAATGTTTGGTGATAAATATACATTTTCTGAACTTAGAGAGGAAATATCTCTTCATCCTGCCAGCAGTCAAGAGAAAGAACATATTAAAGTTTTAATATCAAATATTGTTTATAAAATTACAAACCAGAACAAAGCAAAAATATTTATATATGAGCAACTAAATTTTATATATCAGTTCTATGAATTTGATAGTATGTGCAAAGAGTTTATTGATAGAATAGGTATTTCAGTCGATGAATTTTGTCATATCGATTCAAAAGAATACGAATCAGAAACTAATAGTATATTAAGCTGTAAAGGAAATTTTTATAACTTTCTGGATGTCATGTTTATTGTTATTATATCTATTATGAAAAAATACAATATCGGAAATCCTGAACGTGCGAATATATTTTATAGAAAAAGCACAACGAGATTTTTGGAGCCTATAACTATACAAATAAATAAGCATCCTACTGAAACTTATTTTTATGGAGAAGATTTTATAGATATAAATTGGTGTCCGTTACCAGGATATTCTAAAATCAATACTGCAATGAAACAAAGTTTTTTGAATGAAAATGATTTTTATATATCCAAATACGGATTAACTAATATTTTGGCAATGGATAATCTTGATAATATGGTTCATCTTATTGGTGGTCTTGTGAGCGAAATAGGTTATAGAAATGAAACAATAACAGCTAAAGAATTGGTAGTTTTAAGCAAAATATCTGAATATTTTTTGAATCTTGGTTTTGAGGATAAAATGAAAATTTTAACAGAGTGCATTGGATTTACTAAAATGCCTTTTGCTATCAAAAATAATAAAAGCGGTGTAAATATTCATTTTTTTATCTATCACTTTATGACAGAACCATCGTTATTTGAATTTTTTATAACAGATGATGAACATGGAAGTGTTGCTAAAATATGTAAATTTCATCATGGCAAGCGATATGATATGCTAATTCCTGTCAATAAAACATTAGATAATGTTTTATTTGCAAGCATGAATTATATACTTCAACATGTTTACACTGATATTCAAAATTTAAATTTTAATACAGATAATAATTTAATAATAAAAGAGATGCAAAGATTAAAAGGATTTAAATTTCGTTCTATAGACGAGATTCCTGTTTTTAATAAAAGAATTTAATCTATAAATTTTTATAATTAATTTTAATAATCGGATTGGTATTAAATACTTTATAGATTTGTCGCATTGTCTCTTTTATCAACACTTCAAAAACTTTTAGCTAAAATAGTCCAAAATTTTAATACAAGGTAAGAAATTGCAAGAGTATAAAGAAAATATAAGTAAATGCAAGAATTTAGCCGATCTCGACAAAATTCGCGTAGATTTGCTTGGTAAAAAAGGCATCATAACCTCTGAATTTGCCAAACTTAAAAATATGGGCGAAGATGAGAAGAAGGCTTTCGCTGCAAATTTAAATAAGATGCGTGATGAATTTGAAACGCTTTTGGCAGCTAAAAAAACTGAGCTTGAAAGTGGTGAGATAAAGGCCAAAATGAAGGCTGAAGCCATTGATATTACACTATTTAATGAGCCAAGCAGTGCCGGTGCTCTTCATCCTGTAATGGCTACAATGGATAAGATAATTGAGTATTTTATGATGCAAAATTTCTCGTTAGAAAGAGGCCCGCTTATAGAGGATGATTTTCATAACTTTGAGGCGTTAAATTTGCCTAAGTATCACCCTGCGCGCGACATGCAAGATACCTTTTATTTTAAGGATTTTAGATTGCTTCGCACTCACACGAGCCCTGTGCAGGTTAGAACGATGATGAGCACTAAGCCTCCTATTCGCATGATAGCTCCAGGTGCGGTATTTCGCCGTGATATGGACTTAACTCATACTCCGATGTTTCATCAGGTAGAGGGGCTTGTGGTAGAGGATGAAGGCGTTGTAAGCTTTGCAAACTTAAAAAGTATCTTAGAAAATTTCTTAAAATATATGTTTGGTGATGTAAAAGTACGCTTCCGTCCAAGTTTCTTCCCGTTTACGGAGCCAAGTGCGGAGGTTGATATAAGCTGTATATTCTGTAAGGGCTGTGGATGTAGGGTATGTAAGCAGACGGGCTGGCTTGAGGTGCTTGGATGCGGTGTCGTAGATCCAAACGTATTTAAAGCGGTAGGATATAAAAACGTAAGCGGATATGCTTTTGGGCTTGGAGTTGAGAGATTTGCTATGTTACTTCATCAAATTCCTGATTTGCGCTCACTTTTTGAGGGAGATTTAAGATTATTGGAGCAGTTTAAATGATATTTTCAAAAAAATGGCTAAATGAGTGGGTAGATATAGCAAATGTAGATAGTGAGAAGATTTTAAAGACTCTAAACTCTATCGGTCTTGAGGTGGATAGCTTTAACTCTGTAAAAATCCCTAAAAATATTGTTGTTGGATATGTAAAGAGTAGAGATAAGCATCCTGATGCGGATAAATTAAGCGTATGCCAGGTAGATGTCGGAAGCCAGACCTTACAGATAGTTTGTGGAGCTAAAAACGTAGAAGCTGGACAGTTTGTGCCGGTGGCGCTAATCGGCGCTGTCATGCCAAGCGGGCTAGAGATAAAAAAGACCAAGCTTAGAGGGGTTGAGTCAAATGGTATGATCTGCTCTTCAACTGAGCTTGGGCTAGTGAAGGTAAATGATGGAATTTTGCCTCTTGATGAGAGTATAGGCGAGCTAAAGCTTGGACGAGAGCTTTGCGAATATCCATTGATAAACGATGATATTATAGAGATCGACCTTACGCCAAATAGGGGTGATTGCCTTAGTATTTACGGCTTAGCCAGAGATTTATCGGCAGCACTTGATCTGCCGCTAAAGGATGTGAGCAGATATGAAGAGGCTGAAAATTTACTGGGAATAGGTAGAATCTTGACTCTGCGCACAGAGGAGAATATACAAAGTAATCTTCAATATAGAGCTTTTGAACTAAAAGAGAAATTTAGCGAAAATTTGCTTATGAAGATGCGTTTGGCAATCATTGAGTGTAGCAAGCAAAACTGTGTAGAAAGATTGTTAGAATACGTTGCTTACTCTACCGGAGTCATATTTAACGCGTATGATTATGACAAGCTTAAAAAAGATGATGGTAGAGTTGTTTTTGATATAGATAAGGATGCACACTCTGCAAGCAAGATTATGGTAGGCGGCGAAAATTTAGGAGTGGCTGGAATTTATCAAAGCGATGCGGCTAAAATAGATGATAACAGTAAAATTATCGTTATAGAGGCAAGCTACACAAATCCTGAAATAATTGCTACTACGATATACGAAGATAAAAAAATGCCGCGCTGCGATTATGTTTATAGAACCTTAAGAGGGAGCGAACCTAACATAAATTTTGGAGCAGATTATCTCTTTAAAATGCTTGCAGGATCAAAGAGCGCTTTGATATATGCAGGCTCTCAACAGAGTATTTTGCAAAAAGAGCCACGAGTGGTTAGCTTTACTATGAGCGAAATGAATAGGATGATAGGGCAAGAGGTTTTGAAAAATGATGTCGTCAAAATCCTTAAAAAGCTTGGATTTGAGGTAAATTTCAATGTAGAAAAAGATAGTGCGAATGTCAAAGTTCCTCATTTTCGCCACGATATCATAAACGCTCAAGATGTATGCGAAGAGATCGTTAGAATCATAGGTATTGATAATATTGCTTCAAAACCTTTGAAATTTAGCGAACAAAATCGTATCAACGATACTTTTGTAGATTATAAAAATGCGTTAAATTTAAGACTCAAAGCGGCTAGTAGCGGCTTTTTTGAGTCTGTTCATTATGTATTTGATGATTTGAATGAGCTAAATGAGCTTGGCTTTAAACCTTGTAAAGTAGAGATCGCAAATCCTATAAATAATGAGCTTAACACTCTTCGTCCGACTCTTGTAAACCATCTTTTAAAATCTGCAGAAAGAAATATTAAAAATTCAAAAAAATCAGTCAAAATTTTTGAATTCGGAAGTGTTTTTGATGAGAATGGAAACCAAAGCGAGAGATTTGGGTTTGTAGTTAGCGGACTTGTGAAGGAGCCAAGTTTACTAAATTCAGCCAAGCCTTATGAAATAGGCTTTTTAAGCTTTGCCTCTGCAGTTAGGAATGCGATTGGAGAATTTGAACTAAAACCTAGTAAAGATATAAATTATCTAAGCGAATTTGAGCAGGCTGAAATTTATCGAAATGGTATTAAAGTAGGCTATATAGGTAGAGCTAATGTAGTTGTTGAGAATAGATTTGATCTACCTAAAACCTATCTTTGCGAAGTTGATTTTGGTAAGCTTAAATTTAGTAGCGTTGCTGTAAAGGCCTACTCTAAATTCCCGGCAATAAGCAGAGATTTGAGCTTGATTGTACCTGATGATATGAAATTTGAAGTTATAAAAGAGTGTATTAATGCTCTTAAAATAGGATTCTTGAAGGAATTTTTACCTGTTGATATATATAGAGATAAAAATTTAGGTTCAAATTCTAGTTTAACTGTGAAATTTATTTTCCAAGATATAGAAAAAACGCTTGAAGATGAAGAGGTAGCGCTGATAATGGATAAAATTTTAGACAGTTTGAAGAAAAATTTAAATATCGGAGTGAGATGAAAATTTTTGCTTTAAAAAATAGGATTGAAGCGAAATTAGAGGTTATAGCGGCGGATAAATCGATATCTCATAGATGTGCTATATTTTCGCTATTAAGTGATAAGCCGTCCACAATAAAAAACTATCTAAAGGCTGAAGATACATTAAACACTTTAAATATAATTAAGCTTTTAGGTGCCAAAGTATCAGAAGAAAACGGAGTTATGACTATAATTCCACCTCAAAAATTGCAGGAGCCGCACTCTGTGCTTGAGTGTGGAAATTCCGGAACCGCAATGAGGCTTCTTATGGGATTTTTGGCTGCAACTGACGGATTTTTTGTACTAAGCGGAGATCAGTATCTAAATCGCCGTCCGATGGCTAGAGTGGGAAAGCCATTAATAAGCGTAGGAGCCAAGATAGATGGTGTGAATAATGGAGATATGGCTCCTCTTTGTATCAGGGGAGGCAAACTTGAGTATTTTAAATTTGAAAGTAAAATCGCTTCCGCTCAAGTTAAATCCGCACTTATTTTAGCAGGACTTAAATCAAATGGATGCGTTATAAGCGAGCCTGAACTAAGCCGTGATCATACAGAAAGAATGCTAAAGGGTATGGGAGCAGAGCTTGTAAGAAATAATCTTGAAGTTAAAGTATCTCCTATGCAATCGCCTCTTAAACCGCTTGAAATTTTTGTGCCAAACGATCCTAGCTCGGCTTTCTTTTTCGCTGTTGCCGCAGCAATAATTCCAAATTCGCATTTAATTTTAAAAAATATTCTTTTAAATAAAACTCGTATAGAAGCCTATAAAATTTTAGAAAAAATGGGCGCTGATATTAAATTTAAAGAGACTTCAAGCGAATATGAAAGTATCGGAGATATAGAGATTAAATATTCTCAACTTAGAGCCGTGGAGGTAGATGAAAATATCTCTTGGCTTATTGATGAGATTCCTGCTCTAGCAATAGCTTTTGCAAATGCCAAAGGAAAGAGCGTAATAAGAAACGCAAAAGAGCTTCGTGTAAAAGAGAGCGATAGGATATCTGTTGTCGTAGAGGGTCTTAGAAAATGCGGTCTTGAAGTAAGTGAATTTGACGATGGGTTTAGCGTGACAGGAGGAGAGCTAAATAGCGCTATAATAGATAGTCACGGTGACCATAGGATAGCTATGAGCTTTGCGATTTTAGGATTAAAATGCGGCATGGTAATAGAAAAGAGTGAATTTATCTCTACTTCTTTCCCGAATTTTAGCAATATTTTAAGAGAGCTTGGAGCTAGCGTTGAAGATTGAGCTTGCAAGTAGTTATGGATTTTGTTTTGGAGTAAAACGTGCGATAAAAATCGCTGAAAATGCAAAAGATGCTGCTACTATCGGACCTCTTATTCATAATAATGAAGAGATTAATAGATTAAAGATAAACTTTAATGTAAAAACCCTAGAAGGAATAAGCGAGATAACCGAGGAAAAAAAGGCAATTATACGTACTCACGGCATTACTAAAAACGATCTGTCTAAACTAAAAAATAGCGATATTAAAATTATTGACGCGACATGTCCGTTCGTGACTAAGCCACAGCAAATTTGTGAAAAAATGAGCAAAGAGGGTTATGATATAGTCATTTTTGGGGATGAAAATCATCCTGAAGTAAAAGGTGTAAAATCATATGCAGAGGGAAAGGTTTATGTAGTTTTAGATGAGAGCGAACTAGATAACATAAAGCTTTCGCAAAAAGTTGCTGTAGTTAGCCAGACTACGCGCAAGGTTGAAAAATTTATGCAGATAGTAAACTACTTAATGCTTAAAACAAAAGAGGTTAGAGTCTTTAACACTATTTGCAATGCGACCTTGGAAAACCAAGAGGCTGTTAAAGAGCTTGCCGAAAGAGCCGATGTGATGATAATAATAGGCGGAAAAAATTCATCCAATACAAAGCAGCTATATCTGATATCTAAAAATTTTTGCAACGATAGCTATCTGATAGAAAATGAGAGTGAGCTCAATGAGGAGTGGTTTAGGAATAAAAATCACTGCGGAGTAAGTGCTGGAGCTAGCACGCCTGATTGGATCATACAAAACGTTATAAAAAAGATAGAAGAATTTAAAAACTAGCAGATATATTATGCTTAATTGAATAATTTTAAATTTATAAAAATTGAGTTTAAAATTACTCAAGGATATCTATTTTAGTCCCAAATTCTCGCGAGTTAATCTACAAATAAGTTATTTTTAAGTATAATCTGGCTAATTGCAACTAAAAATAGTGCAAGCAAAATATACTCAAAAGGATCACGATGGCTGCGGTGAACAAAGATGTTCAAATCAATAAAGCGAAGGACGAGCTTATAGAAGACGAAGACTTTGCTGCGATGTTAGAGGAGTCTTTTAAAAAGACTGAAGAGGATAGCGACGGTACTATCGTTGATATCAAAGGTGATGAGGTTTTCGTCAATGTAGGTAAAAAATCGGAAGGTATTTTAAATATATCCGAGATTAGCGATGAAAACGGAAATTTAAAATTTAACATCAATGATACTATTAAGGTTGTTATAACCGGTTCTCGCGGTGGAAGACCAATAGTTTCTCACAAAAAAGCTTTAAGAAAAGAGAAGGTTAAGGCATATATCGACTCTTACAACGAAGATAATCAAGATGTGTTTGATGTTAAAATAATAGGTAAAAACAAAGGCGGTTTCGTAGCTCAAAATAATGACGGAATCGAGTTTTTCTTACCAAAATCTCAAAGTGGATTTAAAGATGCGAATTCCGTAATGGGAAAAACTTATAAAGTTAAAGTTATCAAGGTTGATAAAGAGGAACAAAGTATAGTTGTTTCCAGAAAAAGACTGCTAGATGAAGATCGCAAGAAGAAAAAAGAGGCTATTTCGTCAATAATCGCGAATGAAAACGCTATCGAAGGCACCGTAAAGAAGATCACAACTTATGGAATGTTTGTAGATGTTGGCGGAGTAGACGGGCTTGTTCACTATAGTGAAATTAGTTACAAAGGCCCTGTAAATCCTGGATCTATTTATAAAGAAGGCGATAAGGTTTTAGTTAAGGTTATTAAATACGATAATGAGAAAAAACACCTTTCACTATCTATAAAAGCTGCTATGCCGGATCCTTGGGATGAGATTAAAGATAGTTTGGAAGTTGGCGATACCATAAAAGTAATAGTCAGCAATATTGAGCCTTATGGCGCTTTTGTAGATCTTGGAAATGACATAGAAGGATTTTTGCACATATCTGAAATTTCTTGGGATAAAAATATAAAAAATCCTAAAGATCATATAAGCGAAGGCGAAGAGCTTGATGTAGAGGTAATAGAGATAGACGCTAACGATCGTCGTTTAAGAGTTAGCCTTAAAAATCTACTTCCAAAACCGTTTGACGAGTTTAACTCTAAATTTAAAGAAGGTGACGTGGTAAAAGGAGCTGTTACTACAGTTACTAATTTTGGTGCCTTTGTTAAAATTGGTGGAGTAGAGGGATTGTTGCACAACGAAGACGCTTCTTGGGATAGAAACGATAAGTGCAAAGATATGTTTAAAATAGGCGACGAAGTTGAAGTCAAGATTATAAAGATAGATAATAACGAACAAAAGATATCTCTAAGTCTAAAAGATTTAAAACAAAGCCCTGTTCAAGCCTATGCTAAAAAGTTCAATGTGGGTGATATAGTAACCGGTAAAATTCGCGATATTAAAGAGTTTGGTATATTTGTAGAGCTTGGTGACAACGTTGATGCCTTAATCCGTAAAGAGGATATGGGGAGTGTAAAAGCCGAGGATCTGAATATTAATGATAATATCGAAGCCGCAATAGCTTTTATAGACGAGAAAAAGAATAGAATTCGCCTAAGTATAAGACGCTTGGCTAAACAAAAAGAACGTGAAGTTCTAAATGAAATAAATAGTAATGACAAGGTTACATTGGGCGATATTATAAAAGAGCAGCTGTCTTAATTTAGAAATTAAATGAAACGACATCTGCTTGCTTCTGTGATTGTTTGCTTGCTGGCGTTTGTATGTCTCTGTGGGTTTTTTCTATGGAGATATGCAAACGCAAATTTAGCTCAAGGAATACCACAAAAGCAAGATATTATAAAAGAAGTTGAGTCAAATGGAAGCAAAAATGAAGTTTCCTGGGTTAATAAACTTGCAAATTTGACTCCTAAAGAGTATATTTTAGCTGCAAATGAGATATTTATAGAGTTTAAAAATAGCGAAAAAGATAATTTTAAAAAAAGAGTCTATCAATTAATAATAGATAAAAATGATATATATTCTATGTTTTGTCTAAGTCAAACTCTTAAAAATATCTCTGTCGATTTTAGTGTAATAAAAGAAAATTCTAAAAATCTAATATATATCAATACGCAAGATGTCAGTATATTAAATCGTGTTATAGATGATCTTAAAACGTATGATATACACTCGCAAATTATGGAGGTTAAGCTGTGAAAACGATAATTGTATGTGATGCGATTCATCAGGTTGGTTTTGAAATTTTAAACCGTGAAGAAAATATAAAGGTGGTTGACGCTACTTCTGTACCAAAAGATAAGCTTTTGGAGATTATAGGTGAAGCGGATGTAGCGATAACCAGGAGCTCTACAGAAGTAGACGAGAGGTTTTTAAATGCGGCTAAAAATTTAAAAGCTCTTGTTAGAGCAGGCGTTGGTGTGGACAACGTAGATATAGATGGATGCTCCAAGCGAGGAATTATCGCTATGAACGTTCCTACGGCAAATACGATTGCAGCGGTTGAACTAACTATGGCTCATATGTTGGCGGCTGCTAGAAGTTTTCCTTATGCTCATAATGCCCTAAAAATCGATAGAATATGGAAGCGCGAAAAATGGTACGGAGTTGAACTGTTTAACAAAACTTTAGGTGTTATAGGTTTTGGTAACATAGGCTCAAGGGTTGCTATTAGAGCTGCTGCCTTTGGTATGCAAATAATAGCCTATGATCCATATATAGATCCATCTAAGGTAACTGATATGGGCGGAACTTATACTAGGGATTTTGATGATATTTTGGCTTGCGATTTTATCACCATCCATACTCCTAAGACAAAAGAGACTACCAATATAATAGGTGAAAATGAAATTTTAAAGATGAAAGATGGCGTAAGACTCATAAACTGCGCACGTGGCGGGCTTTATAACGAAGAGGCTCTTGAAAAAGCCTTAAAAAGTGGCAAGATAGCCTTTGCGGGTATTGATGTATTTTCCAAAGAGCCTGCGACAGATCACTCTCTGCTTGATCTTGATAATATTAGCGTTACTCCTCATCTTGGTGCAAATACTCTTGAATCTCAAAGCAATATCGCTATCGCGGCAGCGGAACAGGCTATCAGTGCAGCTCGTGGCATAAGCTATCCGAATGCTTTAAATTTGCCTATCAAGACAGAGGATCTACCTCCTTTTTTAGAACCTTATATAGAGCTAATTTCCAAGATGTCTTTTTTAGCGGCACAAATGACTCACGCGCCTGTAAAGGCTATTAAGGTTGAGGCGGAAGGATATATAGGAAACTACATAAAATCTATGCTTACATTCGCTCTTGTAGGCGTTTTAAAAGAGAGTTTAGGGGATGGTATTAACTATGTAAATGCCAAATTTTTAGCCGATGAAAAAGGAATTTTAACAGATGCTATTTGTGTGCCAGAGAGTGGATATAAAAACAGAGTGACAGTAAAAGTTACTACAGATAGCGGTATAACATCAGTGAGCGGAACTGTGTTTGATGAATCGGATCAACGCATAGTGGGTATCAACGGATTTAAAACCGACTTTAAGCCAAAAGGCAAGATGATAATATTTAAAAACTCCGATGTGCCTGGAGTAATTGCAAAAATTAGTGCTATTTTGGCAGATGAAAAAATCAATATTGCAGACTTTAGATTGGGTCGAGATCAGCATGGATTTGCGCTTGCGGTTGTTCTTGTCGATGAAAAAATATCAAAAGAAACTCTTGGTAAATTAAATAGCCTTGATGTTTGTGTTTGGGCGAAATATGCTGTATTATAGATATTTTTAAGCCTCTTCTTTAGGAGGCTTAAAATATTTACGGAGTAGTGAATTTATATGAATTATTTTCGAATTTTGATTTTTTGTTTGACTTTATTTTTTATTATAGGATGTGAGAGTGAGGCACAGAGACGAAGCACTCAGAGTTTCGAGAGAATTTTAACCGAAAAGAAAAAATTTCAAAAGATAAAAGAAGATAATCCAAGTGTAAGTGAACAGCTTATGAGAGAGATATATTCTCAATCAGATGGAAGTGAAAAGAAAAAAGGGACTTTTAAATTCGGTGAAAAATAAGCCTTTTAGCTACACAATTTTTAAAATAATAAATCTATAATTGTAATTTTGATATAATCGGCGATTATTTAATAAGGAGAATTTATGGCAACATACTCAATGGGAGATTTAAAAAAGGGCTTAAAGATCGAATTAGACGGCGTTCCTTACAAAGTGGTTGAATACCAACACGTAAAACCGGGCAAAGGAGCAGCTTTCGTAAGAGCCAAGATCAAGTCATTTATCGACGGTAAAGTGCTGGAAAAGACATTTCACGCAGGCGATAAGGCAGATCAGCCAAATTTGGAAGAAAAGCAGATGCAGTATCTTTACGATGACGGTGAGTATTGCCAGTTTATGGATACGGCGACTTACGAGCAAGTAGCGATCAGTGACGATGATGTGGGCGAAGTTAAAAAATGGATGATAGACGGCATGATGGTTGATATCTTGTTCCACAACGGCAAGGCTATCGGTGTCGAGGTGCCTCAAGTGGTTGAGCTAAAGATAGTAGAGACTCCGCCAAATTTCAAGGGCGACACACAAGGCGGTAAAAAGCCTGCTACGCTTGAAAGTGGTGCTGTCGTGCAAATCCCTTTTCACGTGCTTGAAGGCGAAGTTATCCGCGTAGATACCGTTAGAGGTGAGTATATCGAGAGAGCTAATAAATAAGTTTTGAAAGCAACTTGAGTCTTAAAATTTAAGTTAAAGCTTTGCAAATTTAGTTGAGAAAGCCAAAGCCGAATTTAGCTTTGGCTCTTTAGAATTTAAGCGGATTTTAGGCTTTGCACCAAAGCTTCGATCTCTTCGTTATTTGGTAGAGCATTTACGGTAGTGCCTATCAGATCTTTTTTGGAAAATACAACTTTTCCATCAACTTCGACTATGAAATTTCCGCCACTTCCGACGACCTTGCTAACCCTAGCACCTTTGATTTCTGAAAGTATTTTTTCTTCTACACGAGAAGCTGTCGGTTTGTAATTTCAAGAATTACAATAAGTAATCTTTACTTCCATTTATGTCCTTTCTTGTCAAGAAGTTTTGAATTCTAACACAAATTCAGTTAATCTAACGTATAATTAAGAAACAACTTTAAAGGAGCAGATATGAAAAAAGTAGCTGTAATGCTTGCAAACGGCTTTGAAGAGATTGAAGCGATAACAATTATCGATGTATTAAAAAGAGCGGGAGCCCAGGCGAAATTTGTAGGACTTGATGCGGATATTCTTACAGGAGCTCATGGCGTAAAAGTTCATGCCGACACTACGCTTGAAAAAATTTGCGAAAGCGAGTTTGACATGATAGTGCTTCCAGGAGGCTTGCCGGGAGCGGAACACCTAGCAAACAGCGCTAAACTTCAAGCGCTTTTAAAAGAATTTGATAGCAAAGGCAAATTTATAGGCGCCATTTGCGCAGCTCCTATGGCTTTAGCAAAGGCCGGCGTGATAAAAGAGAGCTACACTTGCTATCCAAGCTTTGAAGCTCACGTTAAAGATAGCGGATATATAAGCTCTCAAAATGTCGTAAAAGACGGCAACATCATTACTTCTCGAGGTCCTGCTACGGCTATGGAATTTGCGCTTGAGCTGGTTAAAAATCTCTGCGGAGAGAAAATTTACAAAGAGGTAAAAGAGGGTCTTTTATTTACTGTGTAAAATTGAGTTAAATTTGCTTACAAATGCCAAATTTACTAGCTATTTTTTGTAAATTCAGGTATCATCAAGCAACCGATTTTATCGGAAATTTGATTTTAAGGAAACGTTACTGTGAATATTTACGTCGGTAACTTGTCATATCGCATGACTGAGGCAGAGCTTAAGGATACTTTTTCGCCATTTGGTGAAGTAAAACGTGCAAGAATCGTTAAAGATCGAGAGACAAATCGCTCAAAAGGGTTTGGATTTGTTGAAATGGATGATGCCGAAGCAGTCAAGGCGATAGAAGCGTTAAATGACAAAGAGGTAGGCGGAAGGGCTTTAAGAGTAAATGAAGCTCGCCCAAAAGAGTAAAATTTAGCCGCTCGCTTGGGCGGCTTTTTAAAATTTATGCGATTTAAATTTCTGTTTTTAAACTCTCTAGTTTTTAAATTTTTTAAGCCTTTATTGCTAAATTTTAGGTTTGGTTTGAAGCTGTTTTTATGAACCAGCAGATCATCTCTCGTATAGCTCCTACACCTAGCGGATTTCTTCATGCAGGAAATGTATATAACTTTCTTTTAACATATCTTTTTACCCGCACGCTTGATGGAATTTTATATCTTCGCATCGATGATTACGATTTTGTGAGATACAAAAGCCAATATACCGAAAACATATTTCGTGTGCTTGATATGCTTGGTATTGATTTTGACGGCGGAGCTAGTTCGGTGGCTGAATTTGAATCAAAATTTAGCTCCAAATTTAGAGCTTCAAACTACGAAACCGCGCTTAAGAGACTTGAAAATTTAGGAGTTTGCTATGCTTGCGAGTGCTCTCATTCGATGAGAAATTCCTTTGAAAACGGCATCTATAAACAAATTTGCCTAAATAAAAATCTAAAATTTACTCCGGGTAAAACCTGCGTCAGACTTCACGTAAATAGCGATGAGATGATAGAAGTTGGTTGTGACGGCACAAAATTTGGGCTTGCAAATTTAAACCAAAGCAAAAGTATAAATTTGGCTGAAGACATGGGCGATTTTATAATATATAAAAAAGACGGCACCGCCGCTTATAACCTTGCAAGCCTTATTGATGACGAGATGCTTGGAGTAAATTTGCTCGTGCGAGGAGAGGATCTGCTTGAGTGTTCGGCAGCTCAAAAATATACGGCAAATTTGCTTGGATTAAATTTCAAAAACTCAAATTTCATCCATCATAGCCTGCTTAAAAGCGGAGATAAAAAACTATCAAAAACTTCAAATGCGCCTGCTGTGAATTTAAAAGACGGTGCAAAAATTCACTATAAATTTCTAGCTAAAAAACTCGGCTTAAACGAGGCAAAATGCGATACTTTATCAAATTTACTCGAAGTCTTTAAAGAAAATATAAGCCATATAAAAGCGCTCTAAAAGCTACTATTTTGTAAAATCAAGCCTAATAAAGGAATGATTATGAGCGATTTTACACACTTACATCTGCATACCGAATACTCCTTGCTTGACGGAGCCAACAAGATAAAAGAGCTTGCCAAAACGCTTAAAAAACAAGGCGTAAGCTCAGTAGCAATAACAGATCATGGAAATATGTTTGGCGCAATTGATTTTTACAAGACGATGAAGGGCGAGGGCATAAAGCCGATAATCGGTATAGAAGCTTATATACACAACAGCGAAGATGTCGGAGATAAGAGTTCCAAACAGCGCTTTCACCTGTGTCTTTTTGCTAAAAACGAGATCGGTTATAAAAATTTGATGTATCTAAGCTCGATGAGCTATATAGAGGGCTTTTACTATTATCCGCGTATCAATAAAAAACTGTTAAGAGAGCATAGCGAGGGCGTGATATGCAGCTCCGCTTGCCTTCAAGGCGAAGTGAATTGGCATCTAAACGAAAGCGAACGAAATTTGCGCTACGGAGCGGGCGGATATGAAAAAGCGCTTGAAGTGGCGCGCGAGTATAAGGAAATTTTCGGTGAGGATTTTTATCTTGAGATCATGCGCCACGGTATCGGTGATCAGCGCAGGATTGATGATCAAATTTTACGTATAGCAAAAGAGCTTGATATCAAGGTTATCGCTACTAACGACACGCACTATACGTTTCAGCAAAGAGCCGACGCGCACGAAGTTTTCATGTGCATTGCGATGAACAAACTGCTTGATGATCCAAACCGCTTGCGCCATAGTGTGCATGAATTTTACGTTAAGACTCCCGCACAGATGAGCGAGCTTTTTGCAGATATCCCTGAAGCCATCACAAATACGCAAGAGATCGCGGAGAAATGCAATCTTGAAATAAAACTAGGCGACGCTACTCCGCCAAATTTCAAATTTACCCTTGAGTGTGCGGCAGAGCGCGGACTTAGCCTACCGGAACCTGATAATCGCTACAGCTTTGCAAACGACTCGGTATTTTTTGAGCATGAGTGTAGAAACGGTCTTGCCGAGCGGCTTAAATTTGTGCCTGAGGAAAAGCACGAAGAGTATAAGAAGCGCCTTGAGGTCGAGATAGATATCATAAATAAGATGAATTTTCCGGGCTATATGATGATAGTGTGGGATTTTATAAGAGAGGCTAAGAAGCGCGGAGTGCCGGTGGGTCCCGGGCGTGGTTCCGCAGTAGGAAGCTTGGTGGCGTATAGCCTTAGGATAACCGATATCGATCCTATACCTTACAATCTGCTTTTTGAGAGGTTTTTAAATCCCGAGCGGGTAAGCATGCCCGATATCGACGTGGATTTTTGTCAGGATAGAAGAGGTGAGATAATTGATTATGTTATCGAAAAATACGGCAAATTTAACGTAGCTCAGGTTATAACGTTTGGTAAATTGCTTGCAAAAGGCGTTATCCGTGATGTCGCGCGGGTTTGTAACATGCCCTATGCCGAGGCTGACGCTATGGCTAAGCTCATACCTGATGAGCTTAATATAACTCTTGAAAAAGCCTTTGAAAAAGAGCCAAAGATAAAAGAGCTTATCGATAAAAATGCAAACGCAGCTAGAATTTGGAAATTTGCACTTGATCTGGAGGGTTTAAACCGCAACGCAGGCATGCACGCGGCAGGAGTGGTTATCTCAAACGAAGAACTTTGGAACAAAGCCCCGCTGTTTCGACAGCCAAATAGCGCAGAAGATCACTATGTAACACAATACAGTCTAAAGTATCTTGAGGATGTGGATCTTATCAAATTTGACTTCCTTGGACTTAAAACCTTAACAGTTATTAATAACGCTATAAAGCTTATCAAAAATCGCTTTGGCAAGGATATTATTTGGGAGACGATTGATATAAACGATAAAAAAACTTATGAGATTATTCAAAATGGTCAGGCCATAGGACTCTTTCAGGTTGAGGGTGAAGGTATGCGTAAGCTTGGCTTTAGCCTAAAGCCTGACTGTTTTGATGACATTATCGCGATGGTTGCACTTTATCGTCCGGGACCTATGGATCTTATTCCTGATTTTGTTGCAGGGAAACATCAAGAATCTGAGATAACATATATTTTTCCGGAACTTGAGCCTATTTTGGCTCCTACTTACGGAGTCATGGTTTATCAAGAACAAGTTATGCAGATAGTTCAAACTATAGGCGGATTTAGTCTTGGAGGAGCTGATATGGTACGTCGAGCGATGGGCAAAAAAAATCCGGAGCTTTTGCAACAACAAAAAGATTTGTTTGTTAAGGGTGCGGTTAAGGAAGGTTTTGATCCACACAAATCAGGAGAACTTTTTGATTTGATTTTGAAATTTGCCTCTTACGGATTTAACAAATCGCATGCCACAGCTTATGCGATGATAATCTTTCAAACCGCATATCTAAAGACCTATTATCCTGCCGAATTTATGGCAGCTCTTTTAACGAGTGAAGAAGACAATGTTGATAAGATTGTAAGATATATAGATGAAACAAAGCGCATGGGTATATCTATCCTTCCACCGTCTATAAACCGTTCAATGAAAGAATTTAGCGTTGTTAGCGAAAACGGAAGCGACGCTATTATTTACGGTCTTGGAGCAATTAAGGGCGTTGGCGGTGCAGCGATAGAAAATATTATTGAAGAGCGTAAAAATGGAGAATTTAAAGAGCTTGACGATTTTGTTTCGCGTATAGACAGCTTTAGGGTAAATAGAAGAGTTGTTGAAAGCCTCATAAAATCAGGCGCTTTTGACACCTTTGGCTTTACCAGAAAGATGCTTTATAACAACCTTGATAACATAATGGAAGCTTGCAAGAGTGCCGCTCAGATCAAGAAAAATAGTGCAGAAAGCCTCTTTGGTGAAGATGAGAGCATGAATAACGTGAAGGTAAATTTGCTGGCGGACGATACGGAATTTGAGCTAAAAGAGAGGCTTTTATACGAAAGAGATAGCGTGGGAATTTATCTTTCGGGTCATCCTTTGCAGGACTTTAAGGCGCAAATTGACGAGATAAGCTACACTTTAAGCTCGGAATTTGAAAGCGTGGGCGAGAGTGCGGAGCTGCTTGTAGTGGGAAAGATCGAAGATATCAGCACGAGGATAGCTAAAAATAGCGGCAAGAAAATCGGCACCTTAAACGTGCTTGATTTTCACGGAAATATCGAAATAACGCTATTTGATCGCGAACTTGCCGAGCTTGAAAAGCTTGGAAATGCAGTTTATGAGACTCCTTACGCCTTTAAGATAAATTTTTCTCGAGACGGACAGTTTAACCGCATAAGGCTTATAGAGATGGTTAGTCTTGAGGATGCTAAAGATATGAATTTCAAGGCGCGAACCTTTAAGAAGCGAAATTTTAACGGTAACAGCAGCTCTCAAAACGTCTCAAATGGCGGCTCAAGCTATGGTGAAAAGCCTAGAAATTTAACTCCGCTTGAAGTAAACTTGGATATAGCCCAGCTTAGCAAGGATATGGTGACAAACATCTACCGCTTAGCGATGGCCGAGCATAAGGCAAGTGCCGAAAGTAATACCAAAAAACTTATCGTTCGCATATCAAATCCGCAGCAAAATCAAATTTTAGTCTACGATACACAAATTTCGGTTAGAGACGGGTTTGAAGAGCGAATCAGCAGCATAAGATAAGAGCGTAAATGAAAACAGCCTTGGTTGTAGGCGCTACAGGAGCGGTCGGAAGCGAGCTTGTAAAGCAGCTTTGCGAGCATGAGAATTATGCTAAATTGATTGTGCTTGCTCGCAAGGAGCTTAAAATTAGCCACGAAAAGCTAGAAGTTAAGATAGTAAATTTTGATGAAATTTCAAATTTGCCAAGCCTTTTTGTGGATGAAGTTTTCTGCGCGCTTGGCACGACTATCAAGCAGGCTGGCTCAAAAGAGAGGTTTAAAAAAGTTGATTTTCATTACACGATCAAAATCGCTACTTGGGCTAAAAACGGCGGCACAAAGCGTTTCGTGCTTGTATCTTCAAACGGAGCGGATAAAAATTCTAAATTCTTTTATCTGCGAGTTAAAGGCGAAGTAGAAAAGAAGATAAAAGAGCTTGGATTTCATAGCTTTCATGTGGCTCGCTTGCCGCTCATTGACGCTAAGCGAGATGAGTTTAGGCTTGGCGAGAGGTTTGCTGTTTGGCTATTTAAATTTATCCCAAAGAGTCTTTTTAGAGTGCATCATCCAATGACTCCATTTAACATCGCAAAAGCCGTGATAAAAGCCGCTCAAAGCGATGAAAACGGCATGCAAATTTATCATCCAAGAGAGATTAGGTAGTCAAATTTAGCTCAAAAAAGCAAATTTGACTACATTGTTTTAGTTAAGAGATTTGATCACTTTTATATTTGCCGCGATTTGCATGTGGCGCAAAAATACCAGATGATAAAAATCGCCGTTGTGCCAAGGTGCGTCGTAAGTTTGCACCAGATCGCTTACTACAATAACTTCGCGCTTTATGTTTTTTTCGTTTGCGCTTAGCTTGATGTGAAGGGCGAGGTTATAAACGCAAAGATCGGTGCAGTCGCCAAAGATGACGAAGGTATCAACGTGCCTATTTTGCTCTAAAAAGCGGTTAAATCCGTCGCAATACGCCGAACTTATCGAGTTTTTATAATAAATTTTCATCTCATCAAAAAAGCTTAAATTTTTAAGCTCATCTATCGTCTCAGCCTCGCTCGTTCCTGCTATCGCATGTGGCGGGAAAGCGTCAAATTCGCTTGAAATTTCACCGTGATTATCTTGGATCAAGATGAAATTTTTAAAGCCAAACTCATCGTGCGCTCTTTTAAATGTATCTGCCAAATTTTTAGCTATAGCGCCCACTCTTGGACTAGATAACGCGCCCTCACAGCAAAAGCCGTTTATCATATCTACGCTTACGAAGGCGATATTTTTGCCACCGTTTTTAAAAATCTCGCTCATCTTAAGTGGCTTTAGCTCTTCGTACCAAATTTCTAATTCGTCTAAAATTTTTCTATCAAGTTTCATTTTTGCCTTTCAAGTTTTATAAATTTACTCGCTTTTTGCCTTGTAAATAGGCAAATTTATGCAAAATCGCTTCGGATTTAGCATGATTTCGATACTTCCTTTGTGTGCGTTTATGATCTCCAAGCACAGATGAAGTCCAAGCCCGTTACCCTTAAGCTTGCTCGTCTTAAACGGCTCAAAGACAATTTGCGCATTTGCTATATCTACTCCGCTATCAAATATGACGAAGCGATGTTCCTGGGATGTTTTTTCATATTCAAGCCTTATCTCCCCGCTTTCATCATCGCCTTGCTCAATCGCGTCAATCGCGTTAAAAAGCATGTTTTGAAAGACTATCGCAAGCAAGTCTTTGTCGCCATTATAGTAAGCGTTTGGAAAATTTAAGTTGAAATTTATATCTTTTGAATAAGCGTAATAAGCTATGGCTTCCTCGCATTCGCTTTTTAATTCGTTAAAATTAAACACGCTAGGATTTATGCTAAGACCTTTTGTAAAGAGCAGGGTTGCCTTGATGATACGCTCTACTCGCCAAATAGCCCTTTGAATTTCGCTTACTGCGGGCTTTGTTTTTTCATCGGCTCGCTTTAAAAGGGTTGAGGTTAGAAGCGAGATGGAGCCTATTGGATTTCTTATCTCGTGAGCTAAATGGGCGGCAACCTGTCCCATAGAGGCTAGTCGTTCCGTGCGTTTTTCTTTGGTGATGTCGGTTGCGGAGATGATTTTCTTACCGTTTTTTTGAGTGGTTTTTATGAGGTAAATTTGACCGTTTAGCTCTATCTCTTCGCTGTTTTCATCGATTAAATTTAAAAGTTTTGGAATTTTAAGCGCTTCTGAGTTTTGCAAGAAAATTTCGCCCTTTTCATCTATCACCCAGATGGCGGTAGGCAAAATTTCCACGATCTCTTTTATGAAATTTTGCAAATTTGAGTATGAATTCGTGAGGTTTTTATACTCTTGCTCGATTAGATAAGTCTGCTCTATCAGGCTTTTTAACCCATCTTGTATGCTTGTTTTTTCATCCATTTATCAGCTCCTCAAAATCTTTCATATCAAAAAGCATCACTCGCTCGTCTTTTAATCTCTCAAGCTCTTTGCTAAAGCCGCTCTTTGAAAAAAGCGCAAATTTATACGGTTCAAGCTGCAATCTGCCACATTTTTTAGCAAGCAAATTTAGCACATTTTTACATATCTTATGCTCTTTAAATTTCGCCTCTCCGACTATGATCTGCTCGTTAATTTTTAAAAACAGATCGATCTCAACCTCTCTTGTCCACAGGCTGCTTACTCTATCAAATTTTACGCCAAATTTGTGCGCTAAAAGCTCCCTGCAAACAAGCTCAAACCCAAAGCTCGCATAATCATCAAAATTCGCCCTTATATCTCGCATAACGTTATCAAATTTAGCCTCTTCAAGCAGGCTTAAATTTGGCTCTATAAATCTAAACCAAAATCTAGTGAAATTATCGCTAAAACGTATTTTATCCTCTACCTGATATCTTCTTAAATGCTTTTTTAAAAGCTGTCCTTTTGGCGCTTTTATAGGTTTTTCAAGGCTCTTTTCGACACTTATGAGCTCTCTTTCAAAAAGCTCTTTATAAACTCGTTTGGCGACTTGTTGGGAGAAAATTTTATGGATATTAAACCGCTTTCTATCGCTTTTTGCAAGACGCATTAGTGCAAGGCTAAGTTCGTTTTTAAGCGGAGTGTTAAAGCTAAATTTTGGTTTTAAATTTTGAAATTCTCTTACTATACAAACCTCAATTGCCTCAAAAACATCGTAAAAATTTGGGCTTATATCATAAGCGTCAAAAACGCAATGGAAATTTATAAGCTCATGTATATCAAGGTGTTTGAAGCGTTTATAAGAGGATTTTAACGTATGGATTTGTTCTCCTTTTTAGCCCATTTTAGCACACTTTTGGTTATAATCACTTTTAAAAACTAAGGCGATAGTGTGCTGAATTTGGATGAAGTTAGAAAAAATATCATTTTAAAAGACGGAATTTATTATTTTGATTATACCGCTTCGGGGCTTGCTTATGAGCCTATCGAAAAAGAAGTTTTAAAATTTCTAAAAACCTATGCCAACACACATTCTGACAGCTCATCAAATGCCATTTTAACCCAGCGCAGATACGAAAACGCAAGAAGCGAGCTTAAAAATTTACTTGCTCTTAACGATGAGTTCTATCTCATTGGTTGCGGAAGCGGAGCAAGTGCCGCGATAAAGAAATTTCAAGAGATCATGGGGCTTTATATACCGCCAAATACTCGCAAAAGATACAATATAAAAGCGATTTCAAATTTGCCTTTAGTTATCGTGGGGCCTTACGAACACCACTCAAACGAAGTTAGTTTTCGCGAAGGTATGTGCGATGTCTTTAGAATAGGGCTTGATGAAGACGGCGGAATTGATTTTAAAATGCTTGAGCGTGTGCTTGAGATGAATAAAAACCGCGAGATCATCGCCTCTTTTAGCGCAGCTTCAAACGTTACAGGCGTTATTAGCGATTACAAAAGAATTTATGAGATGATTAAAGCTCATGGCGGAGTACTTGCGCTTGATGCGTCAAGTATTAGCGCTTATGCCAATGTGGATTGCAATTACTTTGACGCGCTGTTTTTGGCTCCGCACAAACTGCTTGGCGGGGTCGGAAGCTGCGGGCTTTTGGCGATTAGAAAATCGCTCATAGATAGCTGTGAGCCTACTTTTGCAGCAGGCGGAACGGTGGCTTACGTAAGCAGGACGAGCCATCAATTTGTAAAGAATTTCGAGCAGTTAGAAGAGGGCGGCACTCCGGGGATAATTCAGATGATAAGGGCAAATTTGGCCTATAAGCTTAGAAACGAGATCGGATTTGAGTGCATTAAAGAGCGTGAAGATGAATTAAACGAGCTGTTTGCAAACGAACTTGCAAATATCGATGACGTGATATGCTACTTACCTAAAAATTTGGCTCGCGTGCCGATATTTGCGTTTAATGTTAAAGGCGTTTCGCCTTATGATTTTGCCGCAACCCTTAGTAATGACTACGGCATACAAACCCGAGCCGGATGTGCTTGTGCAGGACCTTACGGGCATGATTTACTAAATTTAAAAGACAATCAAGCTTTTGACAAAAAGCCCGGCTGGGTTAGAGTGAGCCTGCACTATACACATACTAAAGACGATGTGCTTTATCTTATAAGCGCTATTAAAAAAAGTATTGAGAAGCATAAAAACGTTTGGGGGGAGGAGCTTGCGCTTCACTCGATATTTGCTGGTAAAATTTAAAAATTTACAAAAACCTGCTTAAATTTCTGTAATTTTCGCTTATGCTTTCAGGTTTATAAAGAGCTGAGATAACGGCGATAAGATCTATTTCAAGAGATAAAATTCTATCGATATTTTGAGCGTTTATGCCGCCGATTACGCAGATGGGTATGTCTAAAATTTCTTTAGCTTGCATTATCGTTTCAAGTGAGCATCTTGTGGCTGCTGGTTTTGTAGGGCTTGTAAAGACGCTACCAAATGCCACGTAGCTTGCTCCTGCGTCTTGCGCCTTAAGAGCCAAATTTACGTCGTTATAGCAGCTGACTCCGATAAATGCATCTTTGCCTAAAATTTCTCGCACGGCTTTTATGTCGCCGTCGTCTTTACCGATATGAACGCATTTTGCTCCGATTTTTTTAGCAAAAGTCACATCGTCGTTTACGATAAATTTCGCTTCGAAATCATCGCAAAGCTCTAGCAGCTTGCGTGCTAAATTTTCATCTTTAACGGCCTTTTTACTTCTATATTGAAAATGTTTTATCCCGCATTCTAAAATTTCACGAGCTTGCTCTAAGATAGTATCATCGGGAGTTAAAATATCATCGCTGATAGCGTAAATTTTAGACAAATATTATTTCCTTGTTCGATTTTTTATATATCATTCGCCAAAATCCCTTCCAAAATCCTCTCCAAACTGCTTACGAAACTCTATTATGATCTTTGGCTTTTCTTCTTCTAGTGTTTTTGTAGAGTTTATCTCTTTTGGCTTTTCCGGTTCTTTTGTTTCAGACTTTTTGCCGCTTAAGCACTCAAAAATTTGAGGAAATTTCTTCTCGATTTCACTCTTTTTCTTGTTGAGTTTTATCTTTTTGTACTCTTTTGTTTTTGGTATCGCAAGAGAGTGTTTTACTAGAGTTTTGTTTAAAATTTTACTCTCATTGCTTACTTCACAGAGCCAACTATCGCCTAAGTTTTTATTGGAGGATATATAGAAATTTTGTCCAGGTCTAATAAATTTGTAAATTTGATCTTTGTAAAAATTATTAAATTCCTCAATGAGTTTTTTATCTTTTGTGCATTTTTGAACATCATAAAGCTTAATTCCATATAGCTTGCAAGGGGCTGTTTTAAGGATATTTATTCTAAAAATAAAGGTGTCTTCAATCTTTTCCGTAAAAAGAGCCACCACTCTTTCTTTGGCAAAAATTTGTACTTGAAATATAAAAAATAGAGATAGAAGAGTCGCGCAACCTTTAAAGTTCGATTTAAAAATCGCGCGAAAATTCATTATTTAAGATCGTATTTTTCTAAAAGCTTGTCGTAAGTTCCATCTTTTTTGATCTCGTCAAGAGCGGCATTTATCTTCTCTATAAGCTCTTTATGTTTACCCTTATCAAATGCCATAGAAAAGCCTTCGCTTCCGTCAGATTCTTTAAAAAACTCCACTAGATCAGGATTTTGTTTTAGGTATCCGTATCCTATGGAGCTATCAAGTATTACAGCATCCATCTTTCCGGCTTTTAGACCAAGGATTAGTGGTACAGTCTCTTCTGCAGGCACAACCTTCGCTCCGTCTATATCTTTTGCTGCGATTTCTTGCACGGTTCCTAGTTGAGCGCCTATTTTTTTGCCTTTAAGGCTTTTTTTATCTGTTATCTTATTGTTACTTTTTTTCTTCAGATATATATTTTCTGTAGAATAGTAAGATTTTGTAAAATCTATAGATTTTCTTCTCTCGTCGGTAGCGCTCATGGCACTCGCAACACCATCTATCTTGCCTGCTTTTAGAGCTGGAATGATTCCATCAAAGCTCATATTTACGAATTTATATTCAAATCCTGCTCTTTTTGATAGTTCTTGAACCAAGTCTATATCAAAACCAGTAATTTTATTTTGATCATTTATAAATTCAAATGGCGGATAGTTAGCAGCTGTACCTATTTTAAGTTCTGTGGCTCCAAGCCAAACAAAAGACGCTAAAAACAAAGCAAACAATTTTTTCATGCATACTCCTTTTAAAATTTTTTAATTATAATACAATAAATTTAATGATTTAGAACTTTACTTAAAAATTCTTTTAAACGTTGATTTTGCGGGTTTTCAAAGACATTTTTAGGCTGATCATCCACAGTGATTTTACCACCATCCATGAAAAATATTCTATTGGCAACATTTCTTGCAAATCCCATCTCATGCGTAACGACAAGCATTGTTATACCCTTTGAGGCTACATCTCTCATTATATCAAGCACCTCGCCTATCATTTCAGGGTCAAGTGCAGATGTGGGCTCATCAAAAAGTATAACCTCTGGATTCATAGCTAAAGCTCTAGCTATAGCTATACGCTGCTTTTGACCACCTGAGAGCTTATGAGGAAATGCATCTTTTTTATCACTTAATCCTACGCTCTTAAGCAGTTCAAGTGCTTTTTTCTCCGCATCCGCTTCACTCATTAGACCTGTTTTTATAGGCGCTAAAGTCAAATTTTCTAAAACGTTTTTGTTTGCAAATAGATTAAAGTGCTGAAAAACCATACTAACTTTTTGGCGAATTTTATTTATATCACCCTTTTTACTTAGTATATCTTCACCGTTTATCTTGATGTGCCCGCTTGTTGGCTCTTCAAGACGGTTTATGCAGCGTAAAAATGTACTTTTGCCTCCGCCACTAGGACCTATTATGGCTATTACTTCGCCTTGTTTGATATCTACATTTATATCTTTTAAAACTTGCAGATCGCCGTAATTTTTATTTAAATTTCTAATCTCAATCATTTCTATTTAGTCTCTCTTCAAGCTTTTTAGCCAGGAATGAAAGTGTTTTAATACTTACGTAATAAACTACTCCGGTAAAAATTATTGGCTTTGGGTTATAAAATACGGCTTGCAGACTTTTACTCTGCATTGTAATATCAACTACGCTAATAAATCCAACTACCGATGTCTCTTTAAAAAGTGAGATAAATTCATTCGCAAGAGCTGGCAGGATATTTTTAGTCGCCTGAGGGAAAACTACTTCTCTCATTGATATGCCATAGTTTAGCCCCATTGCGCGAGCCGCTTCCATTTGGCCTTTATCTACGCTATTTACTCCGCCTCTTACTATTTCTGCTACATATGCGGAGCTGTTTAGTCCAAGAGCTATTATGGCTACGTAAAAGTTATCGCTCCAAGTAGCGAAAATCACTACAGAAAAGATTAAAAGCTGTAATAGTATAGGCGTTCCACGCAATATATCTATATATTCATCGATTATAAAATTTAAAATTTTGATATTTAAAAATTTTAGAAACGCTAGAGTAAAACCGAGTGCTATTCCTATTAAAATTCCGCCTGATGCAAGACCTAGGGTTACACCGTAGCTTTTAAGGTAGGCCATACGTTGAATTTCGTTCATTTCGGTAGGGTAGAAGTAGTATGTGCCAAATCCTACTATAAAAATAAAGAATAAAAATTTAAAAAATCTCTCGTTCAATTTTTTACCTTTTTAAAGTGAAACATAAAACGTAGAATATACAAAAAAAATAATATTTTTTTGCTTAAGTTGGGTTACTTTTTCGTAGAGAAGATGCTGAAATTTTTAAATAAATACTCTATATTTTTTAAATTTTAATAAATTAAATGCTACTATACTATTTTTAAATTTTATTACAAGGGCTTTATTTATGGAGTTTAGCGCTTATATTGCGATTGCTATATATTTTGGATTTTTGCTTGTAGTGGGCAAATATGCTTATGACAAAAACGCCAGCATGAACGAATATTTGCTGGATAATCGCCGCTTGGGTCCCGTTGTGACCGCTCTTAGTGCAGGAGCTAGCGACATGAGCGGTTGGATGCTGCTAGGGCTTCCTGGAGCGCTTTATGCTACAGGGCTTGCCAATGCGTGGATAGCTATAGGGCTTACTATTGGAGCTTATTGTAATTATCGCTTTTTAGCAAAAAGACTTCGTGTATATACCGAGGTTGCTAGTGATAGTATCACTATTCCTGACTTTTTAGAAAACCGCTTTAAAGACAACACAAAGATACTTAGAATAGTTTCCGGAATGATTATTCTTGTATTCTTTACATTATATGTTAGCAGCGGCATAATCGCTGGCGGAAAGAGCTTTGAGAGTTTTTTCGGGCTTGATTTTAAGATAGGTGCTATATTTACACTTTTTATAGTTGTTTTTTATACTTTTTTTGGAGGATTTAAGGCTGTTTGCATAACAGACGCGTTCCAGGGCACGCTGATGTTTTTAGTACTTGTTTTAGTGCCTGCTGTTGCGTTTTTAAATCTAAATTTGCCAGATAGTACTAGCTTGTGGAGTGAGATTAGTAGGTATAGCAAGAATCATCTTGATATATTTTATAATCAGACCTTTTTAGGCGTCTTGGGTCTTATGGCTTGGGGGCTTGGATATTTTGGTCAGCCTCATATCATAGTGCGCTTTATGGCGATAAGAAGCTCGGCAGAGCTTGCGCAGGCACGCAGGATAGGCATCGGCTGGATGGCGCTTGGGCTCATAGGCGCTATCATGAGCGGGCTTATCGGATTTGTCTATTATAATCAGCTTGGTCAGCCACTAAAAGATCCTGAGACAGTGTTTTTAAAGCTTGGTGAGACTTTGTTTCATCCGTTTATCGTAGGAGTTATCATTTCAGCCGTTCTTTCAGCGATCATGAGCACGATTTCAAGCCAGCTTTTAGTAAGTGCAAGCTCGGTTACTAAAGACTTTATTCTAGCGTTTTATAAAAAAGAGGTAGATGAAAAGGCGCAAGTTGCATTTGGCAGATACGCTGTGGTCGCAGTTGCTTTAGTGGCTACGCTACTAGCGTTTAGCTCGACTGACACTGTGCTAGGCGTAGTTGGCAACGCTTGGGCCGGATTTGGTGCAAGCTTTGGACCTGTGCTTCTTTTTAGCCTTTATTGGAAGCGTATGAGCGCACTTGCAGCACTTGCCGGCATGATAGTTGGTGGCACTACGGTGCTTGCTTGGATATCATTTGGATTAAATTCTTATGTGTATGAAATTTTGCCCGGGTTTGTTGCTTCAAGTATCGCTATCGTTTTTGTTAGTATGTGGGGTGATGCGATAGATAAGATGACAAACGAGCCAAATCAACAAGTCGTGCAAGATGAATTTGAAAAGATGAAAACGAGACTGTAGATGAAAGATAGCGTAAAGTGCCCAAACTGCGGCTTTGATGTAGATGTAAATTCGGCTTTTAAAAGCCAAGTTGAGCAGGAATTTAACCAAAAATTAGCAGCCGAAAAAAAGAACTTTGAAAAAGAGGTTGAAGCTAAAAGAGAGCAGTATAAAGCCCATCTGGAGCAGCTAAACGCAAAGCAAAAAGAGCTTGAGGCAAAGCAGGCGGAATTTGATACGAAAGTAGCTGAAGCCTTAAAACTCAAGCAAAAAGAGCTTGAAGCGCAGATAAAGATAAAATTTGAAAATGAAAATTTAGCCGCCGTAAATGCGCTAAAAGCCGAGCTTGAAGCTAAGTCAAAGCAGGTTAGCGAGCTAAATTTAAAAACCGTGGAGATAGAAAAGCTTAAGCGCGAAAAAGATGAATTAGAAACTAGCATAAAGGCTAAAAGCGAGCTTGAATTTTCGGCTAAGCTACAAGCCGAAAAGGAGCGCTTGCAAAAGGAAATTTCGTCTGCGAACGAGCTTAAATTTCGCCAAAAAGATGAGCAGATGGAAGTGCTTAAAAAGCAGTTAAGTGAAGCTCAAAGACGCATAGAGCAGGGCAGTCAGCAGCTTCAAGGTGAAGTGCAAGAGCTTGCGATAGAGGAGTGGCTGAGGGCGAAATTTCCGTTTGATACCATAGAAGAGGTAAAAAAGGGCGCAAACGGCGCTGACTGCATGCAGGTGGTTAATACCAGAGAGGCGCAAAACTGCGGCAAAATTTACTATGAGAGCAAGCGGACTAAGAACTTTTCAAACGAGTGGATAGAGAAATTTAAAGCCGATATGCGCTCAAGCGGGGCTGATGTGGGAGTGCTTGTAAGTGAAGCGCGTCCTAAAGATATGGAGCGACTTGGGCTAGTTGATGGCGTGTGGGTGTGCTCGTATGAGGAGTTTAAGGCGCTTAGTTTCGTGCTTAGAAACTCGGTAATCGAGCTAAATTTCGCTAAAAATTCGGTGCAAAACAGAAGCAACAAGATCGAGCTTCTTTACTCTTATCTAGCGAGCAATGAGTTTAAGATGCGTATAGAAGCGATTGTTGAGGGCTTTACCTCGATGCAAGAAGATCTCATAAAAGAGCAAAACGCGATGAAGAAAATTTGGAAGAGTCGCGAAAAGCAGATAGAAAAGGTTCGCGATAATGCCATAGAGATGTTTGGCTCGATCAAAGGTATCGCAGGAAACGCTATCGGCGAGATAAGGACGCTTGAGCTTGGATTTGATGATAGCGATGAGATGCAGAGTGAGTGAAATTTGAGATCAAATTTCACAAATTTTCTTAATTGTTTCGCAATTTAATATTAGATTATACGAGAAAGCGTCTATAACGATACCTGCATATTTTTCTTTTGATGCTTCTAGCATAGCAAGATAGTTTTTAAGCTGCAAATTTAACACCTCTTGTTCGCTATCACTTCTCCATTTCATCATCTCTTCTTTGCTTGTAAAAGCTGGAAAATAGCTGAGTCCGCTCTCTTCGTCTTCAAGTAGGATAAATTTGATATTTGAACCTTCTTCCTCATAAACCGCTTTTCCATCAGGCTTTGCTAAGGCTTGATTGATAATAACAGGTGCTATAAATTCGGCTTTTCTTAGTTCGTTTATGAGAGTGTTTTCGTTTTCGTTAGTTGGATTATCTAAAAATTTTTGCATTGCTTTAGTTAAATTTGTGTTCATTTTACTGCTCTTGTTTCATAAATTTAAGAGCAATTATACATTTTTTAAAATTTTAAATCAAAATTTAGCGATAAATAAGTTTCGAGGTGATATAATCTCAACTTCAATTTGGCTAATGGGTTCATAGCTCAGTTGGTTAGAGCATCCGGCTCATAACCGGATGGTCCCAGGTTCGAGTCCTGGTGAACCCACCATTACATATTTTTAGTGTATTTTTACCTTCTTTTACCATGCTTTCACTGTATAAAAAATTACCTAAAATACGTTTATATTCCACTTTTTAACTTTTGTTTCCATAATTTTGCTATACAATAGTTTTACTTTTATTAGGTGGCAAATGGGGTGGCAAGCAAACCATTAGGTGGCAAGGCAAAATTTAACCCTAATAACACAAATATAAAATCATAGTAAATATTGCTATATAATAGATAAAAGTGCAATTTTCTATAAATAAAAACTTTAGAGTGTTAAAATTTTAGTTTTATAAATATTTTATTGCTCAAGTTATGTCTAATATGTTTTTATACTCGATGATGTAACTTCAAAAGCCAAATCAAATAAAGGATTGTTTCTATCAAAAGGGGATGTTATATTGCTTAATTCTTCATACAATTTTAAACTAAATTCACTCTCTTGATTGTCGTCTTTATCCAATCCTGCCGCCACAAGAAGCCCAACTTGATTAGTTATTAAATACCTGTCATGCATCTTAATGTTACCAATCTTTTCTTTCCATACAAATATAGTTATAATATGTCCATATTTAGAATAAATAAAATTACAAACTTCTTGCCATTTTTTTAGTTTATTTTTAAAATTCCCATACTCATTTTCTTGAAATCTACAATGTATAATTATATTTCCACAAATTTTATTATTTCTGCGTTCTCCAAAATTCTTTGCTATTATTTCCAATGATACTTTATATCTAGGGGTGTGCAGATAAAAATATGGATCTATTATGGTAACTTTTTTTGCGTAAGCTACTAGGATAGAAAATATTTTTTCTAATTCTTTTTCAGTTTTAACTCTTTTTATAGACCCATTGTATCCATACTCATTAACTAGATCTATACTGTCTAAATGATTGAGTGTTAAAGTATAGTCAGTTGCTTTGTTAGAAAATATAGAATTTATCCTCTTAATGCTGTTTATATTCTGAGCAATTTTAAGCCAATCATCTTCTGTTTGTGGCTCAATTCCAATTTTTGGCTGAAATTCTATTCTTTCCCTATCTTTAAGGTGACTTATGAGTTTTGATAGTAAATCTCTATGTTGAGGAATGCAGGAAGATATATTAGATAGCACATACTTTATCCAGTCTTTATTTTCTAAAGATAGGACAAAGCCTCCATTTTTTATATTCTCCAAAAGTGATTTTAGGTTGTAAAAATTATTTACACTCATATTGCTTTTTAAAAATACTTCAGGAGTTATAAATATCTCTTTTAACATTTTATTCAAACCTCTCTTTGTATCCCTCTTCAAAAAATCCATTTGGCCAAGGATCCAGTAAGGTTCCGTCAGCATCAAGCTCTAACTCTTTAATATATGTATCTTCTCCATTATTATCAACATAAAGCAAGCATATGTCTTCAGGAGTTATGTATAGCTCATCACCTTTATTGATTTTTCCTTCACTAGAGTATCTTAGCCTTCTCATGATTCTAAGCAATATGTGTTCGCTATGAGTTTCTATGAAAAAATCATTTCTATTGTTATTTTTTGATTTTATAAACTCGTCTGCTATTTCACATTGAACGGCTGGATGTAAATGAAGTTCTGGTTGTTCTATAAAGATACTGCTATCATAAAGAGTAAAGCAACTTGCTAGTATAGGTAATGACTGCGATATTCCAAGACCCATATCTCGTGGTGATACAAACACACTAGTTCTTAAGTCAAGAAATTTTAATTGTCGAATATCTGGATCTTGTATATTGGGAACATCTTTAATATCTTTAAATTTATAAAATTTTTCAACTTCTATTTTGTAACTTGATTTAAGTTTTTTTTCATCAGATAGCCATGCATTTAGTTTTTTTCTAGCATATTCATCGTATACAACTTTTTCCCATATGTTCTTACTTGAATTTGGCTTGTAGTCATCCCTATAGTCGCTAAAATTGTCAAATATAAGATCTTTTCTTTCGGGATAGAATCTAAGTGGTGAATAATATTGTATCGTTTTTCTATACATATAATTTTTACAACCTTCAAATATGCAAAGTGCAATATTTCCAAGCAATACATCAAGTCCTTTGCTTTTATCAAATTCTTTTAAAATATTATGTATATTTTTATATTTTAGCTCATCAGGTGACCACAAATAGTATCCTCGTTCATCTATTTTATCTTGATTGTAAAGATTTGGTTCTGTATCATAGGACTCAATGTAGTTTATATTGTCTTTTACTGTTTTCACAAAAGGGTGATTTTTGTTAAGTCTTATAAAGAAGCGATCTTTTAAAAAAGTTCTGTCTATTGTTTTAAGATTTTTTGGGACATCATCCGCATTATCATAAATAGATCTTAAATGTGCATATTCTTCAGAGTTGATAATTATAACTATATCTTTTTTGTAAAATGCGTAATTGCGATCTATCCCGGTACGAATTTCTATTTCTATTTTTTCTATGCCGTAACTATTGCTTATTATACTGTGTAATTCTTCTACATTAATTCCGGCAGTTATTTGTAAATTTTTGTTGTCTTTTAATAGTTTTTTAAGCCCATCTTTTTCTTTTATAATATCAAATAAAATCCTAGGATTTATTTTTTCTAAAAAACTCTCACTATTAAATTCATTGTTTATTTCAGAAAAACAATCAGTATATTTATAGTATAAAATATACCGTATAGTTTCTTTATCCATGAACTCGTATGTATATCTTAATATGTTTTTTGTATCATGCTTGTGGATAAAATTTTTAAACCCTCCAAAGTCTATTTCGTCACCTCCCAAATCTGTTTTTTGTAAATCAGTATTGCCGTTATTCAAAATATGCTCTCTGTATATAATAGAATGTAAAAAACTAGATTTGCCTGAACTATTAGGCCCATACACTAAAGTGATAGGTTTGCTTGAGAATTTCTGTGGATGTTTGCCAAATGCCTTAAAGTTATTAAAACTACACTTTACCATTTTAATTCCTTGAGTATATTTTGTTTATGTAATTATACTATTTATCTAATATTTTATTTTAATAAATTTTTATGATAGTTCAATATGATACAATAATACGTTTAAAAGTTGTTTTTTCAAGAGTTATATTATTAGGTGTGGCACGGAGATCAACAAGGTGAACATTTAAACCGCATATTTAAACTTTTCCAAGACTCTATAGGTTTTATAAATAGATTGTCTTAAATTTGATATTCAGTACTTAAAATTTTTACTAACTATTAGTTTTTTTGACTTCAAACATATTGTTGCTTTTGTGGCTAGAATTTTACAAATTTATTACCCAACCATTCATGCTAATATTATCTTTCTCTATTATAATATCTACTTTAATTTCATTTTTAAAATCGCTTAAGGTATAAAAATTTGTCAAAAAGTGAATTTTTTGATTGCTAGAGCCAACTATACCGTAATCTTCATTATATAAGTCGTCAATATACTCGCCATCTATAAGTACGTCTGTGTATTCTAGTAACTCCGCCAAACCTTCCGTATTCATTAACTGCATTTCTTGTAATGTATAACCGCTAAAAAGAAGCACGCTAAGGTTATTTTGTTTGCACCATTTTGCGACTTTTGACAGTCCTTTTGATTGTATAATCGGCTCACCGCCCAAAAGAGTAACACCTTCTATACCGTTTACTTTGCGAGATTTTTCAATTTTTTCTATTAAGTTATGGGTTTGTATAAATTCTCGTTTTTTTAGTGCTTGCATATGCGGATTACAACAATTTTTGCATCGTTTTAAGCATCCTTGAGTCCATATTGCCATACGTTTCCCTGGTCCTTCAGCAATTGTGCACTCGCGGATACTAGCTATATTTAACATTAGTTAAGCTCAAATTCAAATGTGCCAAATTTTTCATTTTCTATTTTTATTGTTATTTCACGCCCACTAAGTGAATCAAAATTTTCAAACACAAATTCTGATAATGGATTGACTATGTGGCTTTCTAGCATATTTAGTACACCTCTTCCACCACTATTTTTATCAACTTTTGACGCTAAAATCTTATATGTTTTCTCTTCATCGTCAAATTTAATATCGCTAGTTTTATATTTTTCTTTTACAAATTGTTTTATTTTTTCAAATTTGGACTTGGCTATTTCAATCAAAAAAATATCGCTGTTGATGAAGTTAAATGGCACGATATTGTTATCGCCTATCCTATTAAGAAGCTCTGGCCGTTTTAAAGTCACTATAAAATGCTCTTTGACTTTTTCTAAAAATTGTCTTTTTACCTCTTTTTCGTTATCAGAATTTACAGTATCTGAAGCACCGATATTTGAGGTGAAAATAATAACAGACTCGGCAAACGATACGGTCTCACCTTTGCCATCTGTTAGTCTGCCGTCTTCTAAAATTTGTAAAAATTTATCTAAAATTTTGCCATGTGCTTTTTCTATCTCATCAAAAAGCAGTACACTAAAAGGTTTTGCCTTGATTGCATTTGTTAGCTGTCCTCCTTCTTCGTAGCCTACATATCCAGGAGGTGCTCCAACTAGCCTTTGGTCACTATGTTCATGGTTAAATTCTGACATATCAAAACGTATGCAAGCAGTTTCATCGCCAAATAAAAAATTCGCCAATGACTTTGCAAGCTCAGTCTTACCAACGCCAGTAGGGCCTACAAAAAACAGTACGCCTTTTGGCTTTTTAATTTTTGTCGAGTGTTGCAAGCCTGAAAAGCCTGTAAAGGCTCTAATAATAACACTTTCCACCTTTTCTATTGCTTCATTCTGCCCTTTTACTCTTTCTTTTAAAATTTCTTGTATATTAAATAGCTTGTCTCTATTGAGATCCTCCCAAGGGCTTTTACTCTCGCCGTATTTATATAAATTTATAGTTTTTTCATAACTTAGTTTAGGCTCTGAAAGTTTAGATAGTTTTATGATTTGGGCGATATCTTTTAGGCTAAAACCGTCAAGTGCATCTATAAAGTCGTTTAGTTTTGACTTATCTAGCATTGGTTCAAATTCAATCATTGGTTCTATGTATTCAATAAATTCATATCGTTTAGAGCGAGGTGGCATAGGTATGGTAATGGTACTTACGTTTGGATCGCCTACATAAAAAGATGATGGGATTGTTGCTAGTTTTTGGGTTAAAATTACTATCAGACAACCTTGTCTTATCATGTCCGTATTTAAAAGATCGTATATTGCGTTTTCATTTATGCTCTTTTTGAGTATAGCAAGCCACTGCTTTTCTTGATCGCTCATACTAGAATTCGAGCTAAAAATGTAATCGGAATAGTCTAGGATAAAACAAGTTTTTGAATTTATTTTTTGCAATATAAAGCTAAAAAATTCATTTATATCTTTGTATTTTACAGTATCATTATTATTGTTCTTGCCGTCTTCTCCTATATCATAATTTTCCTCGTCATCGTCTAGGTTGTCTTGAGTGGAATCATAAAAACCGCCACTACTTTTGGACAATTTGCTTATACCGCTAATCCTATCCCAGAGGATAACATTACTAAAATTATCATTAAGCATATGAATTATGAAATCTATAGTGTTTACATATTTACCAGTTTTGCCTTTGATTATATCAGAAGTATTACCATTTAGCAAGATAGCACTTTTTAGCTTACTATCTCGTTCAAATTTTTTTATCCATTCGCTCATATTATCCTCTTTTTAGCGGTAATTCATTGTTTTTACTAGTATCAATTGTACCTTTAGATATCCTATCCGGATTTTCCCAAATTGTTTTTTTGGTTTCAAATTTGATAGAGTAAATGTCATTCATCTCTTTTTCAAATTTTTCTATATCCTCGATACATGTCATTCCTTTATAGTTATCAAATTTATATGTTAGTTTTCCATCTAAAGATACTTTGCAACTAGCTGTTTTTCCGGATGGTCGACTTGCTTGTATTATTACATTGCCGTCTTTTAGAGCTATCTTTGTTACGTTAAATTCTTGCTTTTCTAAACTTGCTTTTATACATTTTACAATCTCTTTTCTGGCTGTTTCATCTATCAAAAAATCATTTGTTTTCCGTTGTACTTCTTCAATATCCGCTTTTATGCTTGATATATCTTTATGGCTATTTAACGCAACTTTTGTTTTGGCGATTTGAGCTAAAATTTTTTCTTTTTCTTGTTTGTTTTCGTCTGAGATTTTTTGATTTTTTATTTCTGCTTCTATGGCTTCTAGGTCATTTTTGGCATGAATCTTTAAGCTTTCTTGTTCTTTTTTTTCTCTATAGGTTTCCGCTTTTATTTTTGCATTTTTTATTGCTGATGAGATTTTGTCACATAGGCTGTTTTTAAATGCGGTCAAATTTGTTCCGTCATATCTAGACAAACTATCTCTAATATTGTTAAGCTCATCTTTTGCAAATTCTATCACTAAAATATCTGAAATTTTACGAATTTCAGAATAATAAAAATCTACAATATCATTCTTGTTCAAACTAGTTTGCTCTTTTTTGATTGCCCTTGCATTTGATTCTAACTGATTTATATAAGTCCCTATAGTAAAACTTAGATCTCTTGCATAATACGGATCTTCTAGTAATTGTGCCTCGGCTGTAATAATATCTCTTTGTAGCATATTTAGTGAGATATATTCATCCAATCTTGCTGACTTCATAGAGGCTAGCCTTTTTTTATATCCAGTTAAAAACTTGGCCGTCTGACTTCGTACCCTATCTTTATTCAGTTCCTCTCTTTGGCGTCTAGCTCTTTCTTGTTCTTCTTGCCATCTGATTCTAGTTTCGTATTCTCTACTCATTTTTTCTTCTTTCTTTTCTTGTTTTTGTTATTTTTTCTATTTATTAAGTCTCTTATAGTACTATCAAGCAAAGTATTTTCTATATCGTTCACAGGTATCTCTGTTAATCTATAAATCGTGTTAATCATGCTTTTGATTTGATCTAAATTTTCTTTTCGAGTTTCTGGATCTAGAATATCCTTGCATAATAATCGTATTTCATTAATAGCTATTTCTACTTCACTTATCTTTTGTAGATTTTCTATTTGTGAGATTTGTGTAAAAAACTTTGGATAATATTTTTTTATAAATTTATTCTGTTCTAGTTCGTTTGATTTCAAATATCTCATAAACTGTATCAAATCATCATAGCTATTTATATGCAATTTATCATAAATTCGTTCATTGTAAATCATTTGAGTTAATTCTATATATTCAAATATTTCATCATTTTTATCTAAGCTATTAATTCTTTTATTGTTTAGAAGAATATATTCTTTTATTTCACTAGATGTTTTTTCGTCTTTTATCTGGGCTGTTTTGTGAAGAAAACGGTAAAATATTTCTACTCTATCATAAAAAAGTAAAATATTATCTTTAAAAATTAAACTATCAAACCATTCTAATATGACCTTATTTCTAACTTCATTTTTTAAAAATAGAGCCAAGTAAATTATATCGCTGTTTTTATATAAGTATTCACTTATAATTTTAGATAAAAACCCATCTACACAATTTTGCATCTTTAGGCTGTAAAAAAGAGATATTTTACTATTTCTATTATAATATTTGACTGCAAAATTCGCAAGACAAACATTTTGCTTATAATTACAAAGCAGACAATTTTCTAAAGGCATTTTATCAATTACTTTTACTATGATTTGTTTATCATAAATTTTTATATCAAACTCATCGCTTTCACATACTAATAAAATCTTTATTTTATTAATATTCTTATCGGAATACTTTTTTATCACCTCAGGATATGACCTAATACCATGTGCTTTTTGGCTAAACAATAAAACATCGTCATTGTTAAAAAAAGAAAGGTTATCGTGAAATTTTTCTATTTGTTCAAAATTAAAATATTCAAAGTCATTTAATTTTTCGTCACTTTTCCACTCACTCTCTATATATCTAAAAAATTCTTCTAAAAAATCTTTGTTATTTTCTGTAAGAGTAATATGTCCATATTTGTCTATCAGTACTCCATTTTTAATGTGTTCCCACTCTTTTGTACTGCTGTGTAGTTCAATCTTGTTTATTTGAGTACTATCAACAAACCATTTAAATTTGCTTTTTTGGCTTTCTAAAATTTTTACTGCCTCTATCTTTTTTACCGTAGGCTTTTCATCAACGCAAATTTCAATACCTATAGGTTGAGTTTTTCTATTTTTATAATGTAGATCTAGTTTTTTATTAAACATATCATATGAAAATGTAACTTCCTCTTGCCTGATATCGGTTGGGATTTCGCCTTTATCAAGAAAAGCTCTACCGTCGCTACTGAGTTCAATATCTTGCATAGTTAGGGCTTGATGATCATCCAAATCATCACAACTTAACAACCCTTTACTTTTTAGGCTTTTTAGTATCGGTAAAATAGTTTTTTCGAAATCACTAATAAAAAATATATCGTTAAATAAGACCGCTAGGTTTGAAATTGAAAAATTGGTTTTTTCGTAGTTGGCAAGCAGCTCTAACAATAGCCATTCAAAAGTTGTAATCTTTCGTATACTAAAATGAGAAACTACTGTTTGATATTTTAGATATGGTTCCGATATTGTTACTTTAGCTATTTCTTTTTTCATTACTATTGCCTTTTGTGTCAAGCTTTTTATATTCTTGATATATCGATTTTGCGAGACGATTTCCTAGTAGAATATTGCTATCAAAGTACATATTGGCTTCAATTAGGGTATTAATAATATCTCGATAAATCCTTCTATTTAAACTACCTATTTGATCCATTTTTGGAATTTCTATATTTAACTTTTTAAAGCAGTCAATATCACCCATAATAAATAGTACTTTTTGTGCACGTGAAAACATGACATTTATTCTCTCAAAACTCTTTATATGGCTTGAATATGAGCGTGTCCTAACCAAATTTGATATTATTATCTCCTTTTCCTTGCCTTGAAACCTATCTACCGTGTTTATGTCTACGCTAATATATTTAAACGATATGCCTTTCTTTTTCAAAAACAATCTTATCTTATTTACTTGTAATTGATAAAGACATACAACTCCAACACTTACTTTGTGATCAATCTTTTTATCGGCATAAAATTTTTCTAGTTTGTTCAAAAGTTCGACTGTCATATGCACCTCTGCAATATTATATGTAGAGGTGCTTCTAGCTTCATGTAGTTCGGATATTTTTTCTTTTTTGCCGTCTACTACTATTTCGCTCGAATTTATCCAGTATACGTGCTTTTGGGGCTCTATAAACTTAAAACCGTTTTCGCCTTTTATTGTTATATTGTGAGCCTTGCTGATATTTTCTATCTCAAGAGGCAGCCCGGCTATAAGTCTATTTTCGTAAAATCTATTTATCACACTCATGATTTGGCTATGCATTCTAAACTGTTTTAGTAACGAATGCTTAATATTTGAATTTGCAGTTTCAAAATATTTTTTAAATATGGAAGACGTTACCATGTTTTTGTATTCGTTAAAATTTTCCTCAGTGATAATATTTTTTAATTCATCATCTTCTCTATCGTCCACATTATCTAATATTTCACTATATGCTTTTTCATTTTCTCCAAATAGAGGAGGTAATTGTCTGTGGTCGCCTACTAAGATAACTTTGCTAGATTTTAGCATAGGCAAAAGTAGTTCAGGGGGAGTGGCCTTGCTGACTTCATCTACTATAACTACATCAAATGTATCAAGTCCTTTATCTTCTAAAATTTTAGGATTATCCGTACATGACATACCAACAACATTGCAAGAGTTTATATATGTATCTTTATAATATTCATTTTCATTTTCTAAGTCTATATTTTTTAGCTTAGAGTTGAAATTTTTTAATATATTTTCAAAATTTTTTCTTGTAGAAGTGTAGTTGTTTATTGTGACAGCCAGATCATTTCGTACTTGTTCTATTTTTTCTAATGCCTTATCTTGGGAGAGCTCGTCGCAGATATCGTATTTGTTTTTTATATCAGTTATATTTTTGTTTGTTTGATTGACAATATTCAAATTATGCGAACGACTTTCTTTGTTAATTGATATTTTGCCATTTAAAATTTCCAACTCTTCCTTATAAGTTTTAGTGTCTATAAAGGTCAAATTTTCTAAAAAACTTGTTGAAAGATTATAGATTTCGGTATTAAATTTACTATCTAATTCAAGTATTGGTGACCAGTATTTTGTAACTATACTTCTTATCTCTTGTAAATTGCTAGTATAAAATAGTCTTTTTTCTGTCTCTTGTAGCGTAAATATATTATCACCAATTTTCTTTTCCAACTCTTTTCGTTCTTTTTTGAGTCTATTAAAATCCTCTTCGTCATCGATTTTGTAAAGCTCGTCTTTAATCTCATTTAGCCTATTTATAATATCAATATTTTGAGGATTGGGCTCATTTAGATTAGCTAAGTCTAACCTGTTTTTTAGCTCTTTTATCTTTTTAAGATTATTATGAATTACTCTTATGGCTCCACTTACATCATTTTCGTCTTTTTGCAGGGTTATTTCTAAGGCATCTAGTTTTATACTATTATTGATTATATTTAAATGTGGTGTGATTACCCGTACTATTTTCTTTATTAGTTCATTTGGTAATACAAAATTTACATCTTTATATTTTAAAAAATCTAAAAATTTAGCAATCTCATTTCTAAAATGTCTGGCGATATTGTTTTTATCCTCAGCTTGTTTTATTTGCAATTTTATATCTTGGGATTTTTGCCTGTTTATAGACAACTCTTTGTTAATATCTTCGATTCTTGCTGACAAATCTTCTAATCGTTTATAATAATTTGATAGATCGCTTATATCCTTATCTATAGCATTTTTTCTTTTTTCATCTTTACTCCACATATCTATATATTTTTCTTTAATTTTATTTTGTATCGTGCTTAAATAGTAGCCCAAAGCCTTGCTCTCTTTTAGGTGCTCTATATCGTCACTAGTTTTGCTATCGTTTAGACGCACTGCTCTTATAGAAGGGTCTTTGGCTAGCCTCTCTAGTACGTTATCAACTGCTAAGTTTGTTTGAGATGCTAGCAATACTCGTTGCCCATTTTTCGTAAAATGATATATCGCCTCGGCTATTACTGTAGTTTTACCAGTTCCTGGAGGTCCTTGTATTAAACAAATATCTTTAGTGGCTAGCATTTTTTGAACTGCTACTTTTTGCTCCTCATTCAAGTTGGAATTTTTCCACACATACTCTTTGTTTATCTCTTCAACTGTTGGTATTTCGGCTTTTGTTATATCAAATAACCACAAGAGCAAATTTGGTGACATATTTTCATCTTGCAAGGCTTTATTTATACCTCTCTTTAGACGAGATATTAGTGCAAAATCACCAACCTCTTTTGTAGCTAAAAAACCAGTTTTTTTATCTTTAAAAAAACTATCAACTTCTTCATTGCTTACATTAGTGTTGTATTCTTCAATATAATCTTTATCTATTTTGAAAACAACATTATATTCGTAAAGATTATTTTTATATGTAGGTACTATGTTGTCTAACTTAGTTTCTAAATCACCTAAAATTCTAGTGCTGTTAAAATTCTGACCGACTTTATATTTTGGATTATATACGAACCTTGTATCCTCTTGTGAATATGAATTGTCAAATATATCCAAATTCCCTCGTTTTAGATACTTTTTTATTTTGTCAAAGTCTTTTGTATCCTGTACTATAAGATTTAATACAATAGACTGATCTTCATCATTAAACTTGATATATTTATACTTTATCCCGACTAATTTTTGTTCTACGATTTTTTTTCTCCACTCAAGATAGCTTTGCCACTCTTGGAAATTGTCTTGAGAAATTTTAACTATAGATTCTGTTTCATCTATTTTATATTTTAAATCATGGCTGCCAAAATTGCCTAAATTTTTAGTATGTACGATAACACCATTTATCTCTTCTTCTATTTCTTTTTTTGCACCTTTATAGTTTGGTACTATTTTTATCTTATTTACAACAAAGAAGCCACTTTTTACATAACCTCTAAAAGAAAGTGATTTACCATTTAATTGCTCTATAAAAAAATTATCGTACACCGGTCTAATCCAAACCTGACGCAATTCTTTGGGCTCATTGTCTTTATAAGAAACAATTCTAGTTGCATTAGCAAAATATAATGTATTATTAAAGCTGTCATAAAAGCATTTATCTAATAAATTTTTAGCATACTCTACAATGCCTATATTTTCTAAAAAATTATTGTTACTTTCAAGCATTTTAGATATATTTTTTATGTCAAGTTCTAAATCATTTCCTCTACTGTTTAAATCATTGTCTATCTTAATATACAAATCGTTCATATTTTAAATCTTTCATATATAAATATTAACTTCAATTTAAATATTTATATAATTATATTAAAACCTCTTTGATTAAAAAATAAAAAAGTCAAATAAAATATTATTATAATTATAAGATTAAATACATATTGTATATGTGGTTAGTTAAAAACAGACCTTAGAAAAATAATAAAAGATTTGTGATATTATGTAGTAAATGCACAAGACTTTCATTTTAAAACAGTCTAAAATTCTCATGCCATTAAATAAAGTATAAAAATATGCCGAAAATAAAAAGAGATCTTTTGAATATGGGATAATTGTATTGTGATTGACTATAGAATCAAAACGAGAAAAACAGATAAATTTTTTTAAAAAATTCACATAACCTTTATTCGCATACTTTTTACTTCCTTTTACCATATTTTCATCTAATTTTATTAGGTGGCAAATGGGGTGGCAAGCTAGTGTAGTAGTTTCCTTAAACCCTTATCTATATTGACTTAAAACGATATGGTTCGGCTTCTGGTGAACCCACCATTACCTATTTTTTAAGCAATCTTTAAACTTCAAATTATTTCACAAAATTACTATAAATACGAGCTTTAATTATTCAAAACCACTATCAATTCATATAAACAGATTATGCTTTTGTGTGTAAGCTTAGAAAGCAATATAAGATTAGTGTAAAAGGAAATTTTCGGGCCTGTAGGCGTCATCATCAAATTTAAAAACGAAAAAGAGCTTATCAAAATGGTAAATGATAGCTAATACAGTCTTGGAGGCGGGGTATTTACTAAAGACATCACAAAAGCGCTAAGAACTGCGCGCGCGATGGAAACAGGCCGCGTATGGGTAAACTGCTATAACCAAATTCCTGCCGGAAGCCCATTTGGCGGATATAAAAACTCAGGCATAGGCAGAGAGACTCATAAAATCATACTTGAGCACTATACTCAGATGAAAAATATCATGATCGATCTAACGGGAAAACCAAGCGGATTTTATTAATAGTTAAAACATCCCCTAAATTTAGGGGACGTTTGATTTTGTTTCGTATGAATTTTTAAAATTTGCACACAAATATCACTTTATCTTGAAAGTAAACGAAGCGATCAGTATCTCCTCATCGCATCTTTTACTCTCACCAAAGGCTCTTTTGTGCATGACTTTTAGTATCCATTTGCCGGGTGCTAAAGCCATAACTTCGGTTATACCTTCTAAATCAGTAGTTGCCGAAAATGCAAATTTATCTTTTAAAAATTTATCAAATGTTCCGTCTATTCTAGCCGTTTTAAGCGGCTTTCCTTCAAGCAGAATTTGAATTTTAAAAGGCTTATTTATATCAAAATTTACAGGATTTTCAAGCGGCACTATCTCCAGCTTTTGCCCTATGGTTTTAGTTACAAACTCATCTTGTTCGCTGTCAATATTTACAACCTCTTTTGCATACATTGAAGCTTGCATGCAGTAAGCGGAATCTGCTATCTGATCTTTTGTGTCTTATCCATATACCATTTGCCGTTTGCGTCTTTTGACCAAAACGTGCTTTTGTATTCGCCTGCTAGGATATAGCTTCCTTTTTTAAGCTTTTCTTCTTCGTAGCGGTAGTTTTCGCCTATTTGGATTAGCTCTGTTTTGACTCCGTCTTTTGAGATAATTGCAAGCGGAATAAAGGATTTAGCCTCATCTTTGGGTATTATCTCTTGATGAGGGAAGTTGTGTCCGTAGCCTATATCGGCTCTAAATTTATCGGAATTTTCTCCAAACACCCAAAAGTCATGAGCCTGCGCTACGTTTAATGTCGCAAACGCAAGTAGTGCGGCTAAAATTTTATTTATCATAGTTTTCCTTTGATATAGAAATTTGGCGCCGAATTTAACGCCAAATTTTAAAAGCTATATTTAGCTCCAAGCCCAAAAATTCTGCTTTTATCATACTCTACAAGCACACCGTAAGATTTATCAAAGACATTCATCGGATACTCTTTGTCGGCTATGTTTTTAGCGTATAGATATACGTCGAAATTTTTCTTCATATAGCCTATCTTACCGTCAGCTGTGAAGTAGCTTGCTCTGGCGACCGAGTTTTGAGGATCGAAGTATGTTTTGCCGATGAGATTACCATCTATCCTTGCATATAGTCCAAACGGCGCATAGTAAGAAGCTCCAAACGAGAATTTATATTCAGGATTGTATTCTATCTTATTGCCTTTGTTGTTTTTGCCGCTAGGGCTAATATAATTGCCGTATTTTGTTCTAAGTAAGCTTGCAGCCATGTTTATAGCTAGCTCTTTTGTAGCTCTTGCTACACCTTCTAGCTCAATGCCCATTGAGGTTGCCTTATCGGCGTTTCCTGTTATGAAATTTGCCGGATTTTTAGGATCTATCATGTAGATATGAGTATCTTTTATATCCATATAAAATGCCGCCGCCGAAAATCTAAAACTATCATAAGTTCCTTTTGTGCCGATTTCGTAGTTGTCGCTTGTTTGTGACTCAAATTTATTCTCATCTTTTGTTTCTCCCATAGGAAATGAGTTAAATCCTCCCGCTAGATAGCCTTTAGCATACATCGCGTAAATGCTAAGTTCATCTTGTAAGGCGTATTCAAGAGTTATCTTTGGTAAGAATTTGTTCCAGCTTGCGTCGTTTTCAAGCGAGTAAAACGGTGCAGTTTTGCTTGAGCCGACAGGATACATATAGGTATCTACTTTGATATCTTTTTTGATCTTTTGGTATCTTCCGCCAAGCGTTAGATCAAGCTTTGAAGTGATAAGATATATGGCTTGAGCGAAGATTGAAGCCGTTTTGCTGTTCATCTTTGCAGGTGCGTCCATTTCCTTAGGCGCTCCCATCATCATAAACTGCATGCCCATTTTTCTTATATCTATCTTTTCGTTTTCAAAGAAAAGCCCGGCAATCCATCTTAAATTTTGCTCTTCATTACTCGAGAGTCTAAATTCTTGAGATAAATTTTTAATTCTCATATCAGAAAACATGATTAGATTGTTATTGTGGGGAAAATACTTGCTTCCTGCATCTAGGTCGTAGTTGCTTGACTGATCTATCTTTTTATATGTGGTGATAGAGCTTAGATCTACACTGTCAAAATTATAAGTGGCGTTTAGGGCGATGGAATTTGACTTTTCAAGCGAGTGTGTTTCACTTTCAAGCCTTGTTGTTTTGACATCGTCTTTTTTGAAGCTTTTAAATTTGTCATAAGGGATTACTATACCGTCCGTGCCGTTAAATTTCTTGTAGTATCTATCCGCAAAAAGCTTTAAAGATAGCCTATCCGTAGGTATAAATTTCAAATTTAGTCCGAAGTTGTTAAGCTCTTTGCCGTTTGATTTTTTGCCTGTTATCTCGTCCGTGATCCAGCCTTGATCTTTGGATGCCGAGCTGTTTAGCCCAAGATATAGCACGTCATCTACAAGTGCGCCGTTTGCTTCAAAGGTGCCGATTCTGTATTTATATGAGCCGTACTCTGCGCCAACACTTCCAGACCACTCGTTGCTAGGCTCTTTTAAGACTACGTTTATAACGCCGCCGATAGAGTCTTTGCCGTAAATCGTACTTGACGGACCTTTTAGTATTTCTATTCTCTCTATGTTTGTGATAGGCACGCATGCTCCGAATTGATTACCGTGCGCTACGCCGTTTATGAAGATCGTGACAGGATTTGTTCTAGTAAATATCGAGCCGTTAAGCCCTCTTGTAAAAATTCCTCCGTGAAGTCCCGTTGTGGTTGATATACTAGGCACGCTTTTTAGTAGGTCTTCTATGGTTTTTATACCTTTTTCTTCTACTTCTATACCGTCAATCACGCTGATACTTTGTGGGATATCTTTTAGTTTTCCTCTATTTTGTTTGCTGTTACTTTAACCTCGCCAAGAGATACACTCTCTGTTGCAAAGATATACGGGCATGCCGCTAAAGAGATAACGGCTGCAACTTTTAAGTATTTAGCTTTCACCTTAACTCCTGATTGTAAAAATATTTAAGTTTCATTTTACTATAATGGGATAATTATTATCAATACAAAAATATCGCTAAAAGGATTAAAAGATAGCGTTAATCGGATTATTTTCAAATTTGGGGAGAGACTATGAGTGAAAGCAGAAAGCTTGATAAATTTTTTGATGAATTTGAGTGCAGAGTCGAATTTGGCGAAGAGAAAAGATATAAAGAAATTTCATTTAAAGATGAAAATTTAAACTGCGAACTTGAGTATTACGATACTGGAAGTGGACTTGGCTACTGCTCTTACGATATAAGATGTAGCGAAAATTTAAGGTATCTCCCAAAGAAGAGCCCGCACTCTTTTTTATGTTTTAATGTAGGGCAGAGTGCAAACAGCTTAAGCTGGTCAAAGGATAGCCTTGTTTTAAAGCCGGGGCAGCTTTGTATGGGTAGTATAAACGATAGCTTTATGGCGACAAGCAAACATCAGGGCAAAAGCTACAAAAGCCAGTCGATAATAATTGAAAATTCGCTCATCCAAGAGCTTGGAATTTTTAAAATTTTAAGTAGCGATGATGAGTTTTGCGCTAGGATAACGGATGCGAATTTAACCTAAAATTTAATACTAAAAGAGCTTGCAAACTCTAAAATTTATAGCGGAAAGATGAGAGAAATTTTTATAGAGTCTAAAATTTTAGAGATGGTTTATAAAAGCTTTGCGGAAGTAAAAGCCCAAGATAGCGACAAATTTAGATACAGCGAAGATGGTTTAAAGATGATACACAAAGCAAGAGAAATTTTGCTTAAAGATATACAAAATCCACCAACCATAAAAGAGCTTGCAACTCTTTGTGCTACGAACGAATTTAAGCTTAAAAATGGGTTTAAACACTGCTTTAACACGACGATTCATAGAGCTTTGCAAGATGAGCGCCTAAAGATAGCTAAAAGCCTTCTTGAACAAAACGATATAAACGTAAAAGAGGCTGCAAAGATAGTGGGATATAGCAGTTTCGCGCATTTTACTAAGATATTTAAAGAGAAATTTGGCGTATTGCCTATGGAAATTTTAAGAGGCGGTAAATTTTAGCTTTTTAAGCTAAGTTTTTGAGCTTAGGAAATTACCTGCTATAATGGCTGAAATTTTACAAGGAGAAAATATGCCAAAAGATGCAAACGGAACAGAACTCAACGCAGGAGATAGCGTAACTTTGATAAAAGATTTAAAGGTAAAAGGCGCAGGAGCTACTCTTAAAAGAGGAACGATAGCAAGAAATATAAAGCTAACCGGCAATGATAAAGAGGTTGAGTGTAGGATAGATAAGATGGGTGTTATCGTACTTAAAACCGAGTTTTTAAAGAAGGCGTAAGTTAAAATTTAATCTTTACAAAGCGATATGTCGGATCAAATCTAAAGGTAAGCAGATTTTGTAAAATCCCAAATAGGCTTAAAAATGTAACAAAACTGCTTCCTCCGTAGCTGTAAAACGGAAGCGGAATACCTACAACCGGAGCAAATCCAATAGTCATCATAATGTTTACACTTACATAGATAAATATCAAAATTCCAATTCCAGTCGTCACCACTTGCGTGAAATAATCATCTTTAAGACCGTAGTTTAGGCTAAGCAGATGGGTGATTAAAAATCCGTAAAACATCATCAGCGTAAATGCCCCCAAAAAACCAAACCTTTCGATAGTATATGAAAAGATAAAATCACTAGTTGCAATTGGCAAAAATTTAAAGTGCGTTTGAGTGGCCTCATCCTTTGGTTTGCCCGTGAGACCACCGCTTCCTATGGCGACTATGCTTTGGCGAACGTGATAGCTTGATTCTTCGCTTAAAAAATCATTGATTCTTTTTTTCTGATAGTCGTGCAAATTTTCATATATTAAAGGAGCCAATATGACTATACCGGCGGCTATGCTAAGCCATATTTTTTTATTTACCCCTATGATGAATAAAATTGCATATCCCATAATTATAAGGATCAAAGCAGTCCCGAGATCAGGCTCTTTCATAATCAAAAATGCAGGTAGGATTATGTATATACTAAGTCTTAAAAAATCCTTGAGCCCATAACCGTTAATTCCCGGAGGGCGATGCTTTACTAGGTATGCCATCATAAGTAAAAACGATGGCTTCATTATCTCTGAGGGCTGAATAGTAAAATGCACAAAAGGGATTTCAAGCCAGCGTTTTGCGCCGAGTTTTGTTACTCCGAATATATCCACGCTTATTAAAAGCGCTATACATAGCCAGTAAAATGCCGGTATTAGCCATTCAAGCCTTCTTATGGGAAGCAGGAAAAAAAATGTAAACGCGAGCAGCCCTATACTGAAATATATAAGCTGTTTATTTGATAGAATAGAATTTGCTTCCGAAACTAAAATATATGATAAAATTATAATAGGTAGTATCAAGATTGGTTGAACAAAGTCAAAATGAGTTAAAATTCGCCTATCAATTCTTATCAAATTTTCGCCTTTTTTAGCGGAATTATAACACCAAAAAGGAAACGGTTGAATCAAATATCTGTAAAAGAGAGTAAAGATATAGGCAAAAGAGTAGATCTATTTTTGTCTGAAGAGCTTAAAATCTCAAGAAATCAAATTTTAAATTTAATCAAAAATGGCTGTGTAAGCCTAAATTCAAAGCCCATATTAAAAGGCTCAGCTAAGCTTGGACTAGATGACGTTATAGATGTAAAAATTTTAGAATCAAATGATGAAAATTTAAATTTTAGTGCGGAATTTGAAGTGCCTACTTTATATGAAGATGATGATTTGATAGTGCTTAATAAGCCACCAAATTTAGTTGTTCACCCAGCCCCCAGCGTTAAAGAGGCTACGCTTGTAGACTGGCTTGGAAAAAAAGGCTTTTTACTATCTACTTTAAGCGGAGAGAGTAGAGCGGGCATTGTTCATAGGCTTGATAAGGGCACTAGCGGAGCTATAGTCGTGGCTAAAAACAACCGTTCACACGTAGCGCTTTCGGCTCAGTTAAGCGATAAGACAATGGGCAGAATTTATCTTGCGATTACTGATTTGCCACTTAAAGAGGAGTGTGTGATAGAGCGAAAAATAGGGAGAAATCCGAATAATCGTTTAAAAAAAGCTATTACAATTGACGGAAGAAGCGCTAAGAGTGCCTTTGTAAATTTGATTCAAGAGAGCGGAGTAAATTTAATAGCAGCTAAGCTTTTTACCGGTAGAACTCATCAGATCAGAGTTCATTTAGCCAGCATTAACCGCCATATTTTGGGCGATACTTTATATGGGTTTAAGAGCGAAAACGATAAAATAAAAAGAGTTATGCTCCACGCCTACGGGCTTTACTTCACTCATCCCAATACAGGTAAAAGGATGGAATTTGTAGCTCCGCTTTGGGATGACTTTAATGAAATTTTATTTAATAAATTTAATAAGGAGATAGTTGATGAAAAGATCGATTTTAAAAGGCTTGATGCTATCTTTGGCAGTTGTAATCACTGGCTGTGTCTCGCCTAGTACACCTACACAAATCAATTCAAATTTGCCCACTGTTACTAGTTTAAAAACTATTAGCGATATGACTGAAATAGGCTTTGAATGGACTCCTACCACCACAACAGATGTAGCAGGATACTATCTTTACAGATCAAATTCTAACAAAAACAGCAGTAAAATGAAGGTTGTGGCCGATATAAAAGATCGCTTTGCAAGTCATTATGTGGATTCAAATTTGGCTCCAGAGACTACATATTCATATGAGATGAGAACTTATAACGCAAACAAGCAAATTTCAAATCCAGGTGTAGTTATAAGTGCAAGCACTAGACCTCTTATAGAGTCGGTGCCTTTTTTAAGAGCTCTTACTAATTTGCCGGAGCGTGTGAAGTTAATATGGCGTCCGCATCCTGATTTAAGAGTGGCGTCTTATATAGTGGAAAAAGCCGATATCGGTAAAGATAATTGGAGGCAGATAGCGGAAATCAAAGGAAGGCTACATGCCGAATATATAGACGATAGCGTAAAATCAGGCAGGGGGTATAAATATAGAGTTTTTGTAAAAACTAGCACAGGAGTTGTATCTAAACCAAGTGAGATAGTTGATTCTACTACAAAACCGCTTCCAAATAAAGTTGTAAATATACAAGCTACTACGAATGCTCCAAAAAAGATAATCATCACATGGGACAGTGTGGCAAGCGAAGACTTTGGATATTACAAAATTTATAGCACTTCAAGTAAATTTTTGCCATATACGTATCTTGCTAAAACTAAGACAAACAGTTACGAAGATCTGATCAACGAAAATGGCGCTACAAGGTTATATAAGATTACTATCGTAGATAAAGATGGACTTGAATCTAAAAAGCCAGATGAAGCTGTCACGGGATCAACTCTAGCAGCTATAGACGCCCCTATAATATCATCAATAGTGGCTGATAGTTCAGCTGTAAAAGTTCAATGGAATGGGCCAAAAGAGGCTAGAAGCTACACTGTAATCAGAGAAGGCGGAGAAGGCGAGAGAAGATTTACAAATATAACCGGTAACGAATTTATAGATACTGATGTCAACTATAGCATAAAATATACATATAAAGTTATAGCTATAGACGAGTATGGAATAAGTTCTGATGAGTCTCATAAAGCTATGGTAATCATAGAATAATGCCAAATTTTATAACTAAAAATTTAAAATCTTTAGATTATCCAATTGTTCAGGATGAGGTGGTTTTTGCATGGGAAGCAAGAGGCAGAAACTCTACTATTGTCTATACTCAAAGTGGAATTGAAGAGTTTTTTGTGACTTTGAAAGAGCATAAAAATGGCTTTTTAGTAAAAGGCGATAAGATAACAAGGCCTGCCCAAATAGGTCTATTACAAAAGGCTTTGGTAAAATTTAAAGAGCTAAATTGCGAAGAAATTGTAAGTGAGGCAATAGCTGTAAAGAAAACTCATTTAACGCAAAAAACCTCTTATATCTCAGACACTAAAGAGCTTTTGCAAATTTTAAAAGAGTCAAGATTATCTAAAATTTTTATAGAGATAGGCTTTGGTTCAGGCAGGCACCTGCTCTGGCAAGCAGAAAAAAACCCCGATGCTTTGGTCATAGGAATAGAGGTCTATAAGCCATCTATCGAGCAGGTCGCAAAGCTTGCAAAGAGTAAAAATTTAAACAATGTAGTTCTTATCAATAGCGATGCTAGGTTGCTTTTGTCCTTGATCGATTCAAATTTCATAGATAAAATTTTTCTTCACTTTCCTGTGCCTTGGGATGACGCACCTCATAGGCGAGTAGTATCTGAAAAATTTACAAAAGAGTGCGAAAGAACTCTTAAGGTGGGCGGTAGATTCGAGCTTCGAAGCGATAGTAGAAATTATACTGAGTACACCATATCTCAGCTTTTAAATTTACATAGTTCAAAGCTAATTGTGGATAAAAATAAATATCTCAATGTTTCAAGTAAGTATGAGGATAGGTGGAAGAAACAGCTAAAAGATATCTACGATGTAACTTTTGAGTGTGAGTTAAAGAGCGAAGCTTTAAAAACACTTGACGAGATGAAATTTGAAGGCGGTTACGATATCAAGGCTATATCTAAAAATTTTAAAAATATAATTATTAAAAAAGATGACTGTTTTTTGCATATTGAAGAGAAATTTGAAAAAAGCGAGGATGAAATTTTGCTTCGCATATCTTTTGGCGCATTTTCTCAGCCAGAGCAGTGTTATCTACTGCTCACTCCTAAAAGGTGTGAATACTTTATCAAAAAGCCGCTTTTAACGAGAGAAAATTTAAATGCGCATTTCGCATTAAAGGAGTATTTGGCTAATGCAAAAGATTATTAGTTCCAGAGGTCTTTCGCTAGGTTATAATCAAAATGAGCTTATAGTTCAAAATGTGGATTTGGATATTAGCGCTAGCGATTTTGTAATAATAACGGGTAAAAGTGGTAGCGGAAAATCTACTATAATTAAGTCGCTTTACGGAGAGATTAAGCCATACTCCGGCTCTCTTGAAGTTTGCCTTGCCAATATGAACGGGATAAGTCAAAAAAAGCTTAGTGAGGTTAGGCAAAAAATCGGAATCATATTTCAAAACTACCGCCTGATAAATGAGTGGAGTGTCGAGAGAAATGTGATGCTACCGCTTATGATAAAGGGGCTTGCGCATAATGTATGTAAAAATCAAGCACATAAGCTGCTAAAGCATGTAAATTTACTACACAAGGCTCATAAATTTCCACTTGAGCTAAGTGGAGGGGAGCAGCAGCGTGTGGCTATGGCTAGAGCTTTGGCTCATAATCCAAATCTGCTCTTATGCGATGAACCTACGGGAAATTTGGATGATTATTCAAGCGATGTTATATGGTCGCTTTTGCGTTCTGCAAGGGAATTTTTAGGCACTTGCGTGGTAGTAGTAACTCATAAAATCCCATCTACCTTAAGGGTGCATTATCGCCACTTCGTGATAGAAAACGGAGGTGTGCATGAGATCTCTTAAGAATCACTTTGGGGTAATCTTTCCGCTAATTGCTCTGCTTTTTTGTATCCAGTTTATTACTCTTGTCGGCAATATTATAAAAGATTATGAGAAATTGATGAGCGAGGATTATAATATTATAGTGGTTAGCTCAAAAGATCTAAATAGCTCTAGTATAAAGCCTCTGGTAAGTGATTTTGACTCTATTGAGAAATTAAGTACAAAATCAGTTTTAGATAGACTTTCTAAGGATATCTCAGCCAAAAATTTAACTATTTTACAAAGCTCTTTACCTAAATTTTACTCGATCAAACTAAAAATTTTTCCAAGCGTTGAGTATATGGAGGAGATAAAGGCAAAGCTTTTGAAGGTAAGCGGGGTTAGCAGGGTAGAGACATTTTCAAAGACTCATAATAAGGTCTATAAAATTTTAAATTTGATTAAAAAAATATCTGAAATTTTTTCTATCTTAATCGTTATTTTAGGACTTATGCTCGTACTAAAACAGATGAGAATTTGGCTATATGAGCATAAGGAGAGAATAGATATAATGACGCTTTTTGGCGCCTCTTTTTGGCTAAAATCGGGAGTTTTGTATAGGATGGCTATAGTTGATTCCATTGTCGCCACTCTTTTTGTCACGATATTTTACTATCTACTACCAGATTTTAATATTGTCAGTTTTATGATGGATGAAGTGGGGCTGAAAATTCCTAATGTAGATATAGTATATGAGGGCGGTAGGCTTCTTTTTATCTCTTTAGCACTTAGTATAATATCCGTTTCTTTGGTTATGAGAGAGGCTAAAAAGAACAGCCTATGAGAATTTTACTCTTTTTACTATTTTTTTTAGGAGTATCGTTTTGTGCCACTACTGATGAAAAAATTAAGGTGCAGACATCATCTTTGCAACTTTCAAATCAAATAGCAAGTAAGCTAAATAAAAAATTAGATGACTTAGCTAAAGACATCAAGGATGGAGAGTCGGAACTAGAGAAAATAGATTCTAAAATGAAAGAGTTATTAGCTCAGATTGCTGAGCTTGAAAATAGAGCAAGCAGTGCAAATAGCGAGCTTAAAAAGCTAAATGAACAAAATAGCGAACTCTTGCAAAATCAAAGACTTATAGAGCAAAATATGATACGTATAATATCAGATCATTTTGCGTTTGATCTTATTGCACCAAAAGAGTATGAGGACAGCAACGAAAGCATAATCGCAACTGAAATTTTGGTTAATTTAAATAGTGTGATAAAAGATGATTTCAAAAATTTAGTTAAGGATTATGAAAAGACCACAAATTCAATCAAAGATCAAAATGATAAGATACAAAATATACAGGCTGATTTAAAAACTTATAAACAAAAGCGAACGGAGCTTGCGTTGCTTCAAAGTGAACAGTCTAAGACCGTGGCTAATTTAAAGCAAGATAGAGAAAGCTATTCTAAAAAATTATCTATGATTCAAGAGCAGCAAAAAGAGATAAGAAAGACTCTAGAGGAGCTTAAAATAGTCGCAAGACAAGAGGTTGAAGAGGCAAAGAGGCTAGCGGAGCAAAAAGAAGCCGAAAAAACAAAAAAAGATAAAAAGCATAAAAAAGATAAAGATACTAAAGATGAAAAAAACAATGGTTCTGTTAAGCAAGTGGGCTCAAGCTATCAGGCAAGTTTGGTGAAAAAATATAGCGGAGAAAAGACGATAGCCCCTCTTGATAGCTTTACTGTTAAGCAAAAATTCGGAAACTATATCGATCCTATATATAATATTAAAATTTTTAATGAGTCCGTAGTGTTAAGCTCTCAAACCGCTGATGCAAAGGTAAAAAGCGTGCTAAATGGCAAGGTTGTATTTGCAAAGGATACGGCTATGCTAGATAAGGTTGTAATCATAGAAAATGCAAACGGGATTCATACTATATACGCGCATCTTAGTCAGATAGCGCCTACTGTAAAAGTTGGCACAAAGGTCCAAAAAGGTTATGTGATAGGGCGCGTGTCAAAAGATCTAACATTTGAAGTAACTCAAAAAAATTACCACATAGATCCTCTTGAAATGATAACTCTTAAATAGATATTTGAGATAAAAGATTAGCAGAATTTAAACACTTTTTTGCTAAAATGCTTGAATTTTAAGGAGAATTTATGGAGCGTAAAAAGCGAATTTTAGTCAAATTTTCGGGTGAGGCATTAGCTGGAGAGAGTGGGTTTGGTATAGATAATTTAGTTTTAAAATTTATCGCCAAGCAGATAAAAGAGCTTGTCGAAAACGGCGTTGAAGTAGGCATAGTTATAGGCGGCGGAAATATTATAAGAGGCGTGAGTGCCGCAAAAGACGGTATCATCAAACGCACAAGCGGCGATCATATGGGTATGCTTGCAACCGTTATAAACTCAATTGCCATGAGAGAGGCGCTTGAAAAATCGGGTCTAAGCGTTCGCGTGCAAAGCGCTATCAAGATGGAGGCGATTTGCGAAACATTTATCGTGGGACGTGCACAAAGACACCTTGAAAAAGGACGCGTGGTAATCTTTGCTGCAGGAACGGGAAATCCGTTTTTCACAACTGATACGGCGGCAACTTTAAGGGCTATCGAGATCGATGCAGATATGATTATCAAAGCCACGAAAGTTGATGGGGTTTATGATAAGGATCCGAAGAAATTTGACGATGCAAAACTGCTAAGAGAGCTTACTTACGAACTGGCAATGAACGACAACATCAAGGTTATGGATGATACAGCCATAGCGCTTGCTAAGGATAACAAACTGCCGATTTTAGTATGTAATATGTTTAAGGACGGAAATTTATTAAGCATTATAAAAGGTGATGAAAACGCACTTTGTTCGGTAGTAAAAAATTAAAATAAAGATTAAGGAGAAATAATGAGAATAGAAGAGGTAGCCGCGAAAGCATTAAAAACGGTTGAAGGTGATAGATATAAGCTATCTTTAGTAGTGGCAAAACGCGCAGAAGCTTTGGCTGCAGGAGCTAAAAGTTTGCTTGATAAAGATGTAAGCAAGATGAAATTTGCAGATATTGCACTTTGCGAAATTGCCGAAGGAAAAATTAGTCTAGAGGCTATCATTGAAACAGCAAAATAGCGGGATTTTTTTAGAACAACTCATTGAAGATATAGTTGTTTGTAAGGATGTAGCCGGCGCTAGAGATATTTTAGCCTCTCTTTGTAATATTACCCCAAACATAGAAAAGGCTATTAGCTGCTGTATAACATCTCATGCTGGGCAATTTAGAAAGAGCGGAGAGCCTTACGCGATACACCCTATATTGGTATCTTCTATCGTGGCTCATATGGGTGGTGATGAGAGTATGATAATATCTGCTATCTTGCACGACGTAGTGGAGGATACGGATTGCTCTACTGAGACTGTCAGAGAGGAATTTGGAGAAGAGGTAGCAAAGCTGGTAGAGGGACTTACTAAAATTGTAGCCATTAGGGAGGATAAGCTGGCCAGTTCTGAGTCAAACGAGCGTCTAGCAGCCTCTGCTATGACATTTCGTAAGATGCTTTTAGTGTCTATTGAAGATGTTCGTGTGCTTGTAGTAAAGCTTTGCGATAGACTTCATAATATGATAACCCTAGATGCTTTAAGACCCGAAAAGCAAAAGCGAATCGCAGAAGAGACTCTTATGGTTTATGCTCCTATTGCTCACAGATTAGGAATCTCTTCTATAAAAAATATACTTGAGGATATAAGTTTTAAATATGCACTTCCTGAAGAGTATAAAAAAATCGATAAGTACATAGATGAACATAAACAAGAGCTTCAGTTAAAGCTAAATTCGTTTATAGAAAAGATTAGTCAAATTTTACTTCAAAACGGTTTTAATGAAAGCAGTTTTGATATACAAAAGCGTGTAAAGCATCACTATTCCATCTATCTTAAGATGCAAAGAAAGGGAATATCCATAGAGGAGGTTTTAGATCTTCTTGCAGCTAGAATTTTGGTCAGAGAGCCTCAGGATTGTTATTTGGCACTCGGGCTTTTGCATATAAATTTTAATCCTCTTATATCAAGATTTAAGGACTATATCGCACTTCCTAAGCAAAATGGATACCAAACTATTCATACTACAATTTTTGATAATAAAAGCATTTTTGAAGTCCAAATTCGCACCTTTGATATGCACAAAACCGCAGAATACGGAGTTGCAGCCCACTGGAAGTATAAAAGCGGAGGATTTTTAAATCCTAAGCTTGATTGGCTAAGTGATATCGGTATGCAAAACGAAAGTGAAAATAATCCTGAAGAGCTATATGAGTATGCAAAAGATAGCCTATACGTAGAGGATATTGCCGTTTATTCGCCAAAGGGAGATATTTTTACTCTGCCGCGCGGAGCTACTGCACTTGATTACGCTTATGAGATTCACACCGAGATAGGACTGCATGCCAAAGAGGCTTATGTAAACCGCATTAGAGTTTCGCTTCTAACCGAGCTAAAAAATGGAGATATAGTAAATATTGTCACAGGAGACGAGCCAAAATACCGCTGCTCTTGGCTTGGAAGCGTAAAAACAGGCAAGGCAAAGGCTACCATAAGATCACTTTGTAAGCAGAAAATCAGGGATATAAATAATATCGTCGCGCTTGAAATTTTAAGTGGAATTTTTGGGGTATCTACTAATAGAATCCTTGTTTGGCTTGAGAGCGAAAAGATGACAAAAAGAGTATTTAGAGCCGCCTATGACTCCGTATACCTTCAAGATGTCGTAAATGCTCTTAAAAAATATATAAAAAAAGATCGTCCATTTGCTCTTGCTTTAACAGATAAATATCTTGTTAGAAAGCAGAAATTTGATCATATAGTTATCTATTCAAACCATAAAATAAGTAGTGTAGAGTTTGATTACTGTTGCAATCCAAAAAGAGGCGATGATATCATGGGCTTTAGAAATGATCATCATGTAACCGTTCACCATAAGCTATGTGAGCGTGCTATGAAGTTAGCCGAAGATAAGAATGAGATGATTTTTGTAAAATGGACTAGAAATGCCCCTCATAGATATAAAATCATCTTAAGTCTTGAAAATCGCCGTGGTTCTTTGGCTGAGTTTTTAACATATATAGCTAGGTTGCAAGTAGATCTCGTTACTATAACGCTTTCTGAAGCAAACGACATTGCTGCGGATGTATTTAATCTAACTATAGAGCTTAATGAAAATTTGGATGTGAACGAAATTAAAGATAGACTAAGAGATCGTTATAAGATCATGGAATTCGTATCTCTTGATGATGCGTATAATTAAAATTTAAGGAGAAGAAGTGGCTGATATTGCAAAAATTATAGACGAGATAAAAAAGGGTGTTGCAGAGATAATTGGCGAAGAGCAGGTTGTAGAGCTTGTAAAAAGATATTATGAAAAAGGCGAAAATTTTTATGTAAAAGCAGGCTTTGATCCTACTGCGCCAGACCTTCACTTGGGTCACTCCGTAGTGCTTACTAAAATGGCATTTCTTCAAAAGCATGGGGCTATAGTGCAGTTTTTAATAGGAGATTTTACTGGTCAAATAGGCGATCCAAGCGGTAAATCAGCCACTAGAAAGAAACTTGATAAAGAGACTGTGGCTAAAAATGCTAAAACTTATGAAGATCAGGTTTTTAAAATTTTAGATCCTAAAAAAACCGTAATAATGTTTAACTCAAAGTGGTGTAACGAGCTTGGAGCGGCAGGTATTGTTGAGCTAGCAAGCACTTTTCCCGTGGCTAGAATGCTTGAGCGTGATGATTTCGAGAAGAGATTTAAGGCTGGTAGCTCCATATCCATAAGTGAGTTTTTATACCCTCTTTTACAAGGTTATGATAGTGTGGCGATGAAATGCGATATAGAGATGGGAGGAACAGACCAGAAATTTAACCTTCTAATGGGTAGAACTCTGCAAAGAATTTATAATATCGGAAAAGAGCAAGCGGTTATAATGATGCCACTTCTCGAGGGGCTTGACGGCGTAAATAAGATGAGTAAAAGCTTGGGTAATTATATAGGAGTAACGGATAATGCAAATGATATGTTTGGTAAAATTTTAAGCATTAGCGATGATCTTATGTGGAGATACTATGAGCTTTTGAGTGATAAAAGTGTGGATGAGATAAAGAGTCTAAAAGATGATGTTGATAGTGGCAAAGCACATCCAAAGGCTGTAAAAGAGGCTCTTGCATTAGAAATAACGGCACGCTATCATGGCGAATCGGTTGCCAACGAGGCTAAGGCTGAATTTGACCGAGTTCATACTCAAAATCAAATTCCGGCAGAGCTTGAAGAATTTAATCTTAAGGCTCCAGTTTGGATAGTCGAGGCTTTGGTTCATTGTAAATTAAGCTCTACAAATTCTCAAGCAAGACGAGATATAAGTGCAAATGCGGTTAGTATAGATCAAAAGAAAATTTCCGATGAACAGTTAAAACTTGGCGTTGGAGAGTATATTTTACAAGTAGGCAAGAGAAAATTCGCAAAACTAAAGGTAGTAGATGGAGTTTAAATCGATAAAAATTGGAAAATATGAGATAAAGTACCCGATAATTCAAGGCGGAATGGGGCTTGGTATAAGTTGGGACAAGCTGGCTGGCAACGTAAGCTTGGAAGGAGGACTAGGAGTAATAAGCTCCGTTGGTACCGGATATTATGAAAATAGAGCACATATAACCAAAGAGCTAAATTCAAAACCGCTTGGAAGTGAAAATTTCTATTCACGTGAGGGTCTTAAGGCTGTCATTGATAATGCTAGAAAAATTTGCGGAGATCTGCCTCTTGGAGTAAATATACTATATGCCAGCAACGATTACGCCAGAACCGTAAAAGATGCCTGCGAACACGGTATAAATATAATAATAAGTGGAGCAGGACTACCTACAAATTTGCCAGAATTCACACAAAATTTCAAAGACGTAGCATTAGTTCCGATAGTATCTTCCGCTAAAGCTCTTAAGATCATCTGCAAACGTTGGACAATGAGATATAACCGTCTTCCTGATGCTGTGATTTTAGAAGGACCTCTTAGCGGAGGACATCAAGGCTTTACATACGAGCAATGCCTAGATCCAGAGTATCAACTTGAAAATTTAATAAAGCCTGTAAAAGAGGAGATAAAAGAGTGGGGCGATTTTCCGCTTTTTGCAGCTGGCGGCATCTGGGATAAAGATGATATAAAAAGAGTCTGTGATCTCGGTGCTGACGGAGTGCAGATGGGAACGAGATTTATAGGTACTCACGAATGCGATGCGAGTAAAGATTTTAAGGATGTGATATTGAATGCGAAAAAAGAGGATATCGAGCTTATTAAAAGTCCTGTCGGATATCCTGCACGCGGAGTAAGGACTAATTTACTAGACTTAGTGGATAAAAAGGCTGGCCCAAAGATAAGTTGTATAAGTAACTGCGTAAGCCCTTGTCAACGCGGAAAAGAGGCTAAAGAGGTCGGTTATTGTATAGCCGATAGGTTATTTGACGCATTTTCAGGAGTTAAAGAGACCGGGCTATTTTTTACTGGTGCAAATGGGTATAAGCTAAACGAGATAATTAGTGTAAAAGAGCTTTTTAAAAAACTGATACATGGCGAAAATAGTTAGGATTATTTTATTTTTTTTATTAATTGCGACGTCAGGGGTTTGCTCCGCTTTTGATGCTAGGATCAAGAATTTTGACGATAAATTTATAAAGGCAAACAAAACTGCTAGACTTGAACTCCATCAGGACATGAAGGGATTATATATAAAATCCGTCATAGATAATGATGATAAAATTAGAGTTGAGATATTAAAAAGACTGATTCAAAGCTCAAAAGCATTGGGATTAGGCTCTAATCCATATGAAAGAGAGCTGGAGTCATTAGTACAAGTTGCACAAAAAGATAGTAAAAGCAATAAAAAGCTACAAAAAGAGTCAAAAGGATCAAAGCAGCCATTAATAACAGCCAAAGAAAATTACTCAAATAAATCAATTCAAATTCTAAAAGTTATCGAACATCCAAATAGCTTGGAGATAAAATTTAGTAGTCCTATTTTGGAAAGCGATGTAAAACATTTTAAACTGAATTCAAAAAATCATTTTAGAAATGTGTATGACTTAAACAGGGCATGGATAAGTAAGCCTCAAACTTTGAAAAATATAATATCTGATGATCTCAAAGTAAGTCAATTCGATAAAAACACTATCAGGGTCGTATTTTCCCATAAAAAAGAGCAAAAAATAAATTTCAAAATAAATCAAAATTCTATATTTTTCGCGCTTGATAAAGTAGAATTTGAAAATTTAGCATCAAATTCAAAAAATCAGCAAAAAACTGAACTTAAAGACAAACATGATAAAAAGCAAAATAATGATTTATCTAAAAAGGCTACTAAAACCAAGATTAAAAGAGCAGGCAGGATCATAGTCCTTGATGCGGGGCATGGTGGCGACGATCCTGGCGCGATAGGTGGCGCAAAACTTAAAGAAAAAAATATCGTCTTAAGCATAGCTCTTAAGGCTGGAGATGAACTTAAAAAGCGTGGATATAAGGTGTATTATACCCGCACGAAAGATAAATTTATAAACCTCAGAAGTAGAACCAAGCTTGCTAACGACAAACTTGCCGATCTTTTTATATCTATACACGCAAATGCCGCTCCAAATAAGCAAAAAGGCGAAGTTATGCAAGGTATCGAGACATTTTTCCTCTCGCCTGCAAGAAGCGAGCGTAGCAAAAATGTAGCTGCGCTTGAAAACAAATCGGACATAGACGAGATGAATTTTTTCTCTAAACAGACTTTTTTAAATTTCTTAAACAGAGAAAAGATCATAGCCTCAAACAAGCTTGCCATCGATATCCAAAGAGAGGTTCTTGCCAGAACCAAAAAGATAAATTCAAAGGTCGTTGACGGTGGAGTAAGAGAGGCTCCGTTTTGGGTTCTAGTGGGTGCGCTTATGCCCGCTGTTTTGCTTGAAGTGGGCTACATCTCACATCCTGATGAAGGCAAGCTAATAAGCAAGTCAAACTACCAAGACGCTATCGCTAAAGGAATTGCTAACGGCGTTGATGTGTATTTTGCAAATCAGCAATGAAAACCGCTCAAATTTCCTTTAAAGACGGAGTTGCTTATAGCGAGGATTTTGGAGATATATACTTTAGCGCCGATAATCCTGCCGGCGAGAGCAGATATGTGTTTGCTAGCGCAATTGATGAAATTTGGGATAGCAAGCAGAAATTTATCATCGCTGAAGCTGGCTTTGGAGCAGGGCTTAATTTTTTAACAACACTAAACAAATTCAAAAACTCAAACAAATTTTTGCATTACGTCAGCATTGAGGCAAATCCTATTAGCAAGGAAGATCTTGTTAGGATTTATCAAAATTTAGGTGTCTTTAAAGAGCTTTCAAATGAGCTTATAAAAAGCTACCCACCGCTTATACAAGGATTTCACCGACTAAATTTTGCAAATTCACGTATCACGCTTGATCTTTGCTTTGGCAAGATCGATCAAATTTTGCCCGAGCTTGATTTTAGAGCTGATATCTGGTTTATGGACGGATTTGCACCTAGCAAGAATTCCGATATGTGGAGTGACGAGGTCTTTAAAGAGGTTGCAAATTTAAGTAAATCTGGAGCGATTTTACGAACCTACTCTAGTGCTAAAGCCGTGCAAAATGCACTTGCTAAAAATGGTTTTAAAGTAAGCTTGCAAAAAGGCTTTAGCAAAAAGCGCGAGATGATAAGCGCTACTCTTGAAACTGCGAGTCGTAACGTTAAAAATCCATGGTTTAGTAGATTTGATATCCAAAGTAGCGATAAAACTCCAAAGAACGCACTTATCATAGGTGGCGGAGTGGCAGGATGTGTGAGCGCTTATAAGCTAGCCCAGCTTGGCGTAAAAGTTACCATAGCTGAAAAATGCGAAGACATCGCTACAAACGGCTCTGGTAATCACTGCGGAATTTTGATGCCGCTTATCACAAAGCCTGAAGTAGAGCTTGGCAGGATGCACATGAACGCGTTTTTACAAGCGGTTAGGTTTTATAAAAAGACTATGAGCAAGACTGAGTGCGAATTTAGGGGGTGCATAGACTATGCACACGATGAAAAGCTTTTAGCAAGGCTAGAAGAGTGGCTTAAATTTGATGATGAAAATGGAGTTTTTGATATAAATTTAAATAGTGCTCCTTATCCTAGCGCCTTTATAAAAGAAGGTGCCAAGGCTAGACCGCGAAAGATGTGCAAGACGGCAAGTAAGTGCGCTGATATCTTGCTTGGATATGAGTTTGAGAGCTATGAGGTTTTGCCTGATGGTAAAATTTCGGCGAAATTTAAAAACGGAAAAGCCATCATTAGCGATATGCTGTTCCTAGCTCTTGGCAGCGATAGTATGGAGTTTTTCTCAAATTTTGACATGCAACTTAGCTCGGTTCGCGGGCAGGTCACGCACATAAAAGAGTCCGTAAAGACAAATTTGGCTTTTAGCGCTAAAGGCTATGTCTGCCCTGAGGTTGATGGCGTGCAAGTTGTCGGTGCAACTTATGATAGAAATTTAAAACTTGATGAGTCTAGAAGCAGTGACGATGAGAAAAATTTAGCCGATATAGGTGAGTTTTTGCAGGGTAAGAAGCCTAAAATTTTAGGCTCAAAAGTGGGCTATAGAAGCTATAGCGGTGATAGATTTCCGATCATCGGAAGGCTTTATGATGAGGAATTTTATAAGGATAGCTACAAAGCTCTTCTTTGGACGAAAAATAAGAGCGAAAATTTAAGCGCCAAATATATCCCAAACGTCTATATAAATACGGCTCACGGCTCGCGCGGACTATGCACTGCCGTGCTTGGGGCTGAGCTTATCTGTGATCTTGTGTTTGATCGACCGCTATGCATAGAAAAGAGCCTTTTTGACGCACTTCATCCTGCTAGATTTTTGATACGAAAGCTTAAAAAAGGGCATTTTTAATTATATATTTTATCTTATTTATAAAATTGAAAAATAAATTTAAATGATACAAATATTATTTTTTATGTTAAAATATAATTTAGTATTTATAAAGGATTAAAATGGCACTAAATCAATCTTTAGTATCTTCATTGTATGTTAGCCTTTTTGGGAGAGTAAGCGAAGGAGATGGTAACAGTTATTGGCTCAAGAAGTCTATAGATGATAATCTTAATATGGCTCAAATTGCTGATAATATGCTTGATTCTTTTGTTGCTAAACAATACTTTGGTAATAATTTATATGATAATTTTAAATTTATAAATTTTATTTACGAAAATACTTTAAACAAGTCAGCGTATTCTCATAAAGGAATTAAAGTTGATTCAGAAGGTGTTTACTATTGGACAAATTTGCTTAATACAAAACAGTTTAGCAAAGGTCAAATTGTAAGTGAAATGATAAAAGCTATTTATAATCATGATAATATAAAAACAGATGCTGGTATTTTATTTAAAAATAAAGTTTTACTATCAAATGCTACTGCAAATTTAATAAAAAGTGCAAATCCTAATAAATTAGAACCATTTATCGATGCTGTAAAATCTGTAAAGTCAGATTCTACTGAGTCGGATATATCAAATATTTTGCAGAAACTATCTGATAAAGTTAAAGGCTACACGTTTGATAATGAAACACTTATAGTTCACAAAGATACTGTTGGTATGATAACAGTAGATCAGATACCTAGAAATATACAAGTTGATGGTTTTAGCATTTTGAGATCTAAAGATGGTGGAAGGGCTTATACGCAGAAAGATTTAATTTATTATTTACAAAATGATGATAAAAAATCTTTTGAAACAGGATATTTCTATAATTATAAAGTAAACGATACTAGATATTTATATTTAGAAAAAGGTGGCTCTAAAAATTCTTATTCTCCTGATAAAGATTTGCTTATAAGAGTTTTAGATATGCCAAAAAGCATGAACAACTATAAAGATTACACTGATTTTGGATTGTTTGGCACAAGATTTTTGAGTGATGCAAATAAAAATGAGATAACTTTTGGTAAGGATGCGAAAATACCTTCCAAGCCTATTTATTCTAGTAGTCCTTTCAAAGTAGATAAAACTGAGAACACAAAAGGATATTATTGGAGTGATGATGTTTTAATTGTATACAAAAATACAACAGGAGTAATATCTATTGAAAATATACCAAATGCGATTAGTATAAATGGTCAATATCTTGATACCACAACAAGCAACACTATTAAGTCATATACTAATGTGGAAAATTTGCTTAAAGCAATAGTTGAAGGTGTTGCACTTCCTAAGTATATATCAAGCAATGAAGGAGATGTCTTTCAAGCACAAGTGAAAAATAATAGATATGTGTATATAAATAAAGATGGATATCAATCAAATAATAATAAAGAACAGTCTTTTGATTATGATAATGATTTAATGATAGAAATAGTAGGGCTTAAGAGTGATGGAGGTAAATATACTGCAGTAGACACAGACAGCTCTTATATTTATTTAGTATAAGCTGCTTAAATTGTAAGTTTTTAATTAACTTATGAAGATTGTTTTTATTTGGAGTGATATATTTAATCTAAACTTTTTACTAAAAACTGAAACATAAAATTTAAATGAATTTTTATATTTAATATTACTAGTTAGTCTTTATGAGTAAAAAATTAATAATTTATCAGGATATAATCTCAGTATACTTTTGTATTTATTTATAAAATTTATTATTTTGTTCTTTTGTTGTATTGTAATCTCCAAATTTTCTATTCTCAAATTTCTTTGAAAAACCGCCATATTTTTGCGTTTTGCCTCCGTGCATATCTATGATGCCTCTTTCTTGTGAAGCACCAAGTAAGAAGGCGCAAGCTGTTAGTATAAGTAGTAGTTGTTTCAAATTTTACCTTTGAAAGCCCCAAATTTAGGGGCTTATATTATTTATAGCTTGCTATGGCTTTATCTAAAATCGCTTTTGCTGTGTCCGCGCACTTAAATTCTTTTACTTTTACCCATTTGTTTGGCTCAAGCATTTTGTAAGTCTCAAAGAAATTTCTTATCTTATTTAGTGTGGCTTCCGGAAGATCTTTATAGCTTTTTATAGCGTCATATCTTGGATCTATCTTACTAACCGGCACTGCAAGAAGTTTTTCGTCCATTCCCGCTTCATCTTCCATCACAAGAACTCCGATCAATCGGCAAGGGATGACACTGCCGGCTTGCAAAGGATACTCGTTAAGCACCAAAATGTCTGCAGGATCGCCGTCCTCTGCTAGCGTGTTTGGCACGAAGCCGTAGTTTGCAGGGTAAAACATCGCAGAATACAGCACGCGATCAACGAAAACCGCACCGCTGTCTTTGCAAATTTCATATTTTATGTTTGAGCCGTATGGGATTTCGATTACGGCATTGATTTTATCGGGGTTTGAGCCCGCTTTGATTTTTGATATATCCATGTTTGCTCCTTGGTTTATTTGCGTGTGATTATACTTATTTGCGGCTTTTATTTAAGTTAAATTTGACAGCCTGCATTTGGCATAAGTTGATTTAAGATACTTGATAAAGTAGGTTTGAGATTAAATTTAATAAAATTGAGATGAGGTGGTTTTTAAAATTTTGGCTTGAATTAACCTTTGTAAAGCTATGATAAGTTACATGGCTGTTTTGGTGATCTGCAAATCAAATTTAGTCTAAAGCCCTTTTTTGTAAATTTTAGTTTTAAAAAGGGCTTTAGGGTATATAGCTGGTTATTTTATTATTTCAACAGATTTTACATCTATTGTTGTTTTTGTAAGATCTTTATCGACTTTGCCTGTGATTCTTATAGGCGTGTTTTCATCTACTGTTACGCCTTTCCAGATGTGATTGTCTATTTCTATCTCGACTACATCGCCACTTTTGCCTACAAATTCGTAGTGCTCGGCTCTGATTTGCGATCTTATTTTACCTTCAAGTATCACAGGGGCGTCATCTCTTAAATTTAAAGCCTCTTTTACGCTCATTAAAGTCGCACTTCCTTTGCCTGTGAAGCCGCCTTGGTTTTGTGCGGCGTTATTTGTGCCTGTAAATCCTCCGCTTGCCAAAAGCGAGCCTGCTAGAAGAGCTGATAGTGTAAGTTTTTTAAGCATTTTATATCCTTTAAATTTTGATTTTATTTTTTAAGCTCCGCTAAATAGAGCAGCCTGATAACTTAGTTTTATAACTTACTATGAAGTTTGTTATAAACTGAAGCGAATTGTAATGCGAATTTGTTAATTAAAAGTTAAGGGGTAATATTGCTTAAAAAATAGTAAATTTGCCACATTTTGCGCTATTTGCAAAGCGTGGCAAATTAAATTTTAGTAGTTTTATAGAAGTGAATTTATTAGTTTTCTCATGTCTTGCACTATCTCATCGATCGTTCTTTCGCCGTTTATCTCGTGAAGCAAATTTTTGCTTGAATAAAATTCACGAATTGCGCCGATCGGCTCAAGATATACTTTCATTCTGTTGTTAAATACTTCATTATTATCATCAGCGCCTCTTGCACGTCCAAGCACACGCTCCCTGGCTACATCTTCGCTAACGGCCACTTCGATAACGCCTTTTAGTGCAATTTCATCTTGCGCAGAGAGGACTTTATCAAGCTCACTCATCTGCTCAATGCTTCTAGGATATCCGTCAAGCACGACATTTGGCGTTTTTGAGCTTTTTATAGCGCTTATTATCGCATTTACAACCACTTCAAGAGGGACTAAATTTCCTTTTGAGATGTAGCTGTCGATGAGTTTGCCTAGCTCGCTTCCGCTTGCAACTTCTTCTCTAAGCAGATCACCCGTGGAGTAGTGAGTAAAGCTCTCATCGCCTTTTGCGATCAAATTCGCGTCTGTTGTCTTACCGCTTCCCGGTGCTCCGATTATCAAAAATAGTTTTTTCATCAAATTTCCTTAGTTGGTTTTTTCTCTTAGTCTAAGTCCAAGCTCTCGAAGTTGCTCGGAATTTGCTTCACTCGGCGCTTTTGTCATAGGGCATTGTGCGCGCTGTGTTTTAGGGAATGCGATGACGTCACGAATGCTGGTTGATTTAGTAGCCAGCATCACAAGGCGGTCAAATCCTATCGCGATACCTCCGTGCGGTGGCGCTCCAAAGCTAAGCGCGTCAAGCAGGAAGCCAAATTTCTCTCTTTGCTCGGCTTCGTCTATGCCAAGAAGTTTAAATACCTTTTGTTGAACGTCGTTTTTGTGGATTCTCACGCTTCCTCCGCCTAGTTCAAAGCCGTTTAGCACAACGTCGTGAGCTATGGATAGGATATCTTCTAAGTCCTCTTCGTCTATATTTTTAGGCATGGTAAACGGATGGTGCATTGCAGAGTAGCTTCCGTCGTCGTTTTGTTCAAACATAGGGAAATCTAGCACCCATAAAAATTCCATTCTGTCTTGATCGATTATTCCCATTTGCTCAGCTAAGAAAATTCTAAATCTTCCCATATAGTCAAGTACTATCTTTTTCTTGCCTGCACCGAAAAATACGACATCGCCAAGCTTTAACTCGCATCTATCAACTATCTCTTGAAGGTCTTTTTCTTCAAAGAATTTGCAAAGCGGACCTTTTAATCCGTCCTCTTTCATCTGGAAGTATCCTAGTCCTTGAGCTCCGAATTTGCGGACAAATTCTTCAAACCTATTCATCTCGCGCTTGCTAAATATATTATCTCCGTTTGGCACTTTAAGCGCTTTTATGCGGTTTTTCTTAGGATCTTTTGCGATAGAGCTAAAAATTTCATTTGTCGAGCGAGCGAATATATCAATCACGTCAACCATAGCTAGATCGTATCTAAGGTCAGGCTTATCCGAGCCGTATGTTTCGGTAGCTTCTTTGTAGCTCATGCGTCTAAACGGCGTTTTGACATCATATCCGCAGGCTGCAAAGATGTCTTTTAGAACTTCTTCGGCCATATTTAAGATATCATCTTGCTTAATAAAACTCATCTCGATATCAATCTGCGTAAATTCAGGCTGGCGATCAGCTCGCAAATCCTCATCTCTAAAGCATTTTGCTATCTGAAAATACTTATCAAAGCCAGAGCACATCAAAAGCTGCTTAAATAGCTGAGGGCTTTGCGGAAGTGCATAAAATTGCCCCGGATATACGCGGCTTGGCACCAGATAATCTCTTGCTCCTTCAGGTGTGGCGCGAGTTAGGATAGGTGTTTCAAATTCTATAAAGCCAAGCCTATCAAGTGCGTTTCTAGCAGCAATCGCAGCCTTTGAGCGCATTTTAAAGATATTTTGCAAGCGCTCGTTTCTTAAGTCCAAAAATCGGTATTTAAGCCTGATGTCTTCATTTACCGAGTTATCGTTGATCATAAACGGAAGCGGTTCGCTTGGGTTTTCAACTATCACTTCGCTTACTACCACTTCGATCTCACCGGTCTTTAGCCTTGGATTTACAAGTCCTTCGCCACGCGCTCTTATCTTGCCTTTAATTTTTAAAACATACTCGTCGCGAACTTTTGACGCTATTTCATGAGCGCTTATGCTATCGGCAGGATCGCAAACCAGCTGGATTAGCCCTGTTCTATCTCTTAAATCGATAAAGACAACTCCGCCGTGGTCTCTATAAGTATTTACCCAGCCGCAAAGATCGACTTCTTTGCCGATGTCCGCCGCACTAAGCTCTGCGCAATAATGGCTTCGCATTAGATACTCCTTAAAATTCGTTTTTGAAAGCCTGATTATACTCAAATTTTGCTTTTACCGAGCTTTTAAACCAAAATATGCTACAATCAAAACTATGAAAAAAGAGAGAAATTTAAATATTGCCGATGTAAAAAAAGTCGGAGTTGTAGCTAAGATAAATGCCGATTTGGCTAAAAATTTAAAGACGATTGAGAAAATTTTAGCCAAATACAGTGTAGAAATTTTACTTGAAAAAAGTTGTGCTAAAGAGGTTGATAAGCAGGGTTTTGAGCTAATAAATTTGGCTAAAAATTGTGATTTTCTAATCTCTTTAGGAGGAGACGGCACGATCATCTCAGTTTGCAGACAGAGTGCAGAAATTTCGCCGTTTGTGCTTGGAATTCATGCAGGAAGACTTGGATTTTTAACAGATATCACGATGGATGAATGCGAAGAGTTTTTTAAAGACTTTTTTGAGGGAAAATTCTATATCGAAACCCCGTTTATGCTTGATGTGTTTATGCATAAAAAAAGCGGCGATACGGTAAAAAAGATAGCCTTTAACGAAGCTGCGATACTAAGCTTGAAGCCAGGCTCTATGGCTCATATCAATGCGCTTTTAAACGGAAAAGATTTTAACTCGTATTTTGGCGACGGCGTTCTTATATCAACGCCGATCGGCTCAACTGCTTACAACATGAGCGCAAACGGACCTATCATCTATCCGTTAAGCGATGTTTTTGCCGTTACTCCGATATGCTCTCATTCGCTTACTCAGCGTCCTGTAGTGCTTCCAAGAGGGTTTGAGATGAAATTTAAAACCCAAAGCGATGCTGTTTTGGTTATCGATGGGCAAGATAGGTTTAACATGTCAAATTTAGATAGCATTAGCGTTGCTTTGAGTGAAAAATCGGCAAAATTTATCCGCCATATCGGCAGGGATTACTTTCAAATTTTAAAAGAAAAACTTCACTGGGGTTATAATGATTGAGAGGCTTTTGATAAAGGAATATCTAAATTTTGATAGCGTTGAGCTGAAATTTAAGGAGGGGCTTAGCGTATTTACCGGCGTAAGCGGTGCGGGCAAGTCGGTTTTGATGAGTGCGATAATGGCTGTTTTTGGGCTTAAGGATAGCGACGCAAAGCTGATTGAAGCGGATGTGGAGTATAAATTCAGTGCCGAGGAGTATGGGATTGAGAGCGAGCAGATAAATACTTTTAAGCTGTTTAGAGATAAGGCGACAAGGTATTTTATCAACTCTCAGGCTATCTCAAAGAAAAATCTCGCCTCAATCGCAAAAGAGCATATAAAATATCTGTCCGCCAAAGAGATAAACGAGTTTGAAAACGAGAGATTTTTAAATTTACTTGATATCGCCGAAAGTAAAAAAAACGGAGAATTTTTAAAATTTAAGCAGGAATTTGAGGCGAAATTTAAGGAATTTGATCAAATTTCAAAAGAGTTGCAAAATATAATAGAAGATGAAAGAAGGATTGAGGAGCTTAAGGAATTCGCAAGCTTTGAGATATCAAAAATAGAGTCGGTTAGCCCAAAAGTAGGCGAATTTGAAGAGCTTATGGAGATAAAAAAACGCCTTAGTAAAAAAGATAAGATAAATGAAGCTTGGAGTAGGGCTGAAGCCGTGTTTCACGCTGAAAGAGCCGTCATAGATGCGCTAAATATCAGCGATATAGATGCGAGCTTTTTTGAAGAGTGCATGAACGAGCTTAGAATAGCGCGCGACAATCTAAATATGGATGAGCTTGAAGATATCGATATAGAAGGCGTTTTGGATAGGATCGAGGCGCTAAATTCGCTAATTCGCAGGTATGCAAGCATCGAGGAGGCGCTTGAGCTACTTCAAAAACGAAAAGTAGAGCTTAATAAGTACGAAAACATAAGCTTTGAAAAGAGCTTGCTTGAAGCTAAATTTAACGCTTTAAAAAGCGAGATTAACGATATGTCAAGCAAGCTTACTAATGCAAGAAGTGAAAATCTAAAAGAGCTTGAAATCCTTATAAATTCCTATCTTAAAGAGCTTTATATGAGCAAGATAACTCTAAAAATAAGCCCAAAACCGCTTGATAAATTTGGAGTCGATGAAGTTAGCCTGAGCTTAAATGAGACGAATTTAAAAAATTTGAGCTCCGGTGAGTTAAATCGCTTGCGTCTTGCATTTATAGCGAGCGAAACGCAAATTTCAGGAAGCGGAAATGGAGTTATTATACTTGATGAGATAGATGCGAATTTAAGCGGAAAAGAGGCGATGAGTATCGCAAATGTGCTTTTAAATTTAGCCAAATTTTATCAAATTTTTGCTATATCACATCAGCCTCAACTTAGCTCAAAGGCAAATTCTCACTTTTTGGTTGAAAGACATGGCGAAGAATCAATCGTAATAGAGCTTGAAAATAGCGAACGTATATCTGAGCTTGCTAGAATGATAAGCGGTGAAAAGATAACAAATGAGGCTTTAAATTTTGCTAGGCAACTTTTGGAGAGTTAAAAATTTTATATTTTAACAAGAAAAAAAATGGTAGCATTGAAGAAAATTATAAATTTAATGTGTAATGGATAACTTATATTTATGAAAAAAAGTAGAATTTTAATAGTTGAAGACAATAAGGCATTGGCAAAACTTATTGCAAAAAAGATGGAAGGTAACGTCGAAATGGATATAGACGTAGCCCATAGTATGGCTGAAGCGGAAGTTTTTTTAGCTAAACCAAGTGAATATTTTATAGCCCTGCTTGATCTAAATTTGCCTGACGCTCCAAATGGAGAGATTGTAGATTATGTTATTTCAAAAGGTATTGCGGCGATAGTGCTAACAGGAAGTCTTGACCCTAAGACTAGAGAAATATTTATACATAAAGATATAGTAGATTATGTTTACAAGAGCAACATGGATGATATAAACTATATATTTCAAATGATAAATAGGCTTATTAAAAATAAGCAGTATAAGGTTATGATCATTGAAGATTCGATGCCTTTTAGAAATAATATTAAAAAAATTCTAACAAGTCTTCAGTTTCAGGTATTTACAGCTGCTCATGGCGAGGAGGCTATGAGCTATTTTGCCGATCACCCTGATATAAAGCTTGTTGTAACTGATTATAGAATGCCTATTAAAGATGGTCTTGGGGTTTTAAAAGAGCTTAGAAAGGAAAAAGACAAGAATAATCTTGGAATAATAGTTATTACATCTCCGAAAGAGGAGGTTAATGCCTCTATATTTCTTAAAAATGGAGCAAATGATTTTATCGCAAAGCCTTTTGAAAAAGAGGAATTTATCTGCAGAATACATAATACTATAGAGGCTATAGAAAATATTAATAGAATTGCAAATTTTGCAAATCATGATTTTTTGACAGGCGTTTATAACAGAAGGTATTTTTATGCCAATATGGAGGAATATTTAAGTAAGCATGAGGAATTCTTTGAACCTTACGCGATAGCTATGCTTGACATAGATCATTTTAAGAGTATTAATGACACTTATGGTCATGATGGCGGAGATAAGGTGCTTCAGTTTTTGGCAAAAAAATTAGTAGATGAGACAAAAGGAAACGATATTGTGGCTAGATTTGGAGGGGAGGAATTTTGTATAGTTCTTAAAAATATCTCCAAAGAAGAGGCTATTAAATTTTTTGTAAATTTAAGATCCAATATTGCGTCTCAAGTTATAACTTTAAAAAAAGAGAATTTTAAATTTACTGTTTCTATCGGTGTAGCATTTGGAAGAAGTGATTATTCTTTAGATGAAATTTTAGAATTTGCAGATGATGCATTGTATGAAGCTAAGGATAATGGCAGAAATAGAGTAGAGGTAGCTGGATGATAATAGATACTCATTGTCATCTTGATGATAATAGATACGATGAAGATCTTGATACGGTTATGCAAAATACCTATAGTGGCGGCATTGGTGGGGTTTTGATACCTGGTGCTGATATTAAAGATTTACCAAAAGCTGCTAGAATAGCCAATGCTTATAAAAATGTTTTTTTTGCAGTGGGTGTTCATCCGTATCATATAGATGATTTTGATGAGAATGAGTTACGTAAATTTGCCAAGGATGGCAAATGTATAGCTGTAGGCGAATGCGGACTTGATTATTTTAGGCTACCAAAAGATGAGGGTAAGAAATTAGCCGAAAAAGAGTCTCAGAAGAGAGTTTTTAAGGCTCAGCTTGATTTGGCTGTAGAGCTTAATCTACCCGTAATTTTACATATTAGAGATTCTAATGAGGATTGTTATAATATATTAAAAGAGTATGCAAGTAGGCTAAAAGGGGCGGTTTTGCATTGTTATAACGCATCGCCATTACTTTTAGAGCTTAGTAAATTTGGAAATTTTTATTTTGGAATCGGTGGAGTTTTAACATTTAAAAATGCTAAAAATTTAGTGGAAATTTTGCCTAAAATTCCAAGAGATAAGTTACTTATCGAAACAGATAGTCCATATCTTTCGCCTGAACCATATAGAGGTAGGAGAAATGAGCCTTTTTATACGCAATTTGTTGCACAAAGAATGAGTGAAATTTTAGATTTAGAAAAAGAGGAGATAATTAGAATAACCACGCAAAATGCTAAAATGCTTTTTGGAAATTTTAATACCGAATAAATAAGGAGAAAAATGAGAATTTTAAAAATAGTTTTTTTGTGTATGACCTGTACTATATTTTTATCTGCTTCGACTATGAATAAAAACGTTAAAGATGTAACCGAATCACAAAAAAAAGTATTGAAAGAATTTGACATAGACTATAAATTTCTAACCAGTCCTTACTATAAAACAGTTAAAAATAGTATCAAAGATAGTAAGAAAAAAGAATTTGCAAGGACAATAGAGAACGGATATAAGCATATTCCTGTCTTGCAAAAAATTATTAAAGATTCAGGTATCCCGGAGTCGTTTTTATATCTTGCGATGATAGAATCCGGTTTTTCCAACGAGGTTGTATCAAGAGTTAAAGCCGTAGGTATTTGGCAGTTTATGGCTCCTACGGCTAAGCTTTATGGTCTTAGAGTAGATGAGTACGCTGATGAGCGTAAAGATCCAATAGCTGCCACTATCGCCGCTACAAAGTATCTTCAAAATTTAAAAGATGAATTTGGAAAATGGTATTTGGCTATGATGGCATATAATTGTGGAGGAACTAGGCTAAAATCTGCTATAAAAAAAGCTGGAAGTGATGATATACACGTGCTTCTTGATAGCAAAAAAGGTTATTTGCCAAAAGAAACCAGGGCTTTTGTCACTAAAATTTTAACTGTCGCAAATATAGCGGCTGGTAATAGTTTCAAAAACTCAAGCGATTCTAATTTGATAAGTGATGCTAAAGTTGTTGAGCTTGCCAAGATTGATGTTCCTGGAGGAACTACCTTGATGGAGGTTGGAGACAGTATAGGAGTTAGCTTAAAAAGAATGAAAGAGTATAACTCTCATCTTAAATTCGTATATACTCCACCTACGGATAAGCAATACTATCTATACATTCCTAAAAATAAAGAAAATATGTTTAATGATAATTTTGAGGCCTCCCAAAATCGTAAATTTGAAATTTATACAATAAAAAAAGATGATACTCTCTTGGCTATTGCTCAAAAAACAGGAGTTAGTCATAAGATAATCAAAGAGTATAATAATCTAACATCCGATAAGCTAAAGCCAAATGAGAACATAGTGATCCCTACGGAGCAAAACATCAACTATCTTGCCGAATATATAGTAAAGAGCGGAGATAGCCTAAATGAAATTTCTGAGAAATTTGATGTCGCACTTAAGGATTTAAAGGATGCAAACAGTCTAATTAGCTCAAATTCATCTATCGGAGCAAAGCTTGCTACTGCAAAATAGTATCAAATTCGGCCTTTTGGCTATTTTTGTATCTATTTTTTTTACAGGATGCTCTTGGATAGGTATAAATTTTGGCCCTACGGGACCTACAAACGTAAAGATAAATAATTCAAAAGGTGTTCATCAAGCCACCATGCGTCCCTATACCATAAACGGAAAGACATATTATCCGACTATAGTAAGCGTGGGAGATAGGGCAAGTGGAATAGCCAGTTGGTATGGACCGAATTTTCATGGCAAAAAAACCTCAAACGGTGAAATTTATAATATGTATAATATGACTGCCGCGCATAAAACTTTGCCTATGAATACAATGGTGAGAGTTACAAATTTAAAGAACGGCAAAAATATTATAGTTAGAATTAATGATCGTGGTCCTTTTGTGGCTGGCAGGGTTATAGATCTGTCAAAAGTAGGAGCGCAAAAGATAGACATGATAGCATCTGGCACTGCACCTGTAGTGCTTGAAGTTGTCGGGTTTAATGGTAGTATAAATAGCAAAGTTGCCAATATACCAAGCTCTCAAAAGCCTAAGGTATCAAGTAGAGTTCAGCAAGATACTTTTGTTGGCGGTATATTTATGGTGCAAATTGGTGCTTTTAGAAATTTAAGTGGTGCAAATGCTTACAAAAGAACTCACTCTGCCAGGAACTACAATACTCAAATCAAAGAGTATATACTTGATGGAAGGGCTATATATAGAGTATTTTTAGTAGGCTTTAGAAGCGAAAACGAGGCTAGAGACTTCATTGAAGCAGGACATATAGAGGGCGCATTTATCGCAAGGGAGTAGGCGTGCAAAAGATAAGAAAGACCAAAGAGACTGATATAAGCTTAGATTTAGAAATTTATGGAAGCGGCAAGTGTGAGATAAGCACCGGTATAGGATTTTTTGACCATATGCTCGAAGCTTTTGCAAAGCACGCTTTGTTTGATATGAAGCTTGTTGCAAAGGGCGATTTGCATATAGATTTTCACCATACGGTTGAAGATACAGGCATTGTCATAGGCTCGCTTTTAAAAGAGATGATATATCCTGTAAACGGAATTGAGAGATTTGGCGAGGCGACGGTTGTCATGGATGAAGCAGCTGTAAACTGCGCTCTTGATCTATCAAACAGACCTTTTTTAGTCTATGAAAGTATCCATGAAGGCAAGGTTGGCGAGTTTGATATCGAGCTTGTGAATGAATTTTTCCAAGCGCTTGCATTTAATGCAAATATCACGCTTCATATAGCCAAAATTCGCGGCAAAAACTCTCACCATATAATCGAAGCAAGCTTTAAAGCTTTGGCTGTCGCACTTAGAAGAGCTCTTGCTAAAAACGAGCGAATCGGAGTTCCAAGTACGAAAGGCGTGTTGTGATAGAGATAATTTTTTTAGATGTTGACGGTTGTATGACTGACGGCAAGATAGTCTATGGCGCAAATGGAGAAGAGGTTAAATTTTTTGACGTTAAAGATGGATATGCTATAGAAAGTTGGCTAAAGCTTGGAAAAAAAGTTGCTATCATCACAGGTAGGAAATCGGCAATCGTAGAAAGAAGGGCTGAAAATTTAAAGATAGATCACGTATATCAAGGCGTAAGCGATAAATTTGCTGTAGCTGAAGAAATTTTAAAATTTGAAGGTCTAAACTTTGAAAACGCAGCAGCTATAGGAGATGACTATAACGATTACAAACTTTTAAAAGCTGTTAAGTGGAGCTTCAAGCCAAAAAATGCTATAAAAGAGCTTGATGTAAAAACCAAGCTTGATTTTAAAGGCGGAAATGGCGCTATCAGACAGATGATAGAGATACTTATAAAGCACGAAAATCTTTATGAAGAGTGGTCTAAACATTGGTTATAAGGATTTTTTACTTCGTCATAGCTATTTTTAGCGTGGCGATGGTATATATGACACTTCAAGATCCTTACTATAGTGAAATTCTAAAGCCAGACAATAGCATTGCCACTATCGGTATGAACGATGTTGTGGACTACGAAATCAATGCTACCATTGTAAGTGCTAAATATGAGGCTGACGAGTGGAATAGATATAAAAATATGGATGAATTTTTAAATTTTAGGGCTGATGTTTTAAGAGACGATACTTATCATAGCGTTATTTCCGACAAAGCTTTTTATCAAGACGAAACTATTAAGCTTAAAGGAAATGTTAGATATTTAAATAGTGAAAATTTGAAATTTGTTTCAGAGGAAGCAGATTATAATACTAAGACAAAAATCGCCAGTTCGAGCATGCCTTTTGTGATGACTAAAAATGAGGATAAGATAGTTGGCAATAGTCTTGTTTATGATGCAAATTTAAAGAGAACTTACGCAAAGGGAATTCAAGCATGGATGCAGGAAAAAAGATAATTTTGGCTTTCGTTTTTAGTATTTTACCTTTAGTCGCTCAAAATGTAGAAGTAACCGCGGATGATTTTTTTGCAGACGAGAACAAATTTATAAGTGAATTGAGCGGTAATGTTAGTGTCAAAAAAGGTAAAGATATATTAACTGCCGATAAGGTTGTGATACATTTTGATAAAAATCGTAATCCTATTAAATATGTTGCCACAGGAAATGCTAAATTTAAGGTTTTGATTAAAGATAAGAATTATAACGGAAGCGGAAATGAGCTTGTATACGAACCAAAATCAAATTTATATACCATAAACGGAAGCGGATTTTTGCATGAAGTTGATAGCGATAAGAGAGTTTATGGTGAAAAGATAAGTGTAAATCAAAATAGCGGCACATATAGTGTAAATAGCGGCAATAAAAAGCCTGTAAAATTTGTATTTCAAGTAGAGGATAAGAAAAAGTGATAAGGCCTATAAATGCCAGATTTCTTTTGTCTGCTCCAAATATATCACTTGCTCCTCCTGTTAGCGGTAGCGAAGTGGCATTTTTAGGACGTTCTAATGTTGGTAAAAGTAGCCTGATAAACGCTCTTGTGAATCAAAACAATTTAGCTAAAAGCTCATCAACTCCGGGTAAGACAAGGCTTATAAATTTTTTTGAGGTCGAATATATAAGTGATGAGGATAGGGTAAATTTGGTCTTTGTGGATCTGCCGGGCTTTGGATATGCAAAGGTATCAAAATCTATGCATGATGAGTGGAGACGAAATTTAGACGAGTATTTGAAGTTAAGATCAAATATAAGGCTCTTTGTGCATCTGATTGATAGCAGGCAGCATGATATGCCTATAGACAGAGGGGTTGACGACTATCTGCAAAGTTTTTTAAGAGCCGATCAGAAAATTTTAAACATACTAACAAAGGCGGATAAGTTAAATCAAAGCGAGAAAAGCGCAGCTTTAAAGGCATATCCAAACGCACATCTAGTATCAACTCTAAAAAAAATAGGTATTGATAAGGCAAATGAGCTTATAGTAAAAAATGCATTAGGTATAGATCTGCAGTGAAAAATTTAGATTTCAGAAAACCAAAGCCAAATGATATAAAGGCTATGCAAGAGCTTGTTAAAGATGAGGTTGCAAGCGGAGTTATACTGCCAAGAAGTGATGATGAGATCGCTACGAATATTCGTTCTTATATCGTAGTTTGTGATCAAGACCGGATAGTAGGCTTTTGCGCTCTTCATATACACACCATAAATTTAGCCGAAGTTAGAAGCCTTGTGATATCTAAAAATTTAAGAGGTAGCGGAATAGGAAGCGAGCTAGTAAGAAAAATACTTGATGAGGCTAAATTTTATGATATTGAAAAGGTTTTTACGCTTACTTATAGAAAGAGTTTTTTTGAAAAATTGGGCTTTATAGAGATTCCTAAATCAGAACTTCCTGCACAAAAAATTTGGGCTGATTGTATTAAATGCAAGCACTTTCCGGTATGCGACGAAATAGCACTGATATACAGCTTTTAAAATCCTTTTTTTGGGTTGCTTTATTATTTATATATCAAGCTTCTACTACGGTATTTATCTGGGCTCCTCCACTGATAGGACTCTTTTTTGCATACATGATTATTCTTACTATGGAAAAACAAAAAAGACTTTTAAAGTATGATATAAGGTGGTATTTTTCTATAGTTTATATTATTTTTGTTGAGCAAGTTCATGGATTTGCTCTATTTTCAACAATTTTAGCCTTTATAGTTTTTTACTATTTTATTTGTGATTGGCTTGTGGTGACTTTTAAATCAAGAGCTGTATTATTGATTTTTTTTGTATCAAACGGATATCTGGGGACGTATCTTATAAGCTCTCTGCTTGTATATATCAAAAATCTACCTATTTTAAATTTTGGATATGAATACTTTGTCTATACTGCCTTAGAGTCGGCTTTGGCTATTGTTTTATTTAAAGAGCGCGTCAAATGAGAATGCGCATAGTTTTTGCCATAATATTTAGTGTCTGGGTGCTTTTGCTGGTTAGAATCTATTATCTAAGCATCAAGTCTAATGAATTTTACGAGGAAATTGCAGAACAAAATATAGTAAAAAAGCAGTTTATGCCACCTGCAAGAGGACTCATACTTGATATTAAAGGGCGTCCTTTGGCAGTTAATAGGCTTGGCTTCTCGGTATCTGTTAAGCCTCATCTTGGTAAAAAAGATGTTTTGGATCAAGAACTTGAAAATTTGCAAAATATGTTTCAAGATCTAAACGTTACAAAATTAAAAAAAGATTATATTAAAGCCGATTCGCCTTATAATCAAGATTTTATAGAAATTATTGACTTTATAGATTACGACAGGATGATTCCTAAGATAGCTGCGCTTTCCTTGCGTGAAAATTTAGAGGTTAAACCGGCTTCCAAGCGTCACTATCCATATTCCAACCTTGCTTCTCATATCATAGGCTATGTCGGCAGAGCTAATCAGCAAGATTATATCAATGATCCTGTGACCAAGATTACAAACTATACGGGAAGAAGCGGAATAGAACGCTATTACAACTCTATTTTGCAAGGACAAGAAGGTGTTAGAAAGATAAAGGTAAATGCTCTTAATGAGGAGATAGAAGAGATTTTTAAAGAAGAGCCCAAGAGTAGCGATATAAGGCTAAGCATAGATCTGGAATTTCAAAAATATATAGAAGAAATTTTTGGAGAAAATGCAGGTGCTATTATTGTAATGGATGTCACCGACGGCTCTATTATAGCTGCCGGGAGTTTTCCCGAGTATGATTTAAATCCATTTGTAACAGGAATTTCACAAGCTAGATGGAATGAACTTATAAACAGCATAGATCATCCGTTTACAAACAAGCTTGTAAACGGACTATACCCTCCTGGATCCGTTATAAAAATGGGCGTGGCTCTGGCATTTTTGGATTCTGGAAAGATAGATAGGGGGACGGATTATTTTTGCAGCGGTTCTTTTGAACTTGGAGGGCGAAATTTTAGGTGCTGGAACATATACGGACATGGTAAAATGGATATGAATGCGGCCATTAGAGAGAGCTGTGATGATTATTTCTATAAGGGCAGCCTAAAAATAGGTATAGATGCTATAGCGCCGGTGCTTGAACGCTTTGGTATGGGGCAAAAGACAGGAGTCGATCTGCCTAATGAGTTTGTAGGTATTGTGCCTAGCCGCGAATGGAAGATGCATAAATACTCCCAACCTTGGTATCAGGGAGAGACCCTAAATACCTCAATAGGACAGGGCAATTTCCTAGTAACCCCTATGCAGATTGCAAGACATACCGCTATGCTTGCGACAGGTAAAAATATAATACCTCATTTTTTGCACAGTATAGGTGAAGAGGAGGTTAAATTTGAGGCTAATGATATCTTCACGCCTTTTGAAAAAAAACAACTCCCGCATATTAGAAAGGCTATGTATGAGGTTGTAAATCATCAAAAGGGAACGGCATTTAAATATTTTACAGATGCGAATCTCACAATAGCTGCAAAGACCGGAACAGCTCAAGTGGTGGGTATTTCTCAGGCTGAGAAAAAGCGTATAAAAGAGGAGGATATGAAGTATCTTCAGCGCTCTCATGCGTGGATTACAACCTATGCTCCATACGAAAAGCCAAAATATGTAGTTGCTATAATAATAGAGCATGGTGGACATGGTGGGCTTACTGCTGGTCCTATGGCTGTAAGGGTCTATAATAAGCTTTTGGAGCTAGGATATATCGATAAAAAATATGCCAAGAGTGAGCAAGCTATTAAAAAAGTCAAAAAATAGGCTTAAATTTGATCCATAGTCCTTACAATTAGACTCTTTGGAAGGTTAAATTTATCGATTATCTCCTCTTCTTTTTCTCTCATCTCTCCGCTATCTTTTTCATGATCAAAACCTAAGACATGAAGTAGTCCATGCGTAAATAATAGCGCGATCTCGTCATCTTTAGAGTGGTTAAATTCTTTTGATTTTTCCTCTGCTAAATCTAAATTTATAACGATACAGCCAAGAGGAACATGCATAATAAACTCAAATGGAAAACTTAAAACATCTGTTGTTTTATTGATTTTGCGCTGTTTTAGATTTATATCTCGCATTTGTTCGCTATCTACAAAGCTTAGCTCTACATCACTGGCTGTTAGATATTGACAAATTTGATCTAAAATTTCCGGATATTTTTCATCGCAAATTATCATTTTTAGGCTCTTTCATATAAAATTTTGTATAATTCTATCTAATTTTTAATGTTTTTAAATTTTAAAGAGGTAGTGATGGTAAAAAAAGCCGTTTGTATAATGAGTGGCGGGATGGATAGCACATTGTGTGCGACTATGGCGAAAAATCAAGGATACGAGATAATAGCGCTTCATTTTGACTATAATCAGCGCACTATGAAGCGTGAGAAAAGAGCCTTTGAGGAAATTTGCGACAGACTTCGGATAGAAAAAAGACTGAATTTAGATGTAAGTTTTGTAGCCGATATTGGAGGAAATTCTCTAACAGATGCCAGCTTAAATGTGCCAAAAGACGGCCTTGGTGATGAAATTCCAAATACCTATGTTCCGTTTCGTAATGGGATATTTATCTCTATTGCTGCCGCACTTGCCGAAAAAGAGGGCGCAGAGGCGATATTTATAGGAGTGGTTGAGGAGGATAGCAGCGGTTATCCTGACTGCTCGGCCAAATTTATTGAGAGGATAAATTCGGCTATAAATCAAGGCACATCGCCAAATTTTAATGTCAAAATCATAACTCCGCTCGTAAATTTAAGAAAGGCGGATATTGTTGCTAAATCTATTGAAATGAACTCTCCTGTTGAGCTTACATGGAGCTGCTATGAGAGCGAGGATATAGCTTGCGGAGAGTGCGATAGCTGCAGGTTAAGACTAAACGGGTTTAAAAGAGCCGGAGTAAAGGATCCGATCCAGTATAAAAAATAGACCTCGCCTGTTTTTGATCAAGAGGCGAGGAGCAAGATTATTTAAATTCTTGAGCAATTTTATCTGTAAGTTGTTTTTCGTAAATTCGTAAAGCGTCATTTGTCACTTTTTGATAGTCTCTATCTAAAACCATCTGAAATTTTTCCATGTGATCCACATCTGTAGTAATGTTTTTGCTGCCTGTAGAAACGTCGCTTTTTATATGTGTATTTACAGCAACCGACCAAAATCCTGGACGGAAAAAAGACCAAAATTTAAGCACATCAACTTTTAATATTATTGTATTTTGATTTATTTGTTTTTCATCGTTTAAAACATAAAATCCATTGTTTGCAAATGCTCTAGCAACACTCGTTTTGACTAAATTTGTAACTGTTTGATTGCCATCAAGAACTATATTTTCCATAGCTTTGCCGTAACTATTTCTTTTTCTTGCTATATACTTATCTTTTTCTTTTGCATTCAGACTTTCTACTTGCCTATTGTGAACGGATGGAATCGAAGCATTTTTTGGAGTATCTTCAAATTCTCTTTTATCGTTAACTGAAGCTATAAATACAACTCCTTTTGCTGAATTTATATTTTGGTAATTCTGAAATTCAGGGTTTTGTAGTGTAAATTTACCTTTTGAAGCGGGGCAGCCAGCAAAAAATAAAGCCATGAAAAATATAAAAACTATATGGATAAACCGCATATCTTCTCCTTTTTTTTGAAATATTATTTAATATCCGGTAAAAATAGAAATTTTATTTAGATTTGCTTAATATTTACTTATGATATATAGATTTATATAAATAATTTTTATGATATATTTGAAAAATTCTGGATTTTAAAAATCAAATAGAGTTTTTTCGGCTTCACTCTTGTTTAACATTGTTTCGAGTTCTTGTTTTTGACACTTTACAATAGCGTATCGAAAATCTTTGAGTTGTTTTAGCTCGGCTATATCGTTAAAAATAAAGGTTGAATCTATCTTTGTCTTATAATTTTTAGGTATACAAATTTCTACTGAGTCTTTGAAGTTTTTTCTTAAAAAATTTGCTTCCATCTCAAATAATTCATCGTCGCTTTCTACTATAAAAGCTCTAAAACTTGCCCCGAATGGAGTTATCTTAAAATTTCTATCTACAAAAACAGGTTCAAAATGCTCAATCCCTCTTAAATCGCCCATCTTAAAGGCTATTTGATTTTTATTAAGATGACGAATAAGCCCTGACAAAAACCCCTTGAATGCTTTTGGTATGGCTAAATTTTGATAATACACATCGTCGCAAATAATTGATGTAAAAAATATTGAGCCTTTATTAATTGCTTTGGCTTGTGTATCTGTCCATACGGTATCGTAAAATGGCGCAATCTTTGATAGAATTTTTATATCGTCGCTAAAAAATATATCGTTCTTGTCGGCATTTATGATTTTTAAAAATAGCTCTTTGGTGTCTATGGGCAATATATTTGCATGTTTTGGTAGGCTCGTTCGTTTTAAGATGGCCTTTTGTACACAATTTATAGAGTAAAATTTAAGATTTTTATAGCTGCTTTCAAAGCGCATTAGACGCATTAAAGCCACGCTTAGACTATCTACCTTTAAAAATGCAATCTCTTTATCGATAACTTCAAAATCATCCTCTATAATGACTGCATAGGCCCCGTTTAATATGGCTTCTTTAATCTCATCCTCATTGGCATTTATGCCTATATAGGCATAGCCTTGTCTGATATTTTTAGCTTCAAATGAGAAATTTAAGACGCTTGAAACACTTGGCTTGTTTAAAACCTCTGCATTTATTAGGCGTCTTAAATTCTCAATATTCATCATCAGCCGACGATTGCTCCATTTTTAACGTTTGAGATAGGACTTAACAGCGCTAGCGAGCCGTCTTCTGCCGTAAGTATCATGCCTTGAGAGATATTGCCAAATATCTTAGCCTCTTTTAAATTTGCCAGCACGCAAACCTGCTTGCCGACAAGCTCTTTTGGATCATAAAATTTAGCAATTCCCGATACGATCTGTCTTGGCTCGCTTTCGCCAAGATCTATTTTAAATTTAAGCAACTTGTCGCTGCCTTCGATATTTGAAGCCTCTAAGATAGTTCCAACTTTGATAACACACTTTTTAAACTCATCTATTTTGATTTTTGGCGTTTCATCCTTGATAGGCTCTGCAACGCTTGGTGCAGGAGTGCTCATAAGCTCTTTTTCTATCTTTGGAAATAGCGGCGGTGTCTGCTCGCAAACAAAGCCTAAAACCTCGTTTTCAAGTATTATCTTTTGATAATTTTGGGTTGAAATTTCAAATTTCATCGCCTTGGCTATCTTCTCGCAAGTCTTTGGCATAGCAGGACTTAGCAAGATCGCCACGCGCACAAGCAAATTCGCACAAAGGCTCACAAGTGCGTTAGCCTCATCGCTTCTACCTTCTTTTATCAAATTCCACGGCTCAAATTTAGCAATGCTTGCGTTTGCGATATTTAGCACCCGCCAAAGCTCTTCTAAGTAACGATTTGTGGCAAAAATTTCTAAATTTTCGCAGGCTGCTTTTAGATGCACAGTTGATTCATCTAAAATTTCTCCATAATACTTTCTAACGTCTTTGCTTGAAACTTCGTAGTTTGAGTACTTGCCGCTCATTCCGATTATTCGGTTTAGCAAGTTTCCAAGATCGTTGCTGAGCTCCGAGTTTATGCGCTCGATAAGTGCTTTTTGCGAGAAATCCCCGTCTTGACCAAACGGAACTTCACGCAGCATAAAGTATCTGAAATTTTCAAGTCCATAAGCGTCTGCAACCTCTTTTGGCACGACTACGTTGCCCTTGCTCTTGCTCATCTTTTCGCCGTTTCTGGTCCACCAGCCGTGTGCCGCGATATGCTTAGGAAGCGGCAAATCAAGACTCATCAAAAACGCTGGCCAGTAAATCGCATGAAAGCGCAAGATATCCTTGCCGACTAAGTGCACCGCATTTTCCCAAAAGCTCATCTTCTCGCCGTCTCTAGTGTAGCCAAGTGCGGAGAGATAGTTCATCAGCGCATCAAGCCAGACATACATCACGTGTTTTGGTTCATTTAAATTTGCAGGCAGTTTTACGCCCCAGTCAAAGCTGGTGCGAGTTATAGATAGGTCTTTAAGCCCGCCTTTTACAAAGCTTACGACTTCGTTTTTTTTACCTTTCGGAAGTATGCACTGCTCGTTTTGCTCGTACCATTTAAGCAGTGCGTCTTCGTATTTTGATAGTTTAAAAAAGTAGCTTTCCTCTTTGACTAAGCTTGTCGGTCGCCCGCAGTCAGGACAGCACTCGTTATCTAAAAGTTGAGTTTGGGTAAAAAACGTCTCGCAGCTAACGCAGTAAAAGCCCTCGTATTCGCCTTTGTAGATGTCGCCTTTTTCAAGCATTTTGTTAAAAGCGTTTTGAACGGTTAGTTTGTGGCTCTCATCGGTTGTGCGGATAAAGTGATCGTAACTTATCTCAAATTCATCCCAAAGCTCTTTAAATTTTGCGCTTATCTCGTCTGCGTATGCTTTTGGGCTTTTGCCTTTTTTTTGCGCAGCTTGTTCTATCTTTTGTCCGTGCTCATCGGTTCCTGTTAAAAAAAACGTCTCTTCGCCTTTAAGTCTTGCAAATCTAGCCATCGTATCGGCGATGATCGTAGTGTAGGCGTGTCCGATGTGCGGGACATCATTTACATAATAAATAGGTGTTGTTATATAAGCTTTCATAATCTTCCTTAATTAAAAATCAAATCCGCCGGTGCTGCCTTTAGACATCGAATTATAGACGGCATCAACATAATTTTTACGAATTTCGCATTCAAATAAATTTTCGCAGGCAAAACAGCTTGTTAGGTTTTTTTGAGATTGGCATGACTTTAATATGTCTATTTGGTTATCAAGTTCAAGCTCGAATTTGTCTTTTTGCTTAAGCTCTTCAGCCATTTTTGCTTCCGTAAAATTCATGCAGAGTCCTTATCTCCTCTTTGGAGCCAAAGAAGCATGGTGTGGTTTGGTGGATTTTTTCTATCTTTATATCAAAAAGACTCGCAGAGTAGCCGTCACTCGTAGCTCCGCCTGCACGCTCATAGATAAAGGCAAAAGGCAGCACTTCAAAAAGCACTCTAAGCTTGCCGTTTGTCGCATCGGTGGTAGCCGGGTAACTAAAAAGTCCGCCGCCTTTTAGCAAAATTTGATGCAAGTCGCTTACCATTGCGCCTGAATATCTTAAGCGGTATCCTTGCTCAAAAAGCTCTCTTATAAATTTAGCGTGCGTATCGCTCCAGCCTTTTTGAGTGGCACCCGTGGCGTTTAGCTTGCCTTTTTCTTTTAGTTGCAAATCTTTGATAAATTGAAATTCGCTCTCTTTGTTGAGTCTATAAAGCTTTGGCTTATCCGTGCAGATAACCAGCTCAAGGCGCGGCCCATAGACGCTATATGCAGAAGCTACTAAATTTTCAGGCTTTAGTTCGTTTTCGTATATGCCAAATATAGAGCCTATAGCAAAATTTACATCAACCAAGCTTGAGCCGTCAAGCGGATCATATGCTACGATGAATTTTGCATTTTCGTTAAGCGCTAAAATTTCGTCCTTTTCCTCGCTAACCAGCGCTTTTACGCACTCTAAATTTGCAAATTCGCGCGTGATGATCTCATCACTTAGCACATCAAGCTTAAGCTGGGTGTCTCCCGTAGCGTTTGCATGATCAGTGTAGCCAAGATCGGCAAATTTTATCTCTTCTGCAATCTTAACGGCTATTTGTTTAATCGTTTCAAAAATTCTTTCCATCATAAAGCCTTTGCGTTTTGTAAAATCCACTCACAAATAGTGTCTATATCGTCTAAATTCATATTTAAAATATCAAATTCACACTCTTTTTTATAGCTTGCAATAGCGTTTGAAAATCCGATATATTCAGCGTTTATCTCGTCTTTAAACACGCTTAGCCTAGGAAGCGGGAGAGTTTTAAGCCCTTCTACTAACAGTAGGTCAAATTCGCCCACCATAGACACTACTTCATCAAGACTCTTTTGCTCTTTTGAAAAGTATGTCGTACGCGTGGGGCTTAGCACAACCACGTCAGCACCTATTTCGCTAAATCTATAGCTATCCTTGCCTTTGACGTCAAAACGAGCCTTGTCGCCCGGATCGTGCTTAATGATAACTACTTTTAGTCCATCTTTTATAAATTTTTGCCCTACCTTTAATATAAGCGTAGTTTTGCCGCTATTTGAGGGTCCTGAAAACGCCATTGCCAATCTTTTCATCTAGTTCCAACTTCTAAATTTTCGTAAGATTATAACAAATTTAGGCTTTCTTAAAGCAAAAATTACCCAAATTAAAGATAAAATAAGAAAAAATTTCAAGGTATTATTATGAAAAATTTACTAATATGCTTAGCTATTATGACGGCTTTTTTGGGGTGTTATAATAAAATTGTCATTCACGAACCTCTTAAAAATGAGCTTTTGGCTTATACGAGCAAGAGCGAAATAATCAAACAAGATTTTAAAATTTTGATTTTAGGAACCTATCTAAACCCCGTTCATAGCGAGCTTATAAAAGAAAACAAAGATGAGAAATTTATAATCGCCATCCACCCAAAAGATGCTGACGTAAATTTAAAAAGTTTTAGTCTAAATAACGACATAAGCGGCATTAAAACTAGAATTTTAGACGAAAATGACGAGCTTTTAAAGCTCATCACATTTCAAATGCCGTGGGGCAAATATATCGAAGTAATCGCACCTGAAAAGAGTTCGGATAGACTTAATCTTTCTTTCGAAATTTATCCGTCAAATCAGGTGAGCTTAGAGTTTCAAAAAGTTTCAAAATCGATGTACTGGAATTAAGCAAGTGCGAGTATATAACGTAGTTTGCGAGCACTTTTTTGCCATAGTGCCTGCTTTCGGCATAGGGCACAAGCTCAAGCGATAAAAACGGCTCAAATTTTCCTTCGTTAAATAGATCTCCGCGCTGAAGCATACGCTTGGTAAAGCCGATACCGCCGTTATATGCATAAGCTATAAAGAGCGGATGGTGCAAGAATTTTTCAAGATAGTTTAAGTGGTGATCTGCAAATTTTAAAGCAACCCTTGGATCAAACATATCGTCTTGATCAAAGCCCTCTATCATAAGCTCTTTTTTGCCGATGTGATTTGCAAGAAAGGGCATAAACTGCATCATCCCGAGTGCGTAAGATGTCGATATTACAGATGGGATAAACCTGCTTTCTTGCCTTCCGATAGCATAAATCGTAGCCTTTCTGGTCGCATTTATATCCTCAAGCTGTTCTAAAAACGGCATGACAAAGTAGTGATCTTTATATCCGCTTGCTTTTTCCATGAAGTAAGCGTGCTGCCCAAGTGTTTCTTTGGTGTTGAAAAGCTCTGCGAATTCAAGAGCTTTAGTCGCATTTACCTCTTTTACGATAGCAAAGGTTTTTTGCCATAAAAACGGATCTTTGATATCGTAGTCTTCGAGCTTTTGCTTAGTCGGTGTCGGTGAAAAAACAGCTGGAATTTCTTTTCCTGTTAGCTCGTTTGCATATAGTGTATAGATGTTTATATCGCTGCTTTTGTTTAGCTTTTCAAGCAAAATTTGGTTTTTAGTGATGAGGTATTGCCAAAAGATCGCAGCGTCTTTTGCACCTTGGTTTTTAAAGCTATCTTCGGCTCTTTTAAAAAACTTAAAAGCAGTCTCTTTTGAGTCTAGTAAAATAGCGTTAATGCCAAGAATATAAGCTATCTGATCGCTTATCAAATCATCTTTGATATTTAAAAAATTCGCTCTAAATTTAGGAAGCTCTTTATCTATAATTACTCTATTTATGATTTTTTGAAAAGATTGTTCTTTGGCTAGTAGATTGATAAAATCGGTACTAAATTTTTGATTAAACCTAAGTTCTTTATGTTTTTTGTCACTTGCCTCAAATAACTCTATAAAGGCTCTTGCATCTTTAAATTTATCAAATTTCAAGGCCGAATTTTTAGAGTTTAGAATCCTTAAATTTCTAGCCGTTGTTTTATTTATATCATCAAATTTTTGAGCCAGTTTTTCTCTATCTTTTTTGGATATTTTTAGCATAAAAGGTATTTTTAAAAGCGCTTTTTGACAGGTTAAATTGGCATCTACTATGTTTTTTGCATTTATCTTTGCGCAGTTTGTAGGTTTTAACTCCGGTTTTATTATAGTATTTAGCGCTTTTATCATGGTCGGAGAGCGACGAAATATATCCTTATTTAGCTCCTCAACCTGCTTAATTGTATAATTTCCCTCTGTTATTAACCTATATATATAATAATCTTTTGCTAGCCCTTTTTCTTTAACTTTTATCTCGTTAAAGCTTTTTACCTCTCCAAACAAGAAAGTCGTAAGGAGAAATAAAATTATATTAAATCGAATTAGCATATTGCAGCAGTAAGCTTATGAAAAATCTATCAAAAAACTGAAGTGCTAAAAGTATGAAAATCGGCGCCAGGTCTATCCCTCCAAATACTGTAGGGACAAATTTTCTAATCCAGGCATAAACGGGCTCCGTAAGACGATATAAAAGCTGAACAACAGGATTATACGGATCTGGTCTTACCCAGCTAATAATGGCTGATATAATGATAATCCAGACGTAAATTTGAATCACCATATGCAAAATATCGGCAATAGCGGATAAAAAAGTAGATAGTATCATTGTAAAATTTCCTTTAATTTTTCTTTTATTAGAGGGAACAGCTCGCTTAGTTCAGGTCCGTGCTGTTCGTTTGTAAGCAGAATTCTAAGCGGCATAAAAAAGCTTTTGCCTTTTAAATTTGTAGCGCTCATTAGAGCCTTTTTAAACTCGTCAAAGCTTTGAAATTCATCCAAATTCATTGAATTTGCAGCGCTTTTTATGATCTCACACTCGTTTTTAAACTCATCAGGAATGTCTTTTGGCGCAAATATCGCCTCTATCTTTTGCTTGATCTCGTTTAGCAAGCTTGCCTCTTGGGTATAAAATTTGATTAGATCCGCTAAATTTTCATCTAATCCGCTAAGTGTAGCAAGTCGCTCGCTACTAGCTAGTTTGATATGTTCTCTGTTTATATGTTCAAGCATTTTTATATCAAATTTCGCAGGACTTGGCGAGACTTTAGAGATGTCAAACCACTGTGCAGCGTGATTTATAGTAAAAATTTCCACAGGAGCTTTATAGCCAAGCGATATGATGTAGTTTGCTATGGCTTCCGGCATAAATCCTTTAGAAAGCAGCCACTTTACGCTACTTTCGTTCTCGCGCTTGCTCATCTTTTTACCCTCTATATTTAAGATGATAGGCAGATGTGCGTAGCGAATTTTATCTGTGTAATCAAGTCCCTCTCTGATAAGCTCTTGCTTAGGCGTGTTGCTTACGTGATCTTCGCCGCGTATAACAAAAGTAACGCCCTCAAGCATATCATCTGTCGCGCAGGCAAAGTTGTAAGTAGGAGTTTTGTCCGCGCGCATGATCACAAAGCTATCGACGTTTTCGGGTTCAAAGCTTACTTCGCCTTTGATGGCGTCGGTAAATTTCATCGTGTTTTTTGGCTTTTTCATGCGGATTACAAACGGCTTTTCACACGCCAAAACCTCTTCATCACTCATCTTTTCGCAAGTGCCGTCATAGCGATACGCGATACCTTTTGCTTTAGCCTCTTCTTTTTTGGCTTCCAGCTCGCTTTCAGTACAAAAGCAGGCAAATGCGTGTTTGTCTATCATTAGCTTTGAAGCAAGCTGACGGTGAAATTTTAAATTTTCACTTTGATAGTAAAGCTGATCCCATTTGATGCCAAATTTGGTTAAAATTTCTAAAATTTCTTGATCTTTTCCCGGTATATTTCTTTCTTTATCGGTATCTTCTATGCGTATTACAAAACCGCTTTTATCCTGTAAAGAACATAGGTAGTTTAGGATGGCTACGCGCAAATTTCCAAGATGCATATCTCCTGTAGGAGATGGCGCAAAACGATACATTTTGATATTCCTTTATTAATTTTTAAAGAGTGATTATATCATTTTGTATTTAAATCGCTTGTTAAGAAAAATCTTATATAATATTATTTATTACATTCAAACAAGGGGTGAAACATGAGTTTCGTTAAGGAATTTAAAGAATTTGCTATGCGTGGAAACGTCATAGATATGGCTGTGGGTGTCGTTATAGGAGGCGCTTTTGGCAAAATCGTAAGCTCTCTTGTGGGCGATGTGATTATGCCTATAGTAGGTGTTTTAACTGGAGGAGTAAATTTTACAGATCTTAAATTTACTCTCAAAGACGCAGTAGGAGATGTGCCGGCTGTTACTGTTAATTATGGCTCTTTTATACAGACAATGGTTGATTTTATGATCATTGCTTTTTGTATATTTTGTGTTATTAAGGCTATAAATACTCTTAAAAAACCAAAAGTCGAAGCTCCTAAAGAGCCTGCCAAGCCAAGTGAAGATATCGTTCTTCTAACAGAGATTAGAGATCTTCTTAAAAAGTAAATTTCGTATATTTTGTTAAAAAATGAGTGTTTTAGGACAAATTCCATTTTTTAAAGAGCTGAGAGAGAATGAACTAGAGCAACTAGAAAAAATCAGCATAATCAAAAAATACAAAAAAGGCGAATTTTTGTTTATGGAAGGAGAGGATTCCAAGTGGCTTCATCTCCTTCTAAAAGGCTCATTAAAACTTTATAAAACTACACCAAAAGGCAAAGAAATTTTCATGCATCAGCTTAACGCTATGAATTTCGTAGCCGAGCTTGCGAATTTTGAAAATATTAAATTTCCAGCTACCGCACTATTTATAAATTCGGGAGAGGTTTTAAAGATAGATTATGAGAAATTTTATAATGATTTTCTATCAAATCCTAAAATTTCAGTAGCTATCATAAAATCTTTATCTCAAAAGCTAAAAATTGCCAGTGAGGTTTTGCATCAGGAGCTTATTTTAAGCTCGGAAGCAAAAGTAGCTAAATTTTTAATGGATCATCAAGATCTTTTTAATACTTTAAAGCATGTAAAAATCGCTTCAATATTAAATATGACTCCAGAAACTTTTTCGCGCATACTTGCCAAATTTAAGACACAAGAGCTTATCGATTTAGATCAAAACAACAAAATCATCACTATTTCAGAAGAAAAGCTTAAAGAATTATTTGATAACTGATATTTAATTTCAAATTAAGATTAATTGATAAACGTCAAGAATTTTCACTTCTACCTTAGTTATAATAACTTAAATATTTTATTAATAACATTTAAATAAAATAAAATATTACAAGAAGGATCCGCATGAAAAGAAAGTTTTTTGTTTGGTCGGTTGTGCTTGGTATATTTATAGGACTTATATCATCGATCGGAATTGCTGATCTGATCCATTATACTGGAAGTGATAAATTTTGTACTATGTGCCATACTATGGAGCCTATGGTGAAATCTTATCACAATGACGTACATGGTGGCAATAACAAGCTTGGAGTAAAAGTGCAGTGCTCTACCTGTCACCTTTCTCACGATAATACTTTAATGTACCTATGGACAAAGACAAAAGTGTCTCTAAACGACGGTTATAAGACTTTATTTACCGATGTAAGCAAGATTGATTGGCATGCGAAGCGTAAAAACGCTCACAAATTTACGTATGATAGCGGTTGCATGACCTGTCACTCGAATTTGCAAGATATGAACAATCAAGTCGATAAGGCTTGGCTTGCCCACAGGGATTATTTCGCAGGACACATTAAAAAAACCTGTGTCGAGTGTCACAATAATGTAGGGCATAAAAATTTGGGCATAGAGATTACAAAACATTGGGAGAATATAAATGCAAACAATAAATAAAACCTATAAAGGAGGAATAATGTTGAAAAAAGTTATTGCATTAATAGCCTGTCTTTTTTCGTTCGCATTTGCTGAAAGCATTTCGGATGCAAATCTTGTGAAAAACTTAAAAGTTGATCGCAATTTGACCCCACTTGCTAAAAGCTGCGTTGAGTGCCACGCAAAAGAGACACCGGGTATTGTGGCGGATTGGAAAAATAGCCGTCACGCACATGTTGGAGTAAGTTGTACGGATTGCCACTCGCACCCTGCGGATAGTCCTATGGCAATGAAACAAGCACATCCAAAGGATAGTAACAATCACGTGTCTGCTTTAGTAAGCCCAAAAACTTGCGAAAAGTGCCATGCTAACGAAGTTAAAGAGTTTAACGAGAGTGGTCACGCAAGAGGCGGTATCCAAGTGTATGCTAAAAAAGGTATGCTTGATTTGATGTATCATTTTGAAGGTAGAGGTCATCCTGATCTACAAATTTCTCCTGATTCAACAGGTTGTATGCAATGCCACGGCTCTGTGATTAAAATGGATGCTGATAATCGTCCTACAAAAGAGACTTGGCCAAACTACGGTATAGGCAACCTATATCCAGATGGTGGAATCGGCGGATGTAAAGCATGTCATAGCGGACACAAATTTGCTGTAAGCGAAGCTAGAAAACCGGCTGCTTGTGCATCTTGTCACCTTGGACCTGACCATCCGGATATAGAGATTTACAACAACTCTATGCACGGTCATATCTTCAACTCAGAAGGACATACATGGAATTTCGACAGCGCTCCTGATACATGGGCTGTGCCTGACTATAGGGCTCCAACTTGTGCGACTTGCCATATGAGCGGAGTAGGTGAGCTACAAACTACACACAACGTTTCAAGACGCTTAAAATGGAACCTTTGGGCGCCACATAGCAACCTAAGAACAGGTGGAAACGATACTGCGGTAAGCGAGTATCAAAAAACAGGCAAGCTAAACGTAGGTACACCTCTTGCAGGTCACGTTGATGGTCCCGATGCGGCTAGAAAAGAGATGATGATGGTTTGTAGAGAGTGTCACTCTTCGCTTCATAGTGAAAACTTCTTTGCGATGGCGGATAAGCACGTAATGCTTTACAACGATTATCACAAAGACGCAAAAGCGATGCTAGATGATCTTAAGTCTAAAAAGCTTCTTAAAGAAGATCCATGGGCGGATGAGTTCCAAAGAATTTACTACCACCTATGGCACCATGAAGGTCGCCGTATGAGACAAGGTGCGATGATGAACGGACCTGACTATGCTCACTGGCATGGAGTTTTTGAGCTTAAAGATGATATTAGAAAGCTTAAAGATATCTATGACAAGAGATTAAAAAGCGGAACTATCGAGTAATATTTTTTAAAACATAGGGTGAGAGCTTTCTCACCCTATATCTTTTTTAAATTTTATCTTTATTATTTTCTATCAAAACAGTTGATTTGGCTAAGTTGTTTAATAATTTTTGCTAAATTTATAATATGTTTTATATAGTTTCTTCACTAATTATCATTTTAATGAATTTTGTTGGCTACAGAGGGTTGTTTGCTAAAACCGAAGGACGAAGTTTGCATAAATTTTTGCTCGCGGTCTTTTTTGCTACTCTTGCCGTTGGCGGCGTGCTGCTAGCTTTTTCGCTTAGGTTTAACTTCTTAAATGCCCAGTTTAGGCTTGCGTTTTCACTCATGCTTGCGCTTAGTTTTATACTCTTTTCGTTTGTGCTAGTTTCAAATTTGATCATCGTCTTTTTTAGACCCGTCACAAAGCGTGTTTTTAGCAAAAGCAGACGTAAATTTTTAAGATTTTATCTTGATGTCACTATATTAATCCTTGCTCTTAGCTACTTTTTTAAAGGCATGTATAACGCCTCGCACGTCCCACAGGTTAAACCTCAAGAAGTAAGACTAAAAGGACTCAAAGAGCCTCTTAAGATAGCGATGATAACGGATGTGCATTTGGGCGATTTTTTAGGCGTGCCTTTTGCCAAAGCTTTGGTTGAGCGTATAAATTTGCTTGATGCCGATGCGGTTGTGATAGTAGGTGACATAGCCGATCTTCATCCAAAAAGGCTTGGCGAGTATATAGCTCCTTTTGCTGAGTTTAAGTCGCGATATGGAACGTTTTATGTGCCCGGAAATCACGAATACTATCACGGTATCGAGGGAGCTCTTAAAGAGATATCAAAGATAGGCATTAAAGTTTTAGGCAACGAAAGCGTGCAAGTAGGCGGTATAAATTTAGCAGGAGTTTACGATCTAATCGGTTATAGATATAAGTTTTACGAGCCTGATTTAGAGGCCGCGCTTAAAAACACGGATAAAAATTTGCCGACTGTATTGCTGGCTCATCAGCCTAAATTCATTAGATATATGCACAAAGACGTTGATCTTGTGCTTTGCGGGCACACTCACGGCGGACAAATTTTCCCATTCTCGCTTCTTGTAAAGCTTGATCAGAAGTATTTAGCGGGACTTTATCAAGTAAATGATAAAATGCAGGTGTATGTAAGCAGAGGTGCGGGATTTTGGGGGCCTCCGGTGAGAGTTCTTGCGCCTAGCGAAATTTCTTTGTTGGAGCTTAAAGGAGAGTAGATGAGAAAGAAAATTTCTCAAATTTTTGGCAAAATCGCAGGAACTAAATTTCCGAAATTTATACAAGATTTTATAAATTCAAACTACGTCAGACACTTTAAAATCGATATGAGCGAGTTTAAAAATCCGCAAGATTACGAGAGTTTGACCGCGCTTTTTACCAGAGAGCTTATGATACCTAGAAAATTTGATGAAGCCAAAGAGGTGCTTATAAGCCCAAGCGACGGGCTTTGCCTTGAGTGCGGTATTAGCAATTTAAGAAAAGCTATTAGTATAAAAGGACACGAATACTCCATAACCGAGCTTTTAGACTCCGCTTTGAGCGAAGAGGATGCTGGTCGTCAAGAGGAGTTTGTCTATGCCAATATCTATCTAAGTCCTAGGGACTATCACCGCTATCATGCTCCTTGCGATATTGAAATTTTAAGCGCTCTTTATGTCCCTGGAGATTTATATAGTGTAAGCGTCAAGGCTCTTGAGAAAGTTGAAAATCTATATGCCCTTAACGAAAGAGTTGTTTTAAAGTGTAGAATTTCAAATAAAAAGATAGTTTGGCTTGTATTTGTCGGAGCTTTAAACGTTGGAAAGATGAAATTTATTTTTGATAATAGAATTCAAACCAATGCGATGGCCTCATTTGTCCAAAGCTATGAGTATGAAAATTTAAGTGTCAGAAAAGGTGAACTTTTGGGTTATTTTGAGCTAGGCTCCACGATTGTGATAGTCGGTGAAAAAGATAGCTTAGAGCTTAATCTTTTTAACTCTAAAGTTTTAAAATTCGGCGACAGTGTCGGAATTATAAAGGCTTAAAGGGAGACAAGATGGGAACTCAGCTGATTGAGCAAACAGAACTAAAAGAAATGATCGAATTTAAAGAGCGTATAGAGAATAATACAGTAGTTGAGTTTTGGGAAAACTCTGAAGATTTCGAGCGTCTAGCCAATACTACTGTTAAGACTATGCGTTATGTCAATGAAGAACAGATTAGGGAATTTGCTCAAGGTATAAATCAGATGAATGAAAAGATCTTAAATCTTACATTCGAAGGCGTTAAAAAGCACTACGAAAAGCAACACGAGAGTGTTGGCAAAAAGCAAAAAATTAATATCGCCTGTGCATTTGCGATAGGACTTATTGTTGGAGCGGTACTAGTTAAATTATTTTTCTAAATTTGACGCTGGAGTGCCTGGCAATTCTTAAGCCCAAACTCTGGCGTTTGCTCTAAATTTTAATCTTTCTTGTGGCGTGTTTTACTATCCACTGCGTGTTTTGATTTTTGGATTTCGCCCATTTGCCAAGAAGCTCTTTGGCTGCGTCAAAATTTAGCTTTAGATAGTCATTCATATGATTTGCCACCGATCTTTGCACGAATTTTACATTATCCTCTTTTAAAAGCTCTAAAATTTCAAAAACAGGCTTTGGATCATCTATGAAATTTTCAAGCTTACTAGCCCACGGAAGCTTCGGACGCAAGCCCTCAGATGCAAGACGCCTTAGGTGAAAGTTGCTAGACTTTGCCCAGTTTCGCATAACTTCTAGCATTTTGTTGGGATATTTTCTTATAAATACTCTTATCGCGTATTCGCCTGTGTTTCGCTTAGTTATCTCGGCAATCGCGTTTATGGATGTTTCAAAGTCGTCAATTCCGTAAATTTCAACAAATTTGCCGATAGGAAGCACCCAATAGTAGTTTTTAAACATACCTGTTTCGTTTGGATTTTCTTCGCCTAATATGCTTGTTAAAATTTCTATTTGGCTTTTGTAGTCTAAATTTAGCGCGGAGTTAAGCTCTCTTGCGTGAAGCTCTATCCTACCTGAATAGGCTAGATCATTAACCTTGCTTACTATATTTTTTATATATTTTTGTTCGTCAAATTTGGGATATACGGCTTTAATCTTGCTTGATAAAAGCTCTGCTAAATTCACGCCAAAATGTTGTGCTAAGCTATAATCGCTCATTAAATTCCTTTTTTATCTTAAACGTAGTATTACTAAAATTCTAGCGGTAAATATTCCGCTAAAAACTCCTAGTATAAAGCTTGCTGAGCTTATAAATAAATTTGATTTAAGTATTTCAAGATTTCTAGCTTCGCTATAAGCAACTATATATTTTGTAAAAAAAATTGCCATCATGATTACTATATAGACTTTATTGCCCTTGATTAAAAACAAATCCGAAGATATTTTTGTGATTTGAGATTTAAATTTGTATAAACCTATAATAATACCCAAAATAAGACCTATTAGCCAACTCAAAGATGAGCAAAATAAAAATCCGAATGACGATAAAAGGCTAAAAATTGAAAAGACTAGCATTAAAATAGGAAAAACAACCGCTTTTGTAAAGCATAGAGTGCGATCAAAGCTTTGCTTGTAGCCTAGAAAAATCAAAGCGATAAATATCACAAAAACCCACCAAGGCGTATGTAAAATAGCCTCGGTTATAGTATTCATGACTTATTTTATCGCTTTGATTAAATTAAACATTAAACCTAAAGTGCATCACATCGCCATCTTGCACGATATACTCTTTGCCTTCAAGACGCATTTTGCCGGCTTCTTTTGCGCCTGTTTCTCCGCCGCAAGCTATGTAGTCATCGTAGCTGATTACCTCTGCTCTAATGAAGCCTCGCTCAAAGTCGTTGTGAATTACGCTTGCGGCTTTTGGAGCTTTCCAGCCTTTTGTGATCGTCCATGCTCGCACTTCAATAACGCCTGCAGTAAAATAGCTTATCAAATTTAGTTTAGCAAAAGCGGTGCGAATGATCTTTTCAAGGCCGCTTTCGTTTGCACCAAGCGAGCTTAAAAACTCGTGAGCCTCCTCATCGCTTAGACCCACAAGCTCCTCTTCTATCTTAGCACACAGCTTTATCACCTCATGACCCGAACGAGCCGCAAATTCGCGAAGCTCTTTTACAAATTTATTATCTTCGCTAATTCCGTCTTCATCGACATTTGCACCGTATATGACCTCTTTTGCGCTAAGCAGTCTTAGCTCTTTGTTTAGGCTTATATATGCCTCTTCATCTCTTCCCTCAAAGCTGCTTGCGCTTTTGCCCTCGTTTAGGTGCGCTAAAAGCCTATTTGCCATTTCAAGCGCCTCTTTTGCACCTTTTTGATTGGCTTTTGCATCTTTATTCAGGCGTTCGATTTTTTTATTTAGCTGCTCGATATCGGCTAGGATGAGCTCGGTTTCTATGATTTCTACATCTCGTACCGGATCTACGCCGCCTTCTACGTGAGTGATGTTTTCATCCTCAAAGCAGCGCACGATATGAAGTATGACCTCGGTTTCTCGGATGTTTGAAAGAAATTTATTTCCAAGTCCTTCTCCCGAGCTTGCACCTTTAACAAGTCCCGCGATATCGACAAAATCTATAGTAGAATACTGAATTTTATTTGGATTTACGATTTTAGCTAGCTCGTTTAATCTCTTATCAGGCACCGGCACGACGGCCTTGTTTGGCTCGATCGTGCAAAACGGGTAGTTTGCACTCTCTGCGTTTTGCGCCTTTGTAAGAGCGTTAAAAGTAGTTGATTTGCCGACGTTTGGAAGTCCTACTATACCTACTCCAAGACCCATTACAGCTCCTTTGCAAGTGCGTTAAGATAGTATAGATTCATTCTTACGCCCGCACCCGTTGCGCCTGATTGGTTGTATCCCCACGCTTTTTCGGTATATGCAGGACCTGCGATATCTTGATGAATCCATTTATCTTTAAACTCTTCTTTTATGAATTTATCAAGGAATATGCCGGCCGTGATGGCTCCGCCGTATCTACTTGAAGCGGTGTTGCTAACGTCTGCTATCTGGCTTTTTACAAGCTCTTTTAAAAAGCGGTTAAATTCTAAGATAGAAGCAAATTCACCGCTTTTTGCGCTTTTTGCCTTAAGCTGGCTCTTTAGCTCCTCGTTATTTCCCATAAGCCCTATGGTGTATTCTCCAAGACCCACTACGCAAGCGCCCGTAAGTGTCGCCATATCGATTAAGATATCAGGCTTTAGCTCTTGCGCCCAGCTTAGGCAGTCAGCAAGTACCAAACGACCTTCTGCGTCCGTGTTTCTTACTTCTATGCTTACTCCTGAGCGTGAGATCAGTACATCATCAGGCTTGTAGGCGTTTCCTCCTATCATATTTTCAGTGGCTCCGCAAACAGCGTGAATTTCAAAAGGCAGCTCAAGTTCGCTTGCTCCCTTAATGATACCAAGCGCCGCAGCCGCTCCGCCTTTATCGGCTTTCATCGTAAGCATATAATCAGCAGGTTTTAAGCTAAGACCACCGCTATCGTATGTTAAGCCTTTGCCCACAAACACGATCTTCTTTTTAGGAGATTTTGGTTTATATACTAGATGGATTAGGCGAGGCGGATGAACAGAAGCTCGATTTACGGCTAAAAATGCGTTCATATTCTCTTTTTTTAGGAATTTTTCATCGTAAATTTTGCATGTTACGTTTTTTAAATTTTTAGCTAGAATTTGCGCGTCTTCAGCCATTTTGACCGGAGTATAAATTTCAGGAATTTCATTTACGATATCTTTGGTGAAATTTGCCGCATTTGCCATTATCTCACCATGCTTGATACCAAGTTGGGCTTTTGATATATCAACTTCTTTGCCGTTAAATTCCTCCGAGCTAAAGATGATCTCATCTAGTGCGTAAGCTTCTTTTTTCTCTTTATATTTGTTAAATTCGTAAGCTCCAAGCACAAAGCCCTCAACCAAGCTTTGAAAGCTCATTTTGGCACATTCTGCTAAGTAGCTTGCAAGCTTGAGTTTTTTGACGTTTAGCCCCTTGATGGCGTTATAAGCTTTTGCCGCAGCTAGTCTAAGCTCGTCAAATTCAAGCTTTGCTACAGGGATATAAAGCCTTGCGTTTTCTATCAGAAGTAGTGGACTATCACCTTTGTAGTTGCTAAATTTAAAGCTTTTTTCATCTTTTATAAATTTATGTTTTAAGTTTTTATCCACGACGAAGATCAGCTCCAAATCGGCTTTTATGGCATCTATTTTTTTATTGACTATACTAAATTGCATTACGTCTATTTTTCCTTTCGTTTAATATCTTGTTTTCTATCCTTTTAAATCCATACAAAAGCGCCCCAAGGAAGGTTGCAGCGATAGGTATTGCTATATACCAATGCTCTTTTGCCTTATCTAAAATATCTAGTATATGCTCTCCTAAAAAATATGCAGGGATGATTGTTATCGCAGCCCAACACCATGCGCTTATTAAATTTATAAAAGCAAATTTTTTGGCATCATATCTTGTAAGTCCTATACTCATAGGTATTACAGTCCTAAGTCCGTACATATAGCGCTGAATAAAGATGATCGGCCATCCGTTTTTCTTAAGAAGCATATGGGCTATTGCGAATTTTCTTCTTTGGGAACGTAGTTTTTTGGATATAAAATTTTTATTATATCTCCCTATGTAAAAATAGACTTGATCTCCTGCAAATCCGCCAAGTCCTGCTATAAATATAGCAAGTCCCAAATCCATCTGTCCCGTATGAGACATGATACCTCCCATTATAAGAGCCATCTCTCCTTCCATCATACACCATATAAAAAGTATAATATATCCGTATTTTGTAAGAAGATCTATAAAAAAAGCCTCCATATTAGATCTCCAAAATACTATAAATTTTTGTAAGAGGTTTTAGATTCTCGCTTCCTTTAAGCTCTTTTAAATCTATTAAAAAGCACGCTTCAACACACTTTGCGTCGGTTTGATTGATTAACTCAACCGAAGCTTTGGCCGTGCCGCCGGTGGCTATGAGATCATCTACCAAAAGCACTCTAGCATCCTTTTTATCGCCAAATGCATCTATGTGAATTTCTATCTCGTCAACTCCGTATTCAAGCGAGTATTTTTGCGAAATCGTTATATAAGGCAGCTTTTTAGGCTTTCTAATAGGCACAAAAGGCATCCTAAGTCTTGCCGCGAGAGCCGCCCCGAATATAAATCCGCGCGATTCTATACCTGCAATAAAGTCGATCTCAAAATCCTTATATCTCTCAAATAGATGATCCATTAAAAAGTTAAAAGCTTCGGCATTGTTTAAAAGCGTTGTTATATCGCGAAAAACAATTTCAGGCTTTGGAAAATCTTTAATACAGCGTATTGAATCTAATAAAAATTCTTTATCTTTTTGACTTAACTCTCTCATGATTTGTCCTTAAAATTTATAGTAATGCTTCGATTTTGCCCTCTAGCTCACGAATTCTCTGTCTTAGCTTGTCATTTTCTAAGCGGTATTGAGAATTTCTCGTGCGAAGGGCGTTTGCATCATTTTTTACCTTGCCGAGTTCCTCGGTTAGAATATCGATATTGCCAAGACTTCTTTGTAATTGAACTTGAAGCTTTCTGATAACAACTTCGGTATCTTGGAGGTTATCTTTCATAAAATCTTTTGTAGATCTTTCTTTTTTAAGTAGAGTTTTGAAGTAAAATACCATCACAACCAAATATATGCAAATGCAGATTAAAAATGTAAGTATGAGCCAATCAGCTATCATAGTTGCGCCCTGCAGCAGCCCAGTTTGTCCACTCTTCTTAGATGCCTTCCTCCTGCAAATTCGGTTGAGAAGAATTTTTTTATCATCTCTTTTGCATCCTCTGGCTTTGTGGTTCTTGCACCAAAAGCGATTATATTTGCATCGTTATGTTCTCTTGCCATGGAGGCTGTGTATATATCGTGACATAGCGCACACCTAATGTGCTTGTGCCTATTAGCGGCGATTGATATTCCAATACCCGTTCCGCAAATTAAGATTCCATATTCGTTTTGGTTTTTTAATTTTTCAGCCATTAAATTTGCAAAATCAGGATAATCTACACTTGCTTCGGAGCTGTTTGTACCAAGGTCTATAGCTGTTAAATTTAAAGTTTGTAGAAATTTTTTAATCTCATCTTTTAGTTCAAATCCTGCGTGATCGCTTGCTATAAAAATTTTCTCGATCTTCATTAAGTAGTCCATAAGTTTATTAAATTCAGCAATTATATCAAAACTACTATTAAAGAAAAATTTTCTAAATTTTGCAACTAAAATTTGCGCTTTTTATTTAATTAAAGCGCAAATTTGACCATTTCAAGCATATATCTTATAGGATAAAAAACATAGTCTTTAAGCGGTGAGGCTATGATGAGAATAAGTATTATCATTCCGTAACGTTGAAGACTAGAAAATAAACTCGCGATTTTATGAAGATTTATGGATCTTAGTGTGTATTCTACAGCTTGAGAGCCATCAAGCGGAGGAATGGGATATAGATTAAATAGTCCTAGTATTAAATTTACGAGCATTAGCATAATTAAAAATTTTTGTAAATCCGCTTGAAAAATCCCGGTTTTTATCATAAAAAACGATATGGTTGCAAGAATAAAGTTATATATAATTCCTGCAAGAGATACCAATATCATTGCCTTATATCCACCGTTTCTAATAACAGTATATCCGTTTATCGGGACAGGCTTAGCCCATCCTATTACAAATCCTGCGGTAAGATATAGCAGTCCTGGAACTATGATGGTTCCGAAAGGATCAATGTGTTTAATAGGATTTATGCTAAGGCGACCGAGATTTTTGGCTGTATTGTCTTTAAATTTATAAGCGACCCATCCATGAGCTATCTCGTGTCCTACGATAGCTATGGTAAGTGCTATGACAAGAGTAATTATCTCTAGGATATCGATATTTTCAAATCCGCTCAAATTTTATCACTCTATCTTAGTGCCGTCATCATGCCCTTCTTTCATGGCATTTTGAGCATATATAGGATCGTTTTGGATGCTTTCTATTGATTTGCCGATTCTATTCCATCTTATCTTGTACTCGTTATCCCAGCTAAAGTAGACAAACCAAGGCTTTCCTACGATATCTTTGTATGCAACGCTTCCCCAAAAGCGGCTATCGTTCGAGTGATCTCTATTGTCTCCTACCATGAAATACTCATCATCTGGAACCTTGAAGTAAAATGCATTAAACGGCAGGTCTTTTATCTTGTCAAGCTCATTGACTATAACTGGTTGCATGGCAAATTTACCTGCATTTAAGTAGTATAGTGCCTGTTCAAATAAATTTACCTTTTCATCATAGTAAATTCCTGGAAATTTATAAGGCTCTTTTACAAATAGCTTGCCCGCTATCGTTATCAAGCTCTCTTTTGGATAATTTTCTTTGATAAATTCCTCTCCCTCTTTAGGGTGTAAAAATAGGGCTTTTTCTGTAAATATTACCTCATCTCCTCCGGTTGCAAAATTTCTCTTTACATAGTGAATTTTCTCATCGTGAGGATATCTAAAAACAACTATATCACCTCGCTTTGGTCCATCTCCGTTTATAAGGTGTCCGTTGCCTCTAAAATCTGGTAAAACTTTAAGTTCTATCCATGGAATTCTAGGGGTAGGGATTCCGTAGCTAAATTTTTTAACAAAGAGATGATCGCCTATTAGGAGTGAATTTTTCATGGAACCTGACGGAATTACAAATGCTTGAGCTATAAAAAATATAACAAGCAGGACAATTACTACAGTGCCTGTCCAGCTGTTTGAGAAGTCTAAAAATTTATTAAATGCTTTTTTCAAAATTTACGCCTTTTTTACTCTGTTTTTGGCTGATTTTATGGTGTTTGAAAGCAGCATGGCAATCGTCATCGGACCCACTCCGCCGGGAACCGGCGTGATATAAGAGCATTTTGGCGCTACAGAGTCAAAATCCACATCACCTACAAGTCTTCCGTCATCAAGTCGGTTTATGCCCACGTCTATCACGATAGCGCCATCTTTTACCATATCTTCGGTTACAAAAAACGGCTTTCCTATCGCAGCTACGAGGATGTCTGAGTTTTTGCAAATTTCTTTTAAATTTTTGGTTTTGCTATGAGTTACGGTAACCGTTGCGCTTGCGTTTAGGAGTAAATTTGCCATAGGTTTGCCTACGATGTTGCTTCTTCCGATTACGCATGCGTTTTTGCCGCTTACGTCTATGTCGTACTCTTTTAAAATTTCCATTATGCCAAGCGGTGTGCAAGGCACAAATCCGTCAAGTCCGCTTGAAAGTTTGCCGACGTTTATCGCGTGAAAGCCGTCTACGTCTTTGTTTGGGCTTATGCTTTCTAAAATTTTATCCGTGTTGATGTGCTTTGGAAGCGGAAGCTGGACTAAAATCCCGTCTATGCTATCGTCTAAATTTAAAAGATCTATTAGTGCTAAAAGCTCGCTTTGGGTTGTTTGTTCGGGTAGCCTGTGCATGATGGATTTGATATCGCAAGCGTGGCAGGCTTTTTCTTTTGAGGCGACGTATGTTTGGCTTGCCTTGTCCTCGCCGACTAGTATCACCGCAAGAGCAGGCTCAACGCCTGAATTTTTAAGCTTCACGGCTTCGTTTTTAACTCTTTCTTTCATCTTTGCGCTTACGGCTTTTCCGTCTAGCAAAATCATAACCAATCCTTTATGCTGTTTTAATCACAAAGATTGTATCATAGCTAATTTTATATTAAATTTTACAAAAAACGAAAAGGGCGTATGAGAAAATTTATTCTGCCGATCTTGCTTTTTAACTGCGTTTTTGCAAGCGATTTTATAACCAAAAACGAATACGCCAAGATGCTTTACTCAAACCCGCGCGGCATAGGATGCGATAAGTGCCACGGCAAAAAAGGCGAAGGTGCGCTCATAGCTAAATTTAAGCACTTTGACAAAAAGAAAAATGAAATGGTTGATGCAGAACTAAAAGCTCCTCGTATCAACAACCTTGATTTTTGGAAATTTAGCGAAGCTTTAAAGCGCCCAAAGGACGTTATGCCAAGCTATTTTTTAACAGATGAAGAGACGCTTTTGTTATACGAATACGTAAAAAATTTCAATGATGATAAGGACAAAAAAGATGACAAATAAAGAGGCTTTCAAAGAGGCAAAGAGCTATATTCCAGGTGGCGTAAATTCGCCTGTTCGAGCATTCGGTAGCGTTGGCGGCGAGCCATTTATGGTAAGTTACGGCAAGGGAGCTTATCTTGTGGATGTAGAGGGAAATCGCTATCTTGACTTTATTCAAAGCTGGGGACCGCTTATATTTGGACACTGTGATAAGGATATAGAAAATGCTGTCATAGAAACTGCTAAAAGAGGACTTAGCTTTGGCGCGCCTTGTGAGCTTGAGACGAAGCTTGCCAAGCTTATTTGCGATGAGTTTGAAAATGTAGAAAAAATTCGTTTCGTAAGCTCGGGCACGGAAGCTACGATGAGCGCAATAAGAGTTGCAAGAGGATACAGTAAAAAAGACGGACTTATCAAATTTGAAGGCTGCTATCACGGTCATAGCGATGCGCTTTTGGTTAAGGCGGGAAGTGGTGCTACGACTTACGGTAACGCTTCAAGTTCCGGAGTGCCTGAAGATGTCGTAAAAAACACATATTTAGCTAAATATAATGATTTAGCAAGTGTTGAAGCGATATTTAAAAGCGGTGCACAAATAGGCGCGGTGATAATCGAGCCGATTGCCGGAAACATGGGGCTTGTGCCTGCTTGCAACGAGTTTTTAAAAGGGCTTAGAAGGCTTTGCGATGAGTATAAAGCAGTTTTAATCTTTGATGAGGTAATGAGCGGTTTTAGAGCGAGCAAAAAAGGCTCTTTTGAATTTAATCATATTTTAGCTGACATGGTAACTTTCGGCAAGGTTATAGGCGGAGGAATGAGTGCTGCTGCATTTGGCGGAAAGGCTAAGATAATGGACTGCTTAAGCCCTGATGGAAGCGTTTATCAAGCGGGCACGCTAAGTGGAAATCCGGTAGCTATGGCTGCTGGTATAGCATCTGTTAGTAAGATATATAACAATTTTACCATGTATGAAAAACTTGAAAATTTAGCCAATATGCTTATGACAGGATTTAAAAAAGCTGCCGATGATAACGGGTTTAAAATGCAAATTTGTGTTCGAGGCTCTATGTTTGGATTCTTTTTTAATTCATCTGAGGTAAAAAACTATGATGATGCTTTAAAGAGCGATACAGCCCTTTATGCCAAATTTCATAAAAAAATGCTTAAAAAAGGGGTTTATTTGGCTCCAAGTCAGTTTGAGACAGGCTTTATATGCAGTGTAATGAGTGAGGAAGATATTAAATTTGCCGTAAAAGCCGCAGAGGAATCTTTGCGCGAGATAAAAAACAATGGCTAAACTAAATTTTGGCGAGATCGTAAAAGGTGCAGAGCAGCTAAGCCTTGGCATATCTATGGTAGTTGCAGTTGCCATAGGAACAGGACTTGGATTTTGGGTCATGAAGCAGACAGGCTGGACTTGGACATTGTTTGTTGGTATGGCTTTTGGTATCGCAGCAGCCATTTTAAATGTCAAAAAGGCTTATAATAGAGTTAAAAAGAGTATGGACGAGCTTAAAGACGAGACAAAATTTAAGCCTGCGCCATATGATGAGGATGATGAAGAGGAAGACAAATAGTGTCTGTAGCTAGAAGGCTTTTAGCTATTTACGGTATTTTTGAAATTTTGCTTTTAATAAGTTCTTTTTTTATGGGCAAAAGCTGGTTTTATAGTACTCAAGTAGCGTTTTTTGGCTCTCTTTTAATCTTGTTTGCGACATTTAAATCTTATCAAAGACGTGTTCTTTCAAGGGTTGAAAACGAGAAATTTATCTTAGACGATGACTATTATGATGAGGATGAGGGTAGTGAATGGGGTGAAAATTTTACCGAATATACAGATGATGGTAAAAAAATCCTAAAAAAAGGCGAGAAAGCAGAAGAGATTTTAGAGCAAGAGCTTGATCCTAAGGAAATTTTAAAAAAAGAGAAAGAGGCTATGAAAAATATGCCTAAATTTGCAAATTTGCATACCGCTCTTGTGCCTTTTAGACTCATTGCCTACGCTGTTTTGGTGCTTGGATTTTTGGCTTTAAATAGACATGGAAATTTAAATATCATAGGATTTTTAATCGCTCTTGGCATTATGCCGATAGGAGCTTTGGTTTATGGAGTAATGAGTCGTGCAGACAAGCAGTAGAAGAATGATAAAGACAATGATCCCGCTATTTTTCGGGATAGCGCTTCTTTTTGTAGGAAACGGACTTGTGGTAAGTTCGGCAGGAATTGAACTGAAAAAGATGGGAGCGGGTGAGCTTGAAATAGGTCTTGTAATATCCGTCTTTTTTATAGGGGCTATGCTTAGCACGATAATATCGCATAAGATCGTATCAAAAGTTGGTCATATTAGAAGTTTTGCCATATTTTCGTCGATATTTGGCGTCTGTGCGATGTTTCATGAGCTAAGTCAGAATTTGTACCTATGGGCAATTCTTAGAGGTGGTCTTGGATTTTGTTACTACTCTATTTTGATGATAGCTGAGAGTTGGCTAAATACTAGGGCAAGGGATCAGATAAGATCTCGTATTTTAGCCTTTTACGAAGTTGTTTTCTACTCATGTTTTGGTCTTGGAATTTTGATCTTAGGATTTGATCTAACCAGCTCTCAAGTATTTTTAATAAGCGCCGCCTTTATTCTTTTATCAAGCATTCCGCTTAATTTAAACCGCATCAAAGAGCCGCCAATCCCTGAAAAAAGAAATATAAGCATACCTAGTATATTTAGCTTAGTTCCGCTAGCTCTTATTACAAGCATAGTTGCCGGAGTTTTGGTAAACGGCTTTTTTTCTATGGCTAGCATATATATACTACTTCAAGGATATGATGCTAAAGAGGTTTCGTTTTTTATGACTATTGCGATGGTGGGGGGATTTATAGGCCATTGTGTTATAGGTTCGCTTTCTGATCGTTTTGGTAGAAGACCTGTGATAATCGGCTGCTCTGTTATATCTTTAATTGCGGCGATTATATTTATATTATTTGATGCGGGCATAAATTTACAATACATATTATCGTTTTTCTTAGGGTCTGGAGTTTTTTGCTTATACGCTTTGGCTCTTGCAAGGGCAAATGATATGCTTGAGTATAAATCAAAATCCATAGAGATAGGACGGGCTATACTATTTAGCTACTCTCTAGGCTCATTATTTTCTCCTATAATAATGGGCGCTACTATGTATTTTTTTGGTCCTCAAGGTTTTATTTGGGTCTATGTAGTGCTTTTAATATCTTTGATTATTTTTGCACTTACTCAAAAAACTATTCCGATTGAGAGTAGAAAGAGCTTTGAACATAGCCCTGGAACTATAGCCAATGTCACTGTAAGCACGAAGCACAAGCGATAAATAGCGATTTTATAGTATGGAAATTTTAAGAAATTTAACCTCTGCTAAGATAGGTCTAGACCCAAATCAATTAAAAGGCTCCGAGACCAAAGAGGGTAAAACTCTATTTAAAAATCAGCCTCAAAATTTACCGACTCAAATAGATTCAGAAGTTTCTATTAACGATATAGGCGATATCAATAAACTTGTAAATAGGCTTTTAGACGAGCTTAAGACAAGCTCTAGCAGTGCAAAGATGGCTGAAATCGCAAATCAAGCTAAAGATTTGCAGGTTTCGCCAAATTTAGTAAAAGATCTGAAATCTTTAATAAAATTAGCAGATCAAAATCCTGACTTAAAGCCATTTGTTGATAAATTAAAGAGCTTTTTAAAACCTGTTGCAGAACTTAAGGCAAGCGCCTTAAATGAGCAGATAAAAAATTCCGGAATAATGCTTGAGGCCAATTTAAAAGACGTTATAGTAAATAAAAATATCCTTCCGGCTTCAATAAATAAACTTTTTGACGATATTAAAAACTTATATAATTCCAAGCTTTTAAATCAAATTTTAACTCTAGCCAAAGATAATAGTTTAAACACTAACGAGAGCTTTGAAAAACTAAGTGAAATTTTAAAAAACGCAAAAATTCAAAACAAAGAAATTTTAAATAACTCCTCTATAAAGTCGCTTTTGGAAAATAGTGCAAAGCTTGAAAATATAGTTAAATTTCTAGATAAGCAGGCTAATGCAATGAGCGAAAAAGGGCTTATTTTAAGTGAAAAAGCAGTAAAAAATGAGATTAATAAAATAAATGAACTGATAGCAAATTTAAAGACTAAAATTCCAGAAATTTCAACAGAAAAACTAAGTCAAAATAGAGCCTATAGCTCAAATTTAAAAGAGCTTTCAAACCTTATAAACGAGGTTGAAAAAGCTATAGAAAATACGGTAAATCAACCAAATGTGATAAATTCATTTGTCGAGCAAATTTTAAATAAAGGATTTAGTGTAGAAAATTTGAGTTTGCAAGATAGATTAAAAGCGGTCGCAAATAAGCTAAATCAGGCGCTAAATTTAGCTGATAAAATAGGATTTGAAGCAAAGACAAATATGGATGAGATAAATAGACTTTCAAAGCAGCAAAATTTGGCTCAAAAAGATATTAAAAACATTCAGCCAAAGATCACAGAAGAGAGCATAAAAGCACTTCAAAACGATGTTAAAAGCGTGCTTTTAAATATACAGACAAAGAGCGTTTCCGACCCAAATTCTCAAATAAATCAGCTGAGCTCAAAACTGATAGCTCAAATAGAGATGCATCAGCTCGTATCAAGTATGGCAGGGGGCATTGAGACCTATCTTCCTTATGTTTGGGATGATGTTGACGGAGCTAAAATCGCCTTTAAACGCGGTAAAAAGCAAAAGCACTATGCGCAGATAGATTTAAATTTCCAGAAGCTAGGCAGTATTAATATAGTTTTAGGACTAAGTGAAAATAGATATATAGATATATCCATAGCAACTCAAAAAGAGGAGTTTAAGCAGCTGATTTTAAGCGGCGCCAAAGAGCTAAAAAGGGTCATAAACGATCAAGGTCTAATACTTTCTAATTTTAGTTTAAAAACAATGCCAAAGCTCTCGTTAAATACGCTTTATAATGATTTTGATAGACTTAATATGGGATTTGACAGGATAATATGAGTTGTGATTTAAGGATTTTGTTTTGGCGAAGGTAAAGACTAAAAAAGCAGTAGCTTTAGGATATAATCGTTCAAAAGATAATGCACCCAAAGTTTTAGCCAGCGGATCTGGCGAAGTGGCCAAAAATATAATAAATTTAGCAAGATCTAACGATATCCCTATAAAAGAGGATGCGGATTTGGTAGAACTATTAAGCAAGGTGGATATAAATCACGAGATTCCGCCTAATCTTTATAAGGCAGTTGCCGAGGTTTTCGGATTTCTTTATAGAATGACAAATAAAAAATAGATCGGATAAAATTTGAAGAGAAAATTAGTATTAGTAGGAGCTTCTACCGGAGGTCCGGGACATTTAAAGAAGCTTTTTAGAAATTTAAAAATACATAATACGAGTGTTGTTATAGCCCAGCATATGAGCTTGATGTTTATACCGAGTTTTGTAGATCAATTTGGCAAAGAGTGTTGTGTGGACGTGGTAAGGCTGGAAGGCAAAACAGAGCTTAAGGATGCTATATATATATGCGAAAAGAATTCCGAAATAACTACATGCAGGCCACTTAGCGCAAAAGTATGTGATCTTATTAAAGAGACTACATATAATCCCAATGTAGATATTTTGTTTAGCTCTGCTGTTGAAGCTTGTAAATTTTGTGATGTTATGGCAATACTTCTTACCGGTATCGGAGACGATGGGGCAAGAGGCCTAAATGAGCTTTATAAGGCCGGAGCAAACTGTATAGCGGAAAGTAAAGAGAGTGCGATAGTATATGGTATGCCAAAGCGTGCAAAAGAGATAAATCCAAATCTTAAGTCCATGTCTATTTATCAAATAAGAGCTGAGCTTGAAAGGTTTATAAATGTTTTTTGATAAATTTAAGAAAGATAGTATTACATCAGGTGTAAAAGACACAAAAATACCTCCTTTGCCTAGCGATAGCTCGGGGCTTGATAGGCTGATAGATAATATTAAGAGTATTTGCGGGGTAGATCTTGAATCAAAAAAAGATATCGTAAGGCATCGTTTGGCAAATTTTTGCCAAGCCAACAGTATTGCCACATTTGAAAATTTAAGCCTAAAGATTAGTGTCGATAGATCCCTTAGACAAGATATACTAAACCTCATCACAATAAACGAGACATATTTTTTTAGAGAGCTTACTCAGCTTCAAGCAGCAATCTATCATGCTAAAAATTTAGGCATGGTGCGCATACTTTGCGCCCCTTGTTCTAGCGGAGAGGAGGTATATTCTCTAGGGATTTTAGCTCATTCAAATTTACTTAACACCTCTGAAATTTCAATTACCGGCATAGATATAAACTCAGAAGCTATAGATAAGTGCTTTGAGGGGCTGTATTCTGAGCGATCATTGCACCGTTTAAACGATACGCAAAAGAAGCTCTATTTTGATAGAGTGGATGATAAATTTAGGATAAAAAAAGAGCTTTTGCCAAGGTGTGAATTTAGCTTAGTAAATATCTTTGATGATTCTATTTTTAGATTTGGCAAATTTGATATTATATTTTCTAGGAATATGATTATATATTTTAACGAAGAGTATAAGCTAAAGACCGTCGAGAGATTTCATAAAATTTTAAACGACGGCGGAAGGCTTTATATGGGACACGCTGACTTGGTGCCTTATACCAATATATATAAGAAGCTAACATCGCCAAATGTGACTTATTACACAAAGGTCTAGTCTAGGGTATCTTTGTATTTTTTATAAACTATACTCCAATATATCGCCCCTAAAAAAAACATACATCCCATTAGTATCGTAATACCCCAAAGTGTAAATCCAAGCTTAAATAGCATTCCTATACTGGCTGATGTTATGGCCCCTATTCCAAGATAAATCATATCGTTATATGCTATTATGCGTCCATGATACCTCTCATCGCATTTGCGCTGAAGCAAGGTATATGTATAACTCCAAAGTGTCGAAGTAAAAAATCCTGCCGCCATAGTGCCTAAAAATCCAAGATAGAAGTTAAACTGTAAAATCCCCCATAGGCAGACCCCCACCCCGTGACCTATATAGATATAGACTAAATTTTGATTATTTATAATTTTACTCATAAGGATAGGACCGCTAATAAGGGCTATCGCTCTACAGGCATTTATAAAACCTATTACAAGAGAGGCCGACAAAATTTCTTTATACTGATAATCGGCTAAAAGTGCTACAAGAGCGTCGTAAGATGTTACCCCTACTATTCCGTGAAGCAAAATCAGGTGTATTATGATAGGGGTTTGTTTCATGTATGAAAGTCCGCTTTTTAGCATCTGCATAGTAGAGGCTGAAGTTTTTGTAAACTCTGCTTTGATATTGATTTTTAATAGGATAAGAAGAGCCGCTATATATAAGATACAGTCAAGTAAAAATGCGCTTTTAATGCCAAAAAAATGTATATAAATACCCGCCAGCCCCATTCCGGCCGTATATGAAAATGCCCATATTAAAGAGTGAATTTCGTTGGCAAGCTTTAAGTCGTCTTTGTTTAAAATTTTAGGGAAAAGGCTCATTTCTACTTGAAAATATGTTCCTCCTGCGCCTGCTCTTATGAAAATGATTGCGAAAAGTAGCCAAATCATATCCAAGGAATCTATAAAAATGAGCATAAACACCGTCACAGCCTCTACTATAGTAAGCACTACAAGCATCGGTTTTGGACTAAATTTATCGACTAAAATCCCGCTAAAGGGTGCCAAAATAACTCCCGGTAAAAAGGCCAAAGCGGCAGCCGTAGTTATAGCCCATACAGGGGCTTTAAGCTCTATTAACAGTGTAAAAACTCCGGTGTGCGAAAACCAAATTCCAAAGTAACATATCAGTTGAATAAGTGAAAGGCGAGTAAGGATTTGATCCTTTTTTAGTAAAGTGATAAATCTATTCATTTATGATTTTTTACTTGCTCCAATTCATATCTAAAAACGTAAATTTATCAAATTTCTCATAATTTTTCCTAAAAAAGAGGCAAGTTAAACTAGAAAATTTATTTATTTGGTTTTAATTTATAGTTTCCAAAGGCCTGTATATTACCTTTTGCCAAATCGGCTCTTTGACAAAAATATCTTTTGACTCGATTCTGATTAAATTGACTCCGTCAAATCTATATTTGCTTTTCTCTCTATATTGATTTATAAGAGTTACAGTGTCTCCATCTATCGAGTAAAGACCAACTTCAAGGATTTTTTGAACATTTTTTTTGTTAAGTATGGTCTCGATTTCAAAGCTTTTATTTTTATTTAATGTAAGTGTGCTTGTAGCGGTTTCGCACTCTTTGCATATTAGGTTTGCCAAAAATGTGCTAGGGATTTTTATGTTTTGAATTTTACAGGCAGTTGTGCTTGCTGTGTTTTCGCACTCTACTTTAGGTTTATTTAAATTTTGTGAAGCACAGCCCGAAAAAATCACTATACTAACTATAAAAAATACTATCTTTTTCATCGGCTATCCTTTAAATTTTTTGTGATTATAACTAATTTAAATTATAGTTAGATAAGTTTAAATCTTTTAAATCCATATGTGTTATAATTGTTTAAAATATATAAAGGATAAAAAATGTATAGCGAAGCATTTATCGTTTTTGTAGTTATTGTAGCCATTTTAGTTTTTTTATTTTTAAAAGCTGGTATTAAAATCGTATCTCAATCGGATATCATGATAATTGAGCGTTTAGGAAAATTCCATAAGGTTTTAGACGGTGGATTTCATTTGATTATTCCTTTTATAGATAGGATTAGAGCCGAAATAACAGTTAGGGAGCAACTTGTGGATATTTTAAAACAGCAGGTTATTACAAAAGATAACGTAAATATCTCTGTTGACGGCATAGTGTTTCTAAAAGTAACCGATGGAAGGATGGCTCTTTATAATGTAGATAGCTATAAAAAAGCTATCGCAAATTTGGCCATGACAACCCTAAGAGGCGAGATAGGCGCTATGAATCTTGATGATACGCTAAGCTCTCGAGATAGACTAAACGCTGCGCTTCAAACAGCTCTTGGTGATGCGGCTAGCAACTGGGGAGTAAAGATCATGCGCGTTGAGATCTCCGAAATTTCAGTTCCTGCTGGTATTGAAGCGGCTATGAATATGCAGATGAAAGCCGAGCGCGAAAAGCGCGCCATCGAGCTTAAGGCCCAAGCTGAAAAAGAGGCTTTGATACGAAATGCAGAGGCTTTAAAACAAGAAAAAGTGCTTCAAGCTGAAGCTATCGAAAGAATGGCAGATGCTAAAAAATACGAGCAAATAGCCATCGCTCAAGGTCAAAAAGACGCGATGGATATGATAAATGAGAGTATGGAAAAAAATGCCAATGCAGCAGAGTTTTTATTGGCCAGAGACCGAGTAGGTGCTTTTAGTGAGCTTGCAAAAAATAGTAGCAAGGATAAAATTTTAGTGCCTTATGAGGCAACTGAGCTAATCGGAGCTATTAGTGTTTTAAAGAACTTTATAAGCACTAAGAAAAGTTGAAATTTAGGAAAATAAAATGATATCTCCGTTTTTAGTCTTAGCTTTAGGTGTATTTTTGATAGTAGCCGAACTACTTATAGGATCATTTTTTATAATGTTTTTTGGCCTAGGATTTTTGATAGTAGGAGTTTTTGGATTTTTTATCGAGATATTTTGGTATCATCAAATTTTATTTGCAGCTATTATCTCTGTTGTCTTGCTTTTTACTCTCAAAAAGCCTATAAAAAATCGATTTTATAACTCTAAAAACGAAGTTAAAGATGATTTTTTAAACGAAAGTGGAATGGGAGAAGTAAAAGAGGGTAAGATTTATTTCAAAGGAACCCTTTGGAGCTATGATAGGGAGCTAAAAGATGGAGAAAAGGTTCAGGTAATTGGAACTAAAGGAAATAAGGTTATATTGAAATAATTTGCTACTTTATCATATTTAAAACCATTTTTAGCTACACTTTTGCAAATTTAAACAAAGGAAAATTTTGGCAAGACTTAGTGTAGATGAAGCTATAAATTTGATAGAAAATGCCGAGCTTAACGAGCTTGGAGCTATGGCGCTAGCCAAAAAGCGAGAGCTTCATCCTGAAAAAATCACAACTTTTATCGTCGATAGAAACATAAATTATACAAACGTATGCTGGGTCGATTGCAAATTTTGTGCATTTTATCGCCACGCAAAAGAAGAAGATGCTTACGTGCTAAGCTTTGAAGAAATCGGGCAAAAGATCGAGGAGTTAATCGCCATCGGCGGAACGCAAATTCTTTTTCAAGGTGGAGTTCATCCTAAACTCAAGATTGATTGGTATGAAAATTTGGTCGAGTGGATTAGCAAGACCTATCCGCAGATAACTATCCACGGTTTTTCGGCGATTGAGATTGATTACATCGCAAGAGTTTCTAAAATTTCAACTCGCGAAGTTCTAGCCCGCTTAAAGCATAAAGGACTCTATTCGATCCCTGGGGCAGGCGCTGAAGTGCTAAGCGACAGAGTTAGAGACATCATAGCTCCTAAGAAATGCGACACCGCAACTTGGCTAAAAATTCATAAAGAAGCCCACGAGCTTGGGGTGAAATCAACGGCAACGATGATGTTTGGCACGGTTGAGACGACTCGCGAGATAGTTGAGCACTGGCAGCACATCAGAGATCTGCAAGACCTCACAGGCGGCTTTAGAGCATTTATCCTGTGGAGCTTTCAAGGGCTAAATACCAAGCTAATCGCCGAGCAGCCGCAAATCGAAAAACAGTCATCAAATCGCTATTTAAGGCTGCTTGCGGTTTCAAGGCTATTTTTGGATAATTTTCAAAATATTCAAAGCAGCTGGGTCACGCAAGGAAGCTACATCGGTCAGCTTGCGCTACTTTTTGGTGCAAACGATCTAGGCTCAACCATGATGGAAGAAAACGTCGTAAAGGCAGCAGGTGCTGCATACAGGATGAATCAAGACGAGATGATAAATCTAATACGCGATGTTGGCGAAAAGCCTGCAAAACGCAATACAAACTACGACATATTGGAGAAATTCTACGAATGAAAGCTGTAAATTTAAAAGTTAAAAACACTCAAATTCCCGTTATCTTTGAAAGTTCAAAGGTTTTGCCTGTAGTTTATCTTAAGCTTATTTTTAAAGTTGCCGGAAGTTGCGAGGACTCACAAAATAACGGTCTTGCAAATTTGGCGTCTAAAATTTTAAATGAAGGCACCCTTAGCGAAGGCACGAGTGGATTTGCTAAAGAGCTTGAAATAAGAGCTATCAATATGCATGCAAGCGCCGGATTTGAGACAATAATTATAGAGCTGAATTGTTTAAAAGAGTATTTTGGCTTCGCCCTTAAAAAACTTCAAGAACTGTTGATAGAGCCGAATTTAACCGATGAAATTTTAAATAAGCTGAAAAAACTTACACTTGGCGAAATTTTAAGCAATGAAAACAACTATGACTATGTAGCCAAATCGGCTTTAAATGAGCTTTTGTATCCTAATACAGCTTTAGCAAATCAGACAACAGGCACTAAAGAGAGTATAGAAAAAATAACTATTGATGATGTCAAAAACTTCCTAAAAGCTCATCTTGATTTAGCAAATCTATTTGTGGTGTTTGGTGGAGATGTGGCTATGGATGAGCTAAATTTAAGCCATATTTTGTCAAGTTTGGAAAGCGGAAAGAAAAGGGTTCAAGAGAGAATAGAAACAAGTGAAAAAATGAGCGAAAAGCTTATCATTAAGCCAAGCGAGCAAGCATACGTATATTTTGGTGCTCCTTTTAGGGTGAATATAGAAGATAGATTTAAGGCTAGAGTGGCTACATTTATTTTGGGAGAGGGAGGATTTGGCTCTAGGTTAATGGAGGAGATTCGTGTCAAGAGAGGACTTGCATATTCGGCTTATGCCAGATCGGGTTTTGCCCCTAGCCATTCTCAAATAGCAGGGTATCTGCAAACTAAAAACGAAAATAAAAATGAGGCTATGAGCGTAGTCAGAAGCGAATTTGAAAGATTTGTTAAAAACGGTGTAAGCGCCTATGAGTTGACTCAGGCTAAGAAATTTTTACTAGGCTCAGAACCTCTCATGCAAGAGACTTTGCTCAATAGATTAAACATCGCTCAAAACGAATTTTACAATGGATTTAAGCTTGGGTATTTTAAAGAGGAGCTTAATAAAATTTCAAAACTAAAACTTAGCGAATTAAATGAATTTATTGCCGAGCATACGGAGATAACCAAGCTAAGTTTTGCTGTGCTGTATAATGAAATTTGACGCAAAAGATAAAGAAGACTTAAATAAAATCGGGATTTTTACTCTGCTTGATCTGGCTCTAAAAATCCCGAAAAACTACGACGATACCACGCTTACAAATACTCCTAAAGATGGTAGTGTGAGCGTGGAAGTGGAGATAAAAAACTCATATAGACAAAATGGGATTTTGCATATTGTAAGCTGGTGCGAAAGCTGGTCTACAAATATAAAGATAGTGATTTTTAATGCGAAAGCCTGGCACTTTGGAGCTTTTAAGCTCCATAAGAAAATATATATTAACGGCAAGTGTTCCTATGCTTTTGGCGGATGGCAGATAACAAATCCCAAGATTATCACTAAAATAAATGAAATATTACCCAAATACAAACTGAATTTGCGTGACGATAGATTTCGCTCTTTGATCGATAAATATATCAAATTTGAAAATTTGATATCTGATGGGCTAAGTCAAAACGAAGCCGAGTTTTTAACCAAAATTCACAAAAATGATGAAAATAGCGTGATTTTAATAGATGAATTAAATAAAAATGGCTATGGAGCTGAGATTTTAAAATTTGTAGAAATCTATAACTATCTAAAAAAACTAAGCGCTAAAAAGAGAAATTTTAAAGCAAACGATATAGAAATTTTTGATATTGTGGGATGGATAAGCTCTTTGCCCTTTAGCCTTACAAGCGATCAAGAAAAGGCTATAGCTGATATAAGGGCTGATTTTAGTGGCTTTGAGGCTAAAAGACGCGTTGTTATGGGTGATGTAGGAAGCGGCAAGACGGTTGTCATCCTTGCGTCTGCTTTGATGGTTTATCCAAAAACTGCCGTTGTGATGGCACCTACGTCTATCTTAGCCGAGCAAATTTATGATGAAGCTGTTAGGCTTTTGCCAAATTTTATGAAGATAAAACTTGTAAAAAGCGGCGAAAAAGAGCCTAAATTTGATGGTGTAAATTTAATAATAGGCACTCATGTACTGCTTTATAACGAGCTTCCAAAGGCGGCAGTCGTTATGATAGATGAGCAGCATCGCTTCGGCTCAAACCAGCGTGAGAAGATCAATCAGCTCGTTAAAGACGGGCAAAATTACGCTCATGTGATACAGTTTTCCGCTACGCCAATACCGCGCACGCTTAGCATGATACAAAGCTCGTTTGTGGAATTTAGTTTTTTAAAGCAGATGCCTTTTAAAAAAAACATACATTCGCAAATTTTGCAAAGTGGCGATTTTGAAACGCTTATAAAACATATTAGAAGAGAAATTGCAAATCAAAAACAGGTCATAATAGTCTATCCTTTGGTAGAGAGCAGTGAGAGCTCAAACTATCAGAGTTTAAGCGAAGCCCAAGGATTTTGGCTTAAAAATTTTAAAAATGTCTTTATAACTCATGGAAAAGATAGGGAGAAAGAGCAAATTTTACGTGAATTTAGGGCTAATGGCGATATCTTGCTCTCTACCACGGTTGTGGAGGTTGGTATATCTTTGCCAAGACTTAGCACTATCGTGGTAGTAGGGGCTGAGAGACTTGGACTTGCCACGCTTCATCAGCTTCGAGGCAGAGTAGGTAGGCAGGGTGGAGAGGGCTTTTGTTTTTTATTTACTAAGCTTAAAAATCCGCCCGAGAGACTAAAGGAGTTTTGTACTACTCTTGACGGTTTTAAAATTGCTGAAATAGATCTTAAAAATCGTCAAAGCGGTGATATTTTAGGCGGAGCTTTTCAACATGGAGCTACTTTTGAATACTATGATTTTGAAGAGCATATTACTCAAAGTGCAAAAAAACGCCTACGTATGCAAACAAAAATGATTTAAAGGGGATGATGATGCCATTTATAAATATTAGAGTAACCAAAGAAAATAACGAGCCTACGACAGAGCAAAAGCAAAAACTGATTGCCGGTGTAACTCAGCTAGTGGCGGAAATTTTAGGTAGGAGTAAGGCTTCGACAGTTGTGATAATAGATGAGGTTGATAGTGACAACTACGGACTCGGCGGTGAAGCAATCACAAATTTAAGAGCTAAAAGCAGGATAAATTAAGAGTAGGTTAAGATAGAAGAGCGGATCTCTCCGCTCTAAATTTTAATAAAGTCCGAATTTGCCATCGGTGCGCTTATATATTACGCGCATTCTTGCATCTATATCGTTAAATACATAAAATTGCATTTCGCTACTTTTCAACTTTTCTAAAGCATCTTCTATCTCAAGCGGCTTATAAAGCTCTAGCTCCATAGGGATTATCTCATCTACACCCTCTACAGGCTCATCGGCGATTCTGGCTCGTATCTCTTTGCCTTCATCTTTGTTTTTTACCGTTGTCATCTTATCATGCTCTCTTCTTAGAACCTTTGAAGCGCGATCTACTGCCAAATCAACCGCTGCGTATAAATCTTTATCTTTTTGGCGTATTACTATAGTGTCTTTTCTTGCTAAATTTATCGCAAATTCGACTGAAAAGCCTTTTTTGCCATTTTTTTCATCCGCTGATATGACACAACGCCCTGAAATGATGTCGAGATTATATTTGCCAAGAGCGTCAAACGCATTCTCTACATAACCTTTTATAGAGTCTGTTAGTTCAAATTGTTTACCTACAATGCTTGTGTTCATTATATGGCTCCTTTATTAGAAATGTGCCATATTATAGCACATATTAGAGCTTTTGAATAGTACGTCTATGGAATCTAATAGGGGTATTTGTGATAGCTTGATTTGCTGTTACTGTAACATCAAGTATTACAGTGCCTTTGGACGCATCTGTGGATATAGCTGTGCCGCAACCATTAATATCACCAAAAATTTCAACTACTTCAACCTGGATAGTAAATAGTGGATTGGTGTTGTCTGGAAAATTTAAAGGATTTGGTGTAAAAATACGCCTATCTCCACCTGTTGCCGTAGGACAATTGGCTGTTGTAGAGTCAAATTTGCGTTCGAGCAAGTTCATTACAGCTATCTCTGTCGCACCTTGCGCTAAAAGCTCTGCTTGCTCTCTTAAAAATATATCTGTAGTATGCTTTGCCGTGGCCGAAGATAGACTAAGTGCAAATGTACCAAGGGTGGCTACTAAAACCATGAAAAATATCGCCATAACCATTGTAAATCCGTGTCTCATTAGTATATCGCCTTTGTCTTGCATACGGTGGATTCCTCTTCGCCATTACCAAGTGACCTGCCAGAATCTCTTATACATAGTTTAAGCACTATCATGCCATTTACTTCTGTAAAATTAAATCTAGTGACATTTGTTGCAATTATAGCGCTGTTTGAATTTTTACCATTATATTGATTGTCCGCTCCTAATAACCATGGACGATAGTTGTAATGTAATATCAAATCAGAGTCGCCGTTGGCAGAAGGAGCTCCTGGAACAATAGCATAAGCAGTATGGAGTAAGTAATAATACTCTGATATATCAGTTCCTTTGTATGTGGACATAGTCAAATTTGTAGTGCTACCTGTTGTAGTATTGACTATCCCTATTGAATTCGCATCTGTCTTGTTATAGCCAAAAGATGTATCAATCTTGGCTCCTAGGCCTCTAAAGAAAATTCCGACTGTATTATTGCTTAAATTGGCTTTGCTTGTAGTGGCATCAACTCTAGTAAGATCGGATATTGTTTGATTAGCGGATGTAAGATCGCTCCCCGGGGTTTCTAGTGTTCCTGTACCTGTGCCAGTTCCTGTTTTAGTTGTATTGGGATGATTTAGGTCTATAAAACCACTCCATCCTCCATCTTGAAAGCTTTCATAGCTGTAGCTTATCCACTCTAAGATAGTGTAGTCTTGATTAAGTCCTGCATCAGAAGTAGATACAAATTCTCCCGTAGGCTTTCTGCCTATAGTTGATCCTTTAACTCTAAACATAAGTCTTTTGGAAATTTGTTCTAATACTATCTCAGTTTGAGCCTCAAGAGTGTTTATTGCTCTGCTTTGTAAATAGCCTTTATATATATTTAGTATTATATCTGTGCTTAGAACTGAAATAATACCTGTAATAACTAAAACCACTATCAGTTCAAGAAGTGTAAAAGCTTTTTTCATTACCATGATCTTGTCTGTATTTTAGGGCTATCGCCTATGTTCGCCGAATATGCCCTAAGCACTATGTTTGTATCCGGGATAGTGTGTGCGGTTGTGTTTATTTCTATGACTTTGATGTTATTATTTGTCGCTCCTGTCATGTCTTTTTTATCAACCTTTGTTTTCATTGTTGCACTTACTACATTATCCCTGTTGTATGTTGTGGTTTTTGAACTTACATTAAAATCCAATGATTTATTACTATCAAACGAACTTATACTTTTTTCTACCAAAGCCAAGCAATCATCTCCTGATTTATTTGAAAAAGTTCTTCTATTGCTTGTTGAAATTGAATTTTTTGTGTAAAAATTATCTGCAGGATTGCCATTAAAAATAGGAGTAGGTTTGCCTATAAGAGAAGTGTTATTCTCGCATCCCCACGGTGCTTTAAGTATAAGAGCCATACGTGTTTTAGTATCCATTACACTTTGTTGGATTATGGCTGATGTATTGTTTTTTGCATTTTGCATTACTATAGTGGGAATAGATAAAAAAACTATTCCCATTACTACGATAGAAATTACAAGCTCAAGCAAAGAAAACCCGCGTCTCATATTATTACCATTCCAGCCTTCTATTTGTTTGGCTTGGTATGTCCTCTAATTTGCTTCCGCCTATTACAGAACCTACGCCAGCTTTATTTTCGCCTTTTTTATTTAGAGATTGTCCTCCCCATACGGTACCATCCGTAAATTCTACTATAAAATCATTTGTCTTTGCGTTTTTATCTACTTGATTAAATAAAAGCCAAGATGAGGCTTCCATCTTTATAGTATCAGAACCCGGAATAGAGCTTGATAAAAATATTTTTTCAATACCATCTTGCACAGATTTTGTTACGGATACATTCGTAGAAGGAGAATTTGGTTTATAGTTTTTGACTTCTCCCATGTTTATATCATCGTGTTCTTTATTGACAAACCAATTGGTTTGATCCGGAAATAATTCGGCATTTTTTGCTATGGTATATTTATCTGTATCGCAAAGATTGCAGTATACGCCAAAGTATACATTGTGATCAAATCCTTTTTTAGGACCTGATTTTTTAGGAGCATATACTCTTCCGTAATAAAAATCAGCTTTTGTTTCATTTGCGGCATCGGGTTTTTCGTAGGTTGCTCCCGCTACCGAGTCTGTATCGCTTATATCTTTAAATTGAAAAATTTTACTATTTACAGCAAAAGGGTTTTTAGGAGCAGTAATATTTTTACCAAAATTAAAAGGTATGGATACGGTTGCTACTCCGTTATTAAAGCCTTCCGCTTTAGCTGTGTATTGAGAATTATTGTCCGGAGTATTATTTTTCTTTACAAAATTTGTATTATTAGATTTAAAGTATATTATATCTTTGTTTGCCTGTTTTACTTTTTCCGTGTCGTTACTTAAGGCATTGCCATCTTTGTCTGTTATATCTTCTATTATAGAATCCATACTTATAGACAGATTTACATTTCTTGAGTAGCATTTGTTAGTATATAGAGTTGCAGGTATACTACCGGAATCCGGATGAAGTCTTGCAGATATATTAAAGTTTGCGGATGCTATCATATTTTCGTCATTTGACATGTATGTCATCGTTCCATTATTAAAATTTGAAATTTTAAGATCATCTACTAATATATCGTTTGGAATAAATTTTAAATTTAAATCATTTGCCGATTTTATATCGCAACCTATTTTGCCTTTTGAGTCAATTTGTATAGAGCTACTTCCTACAATACAGTCATTGGAGTCCGGACTTTCGGGACTATGCTGATCAACCATAGTCCATGTTGAGTCTTTTGCGGATATTTCTACATCACCTACGTTAGGATAGATGAAATCTTCCGTTGTTTCTGTACCTACTAGACCTGTTACCAGTCTTTGCACCTCTCCCTTTCCATTTTTAAAATCTGCTTTTAGTGTGTAACTGGAAAGAAAATTAAAATTTGTGACATTGCAAGTCGCAGGAATTGAAGAAGAAATTTGAAAATTTATCGGTTTTACAGTAGTTGTATAGTTTTCTGATATGGCATTATTTGCATCAATTGCTTGAAGCCATATGTTTTTATACCTTTTGCCTCCTATAAGATTTCCAAAACTATCTGTTTTGTTATCATTGTTATAAAATTTTAATTCTTTAGGTCTTACGCTAAAAGGATCGGAGCTACAAGATGGAATTCCAATTATCTTATTATTTTCGTCAAGGTAAGTAATCCTGAAAAATAGACTGGTGTAAGCTTTGTTTATCAAAATATTTTTTATATCTATAATCTTTTTATCAGCAATATCTTTTCTTAAATATACAAATGGTGGATTTGTCATTATATTTTGTCCGTTTAGACAATCTCCTGAATCTATTATATCCACTACTATTTTTTCTTTATCGGATATATCAAAATTTTCAAGAACCTGCCCATTTTTTTTGGTCAATATATTTAATAGTTTGGCATTAAATTTCCTGCCCGCCAATTGAGTGAAAAACCTTCTGGAGTCATCTATTTTGTTAAATTTATCATTTACTACTATATTGGATATCCCAGCTACTTCTATATAGTAATCCTTTTTCTCGCATTTTTTTATCTTGCCTTTATAAGAAAATCCAATTTTATCATTTCTAAAGATCGCCTCATGAATTACATAGTCATCATACTTAAAGTCTTTTCCAAGTGTTGTGTCAAATTGGATATGGGCCTCATTTCTTTTATGAAGAATTCCACCCTCGTTAGATTGTGCGTCTTGCCCTATAGAAAAATCTAAAACATTATTATTGACTTTTTGCAATCCTTCATTATCTTTGTTGTGGCTAGGACTGAATGTATTGGAATCTCTTGGAGCGCTAGGATTTATATGTGTAGTATTCTCTATATACTTAATACCTTTTTCGTTTAGAATAGATTTGAGACCTGTTTTGTAAGCTTCCTCTTCTCCTCTATTTATTACTCTAAGTTTTACTCTTAATGTATCTCCGTTTTTTGCTATGGTTTTATCTGAGGAATCTGTGCTTACATCTACAAAATCACTATCTTCAGTTTTGTTTCTGCCTCTAAACTGAAGATTTTCTATATAGCATACTTCAGGCTCATAAAATTCGGTGGCAAATATTACTAGTCCAACGTTTGCTCTTTCTCCTAGTGTATAGCCTCCCTTGCGTTTTACTTTGGCTGTTAATTTAATTTCGGTTTTTGTTTGTTTGTGAGAAATATGATCTTTTAGGTTATATATATCAAGATCCATTTGGTTGTTATATTGTTTGTTTGGATTCATATGCTTACCAAAATTTGTTATACTACTATTAAATTGTTGCCCTTGGCTATTGTAGTTTGATGTTACGGAATGATATGTTCCATCAGAAGCTCTTTTTATCTCTATGTTTTCTGCATCGGTTTCTACCTTTCCGCCAAACGACAAGACTGTAAGGCTAGATTTTATATCTCCACTTGCAGGGGTAAAAAAGCCTTCAATAGGAAATATTGCTGTCTTTGTTTTTTCTGTTTCGCCTTCATCAGGCTTTATAGGAGCTAATATTTGCAGCCCATCAAATATATATACTCCTTTTGGTTTTACGCCATTAGGTGTATTGTCTGGCTTTTTGTCAGTTTCAAAGTCATATACTATAACCAAAGCCCATCCTCCATAATGGGCTCCAGATAATGGATAAATCCAATAGTCATCTCTATATCCTGCCGTAGGATAAGGGTGTTGGTCTTTTGCTTTAATATTTCCGGCACTAAATGTCCTTGAATTAATATTTTTGCCTAAAGAGTTTTTTACTATCTCTGTTACATCAACGCTTGCTTGATACATAAATTGCATACCACGACTATGGTATGAGCCATACCATTTTGTATCGTTTTCTTCGGCGATTAGAGGATATGTATTGTCATGCGTGCCAAAGGTTATGGTGTTAAAGTCTTTTATCTCTTTAAAATAAGCTTCTTTTGCATCTGTTGGATCACTATGATTCCAGAATGTTGATATTCCTCCAGCCCAATAAAGTCTAGCAAAGATTACCTTGCTACCATCTATATTTTCTTTTTCAAAAGATGTTTTTTCAGGAAAATTAAATGATGCTTTAGAGGAGTTTTTTGATATACGAAGATCTTCTCTAATAAATTTGAAATTTTGAATAACCGATCCTCCGTTTTGAAAAGTAGGATTAAAATTAAAACCATCCGGTTGCTGTATTAAAACAGTAGCGCCTATAGTTTCAACATCTCCATAAATCTTTTTTGCTTGAAGTTTTCTAAGTGATAATTTTTGATCTTCTTTTATATCTTTGTATGCAGAATCTATGTAAGCCATATCCCGATTAGTAGTTGCTGCTGCAGGAGGTACTTTTTCTATATTATGCTGTAATCCGTTAAGGTCTGACTCGGCAAACAAAGGGCTATTTAATATAAATAGCACTATCAAAATAACTTTTAAATTTTTCATTTTATATCCTTTTTAGGAAAAGGCAGAATTTTACTTTTGTATAAAATCTGAAATTTTCTCGGCTTGTTTATAGTATGGATAGCTATATACATCTAAAACCACCTGGGATAACGTCATATTGGTCATATTGCATACGATAGGAGCCATAAAATTTACGGTAGATGTCTCTATCGGGGTGCTTACAACCATGATGTTATATACTCTTAATTTACTATTGTCGTTTATATCCATAAGTTCTTGGTAATATGTAGGTATTTCAAATTCATAATTTCTTAAAGCGTAAGGATTGATCATGGTAAAAGACGTATTATCGTCTTTGCTTTGAAGCTTTACAAAAAATTTATCAAGCTCTATAAGATCCATAGTTTTTATATGCTCAAATCCTAAAATTGGGCTTTTTACCTCAAATACCATAAAATATCTCCTATAATTTCCAAAAATATTTTACAATGATTATATCAAAAATTTCAATATATGGATAATAAAATATAAAAATATTTAAATTTATCGAAAAATAACCGAATCAGTAGTAAAATATACAGTTTTTTAAATCTTAAAATAAGGAATAGCATGAGCTCGTTTGTTAAAATTTTGAGTTTTTTTATTTTGATCGTATTTTTAAGCGGTTGCGCTGAAAAATACAGCGAACTTTATAACTTAACACCCGATGAGTGGTATACACAAATAATATCAGACATTAATGATAGAGACTTGGAAAGTGCCGATAAACATTATACATCTATGTCAAGCGAGCATGTCGCAAGTCCGATGCTTGAGCAAATTTTACTAATATTGTCGCAAGCTCATGCAAACGAAGAGGAGTATTTGCTAGCTAATTTTTATCTCGATGAGTATATTAAAAGATATGGTGATAATGGACCTAAGAGCGAATTTGCTCAATATCTTAAGATAAAGGCGAATTTCGACTCGTTTTCGCAACCGAACCGTAATCAAAAACTAATGCAAGATAGCGTGGCGGAGATTGAAAAATTTCTATATATATATCCAAATACCAAGTATAGACCTCTAATTGAAACTATGCTTACTAAATTTCAGCTTGCCATATTTTATCTGGATGAGCAGATAGCTGATCTGTATAAGAGAACAGGAAGAGAGCAATCGGCTGAAATTTATAGACAAAAAGTCGAAGAATCGCCTCTAATGGATGCGAATTTGATACCGCCAAAGCTTCCTTGGTATAGAAAAATATTTGAATAGGAGAAAAAGTTGCAAATAAATGAATCAAAAGCTTTTCCGGCTGAGCTTCCTATAATAGTTGAAGACGAGCTATTTTTATATCCTTTTATGATAACTCCGCTATTTTTAAATGATGATGAAAATTTAGCCGCCCTAAATTTGGCTATAGAAAATCAAAGTCAAATTTTAGTAGTTCCGACAAAGCCACAAAATGAAGGAATGAGGGATTTTGAAGGTATTTATGATGCAGGAGTTATAGGCACGATTATGAGAAAAGTTCCGCTTCCTGACGGCAGAGTGAAAATTTTATTTCAAGGCTCAAGCAAGGGCCGAATAATCAATAAAATTGGTGTCAAGCCTTTAAGGGCTATTGTGGAAGTTGTCCATGAAAAGCACCCTACGGCTGTTAAAAGTGATGCTTTGGTAACCGTTCTTAGAGAGAAAGTTAGGGATTTAGCCGCTCTTAGCCATTTTTTCCCGCCTGATCTATTAAAAACCATAGAAGAAAGTGTCGAGGTAAGTAGGGTTTGTGACCTTGTGCTTAGTTCGCTTAGATTAAAAAAACAGATCGCTTATGAGTTTTTTATAGAGGAAAATTTAGAGCAAAAACTCTTAAAATTGATTGACTATATTATCGAGGAGATTGAGGCTAATAAGCTTCAGCGCGAGATAAAAAACAAGGTTCATTCTCGCATAGACAAGGTCAATAAGGAGTATTTTTTAAAAGAGCAGTTAAAACAGATTCAACAAGAGCTTGGTACCGATACTACCCGTGAAAATGAGATAGAAGAGTATCGCAAGAAACTTGAGAAAAAGAAAAAATTCATGGCTGATGATGCTTATAAAGAGATTAAAAAGCAGATTGATAAACTAAGTCGCATGCATCCAGATTCTGCTGATGCGAATACTATCCAGAGCTATCTTGACTGGGTTATTGAGGTGCCTTTTGAAAATATTGCAAACAAAAAGCTAAGCGTAGCCGAGGTTAGCAGGCACCTAAATACCGATCATTACGGACTCGTCAGACCTAAAGAGAGGATAGAGGAATACTTCTCTCTAAGAGAGCTTTTAGAGCTTAGAGGAATTGCCGATAAGGTAAACAACGGAGCGATTTTATGCTTTGCAGGACCTCCAGGTGTTGGAAAAACAAGCCTTGCAAACTCTATCGCAAAGGCGCTTAAAAGAGAGCTTGTGCGAGTAGCACTTGGTGGGCTTGAAGATGTAAATGAGCTTAGAGGTCATAGAAGAACCTATATAGGAGCGATGCCGGGGCGCATAGTGCAGGGTTTAATTGAAGCTAAGCAGATGAATCCTGTCGTAGTGCTTGATGAGATAGATAAGGTCGGCAGAAGTTTTCGTGGTGATCCTACGGCTGTTTTACTTGAAATTTTAGATCCGGAACAAAACAATAAATTTAGAGATTACTATCTAAATTTTAATATAGATCTAAGTAAGGTGGTATTTGTGGCTACTGCAAACGATGTTGGCTCTATCCCACCTGCACTACGCGACAGGATGGAGTTTATCCAGCTTAGTTCATATACTCCGCAAGAGAAATTTGAGATAGCCAGGAAATATTTGATACCTCAAGAACTTAAAAAACATGGATTAAAATCAAGTGAGGTAAGTTTTGGCAAAGATGTCTTAAATTTAATTATATCTGATTACACAAGAGAGAGCGGAGTAAGAAATTTACGCAGACGTATAGCGGATATATTTAGAAAAGTTGCAAAAAAACTTTTAAGTGATATGAGTATTAAAAAAGTGAATATCACTACTAAAAATTTGAGTGAGTTTTTAGAGAAAAAAGTATACGAGATAGAGCCTGCGGATAAGATAGATCAAGTAGGGCAGGTTAATGGTCTTGCTTGGACAAGCGTAGGCGGAGATGTTCTAAAAATAGAGGCTATTCGCATTCAAGGCAAAGGCTCTATGCAGATAACTGGATCCTTGGGTGATGTAATGAAAGAGAGCGCCTATATCGCTTTTAGTCTCGTTAAGGTATTGATCGATAATAAAAAGATAAAGGTACCGACTAAGATCATACCTGTTTTCGCGGATGATAAAAAGAAGGTTGAACCAAGCGATGTATACCGTAGATTTGATCTGCATATACACGTGCCAGAAGGTGCGACTCCCAAAGATGGTCCAAGTGCTGGAATCACGATGGTAACCGCAATAGCTTCGATACTTACCGATACAAAGGTTAGGGCTGATGTGGCTATGACAGGAGAGATAACTTTAAGTGGTAGAGTTTTACCTATAGGCGGGCTCAAAGAAAAGCTGATAGCGGCTCATAAGGCCGGCATAAAAACTGCTTTAATACCGCGCAAAAACTATGAACGTGATCTCAATGAAATACCTGAAGACGTAAAAAGAGATGTTAAAATTTTAGCGGTTGATACGATAGAGGATGTGCTCAAGAACGCTCTTGTGTTAAAATAATAATTTTGCTTTTATAAGAGAGAAATCTCTTATAAAAGCTCCAATATGCTTAAAAGTTTTTTTGATGAATTTTTGGTTTAAAGCCCAATTAAGGGCTTTAAGATTATAGTCCCTCGAAAGGATTTGTTACTACGTTATCGCGATCTACGATATATGGGATAAATGCTGCGTGCCTAGCTCTTTTGATAGCTTGCTCAACCATCTCTTGGTGTTTTTTGCAGTTGCCTGTTAAACGTCTTGGCATTATTTTAAAACGCTCTGAAAGAGAGTATTTTAAAAGAGTTGTGTCTTTGTAGTCTATAAAATCAACTTTTGCTTCGCAATATTTGCAATATTTTCTTGAATATTTTCTTTTCTCTGCCATCTTTAAATCCTAATCCTTAATTAAAATGGTATTGTCTCGTCGCTGTCGTACTTGTCAGCGTCTACATCTATATCTTGAATTTTATCGTTGTAATCATCTTGTCTAGACTGTCTGTTGTAGCTTTGCTGATTTGGTGTTTTTGCACCGCTGCTTGCATAACTATTTGTGTTTTGACCATAGCCCTGGTTGCCATAGTTTTGATTACCGTAGCTGCCGCTTTGGCTGTATCCGCCTTGTTGATTACTATTTTGATTAAATCCGCCTTGTCCTTGAGCTGAGCCAAGCATCTCCATATTCTCTACACTTACGCTATGTTTGCTTCTTGTTTGTCCGTTATTATCGGTCCACTGGTCGAATTTCAAACGACCTTCTACTAGAAGCTTTGAGCCTTTGTTTAGATATTGGTTTGCTATTTCGGCTTGCTTTCCAAAAAATGTAATATCGATGAAGCAGGTCTCTTCGCGCTTTTCACCGTTTGCTGTAAATTTTCTTGTAACGGCTATAGAGCTGTTTCCTATCGCAACTCCTGATGTTGTGTATCTAAGTTCGATATCTCTTGTAAGATTTCCTACTAAAACCACTTTATTAAACATTTTTTATCCTTAAGCTTCCTCTGCCGGAACTTCTTGGGCTTTAGCTTTTGACTCTTTTTTGCCTTGTTTGATACCTTTGCTTAGCCTTTCCCAAGCTGCTATCTCTTTTTTATTTTCGAATTTTACAGTTAAGAATTTAATGATCTCCTCATTGATTCTTATGATACGCTCAACTTCTGCGATAGCGGCAGTAGGCGATGTAAAATATACTACAAAGAATATACCACGCTCATATTTTTTAACGGTATAAGCAAGTTTTCTTGTACCAAGTGGCAATAAAGATGCTATCTCTGCACCATTTTTTGTAAGGATTTCTTTTATGAAATCAACTTTTGCGCCTACTTCTTCTTCAGTCAAAGTAGGCTTAAATACGAATAAAAGTTCGTAATGCTTCATTAATTCTCCTTGTGGATATTAAGCTCGCGTGCGAGCAAGGATGCCTATAAAGACAAGGACTGATTTTATCTTTTTTTTACTTAATATTTGCTGTTTTTATGGATTAAATTTTGCATAGAGATGAGTGAGGATAGCAAGAAATGCGTTTTATCAAGCTTTGTGTTTGTCTTTATCTCAAATTCCATCAAATTTAAGGCTATAAAAATTTCTTTATAGCTATTTAAATTTATGCTTAGGCACTGCCTTTTAAGCTCATTTGCGATATTTGGAGGCGGTGTGTAGCCAAGAGTTTCCTTGATGTCAAATTTGCCCTCTATCTTGACAAAGCTGTGGAGCTTAAAAAGCCTAAAAAATGCTCTGTAAAGTGAGTTTATAAATAAAATTTCACTAAAATTTCCATCGTCCGCGCAAGAGAAAAAATTCTGCCTGATATCTTTTAGATTTATAAATTTGTCGAAAAAATCATCAAAACTTATGCTTGAAAGCGAAAATACTAAATTTCTAACTATATTTTCGTTTATCGGCTCATTTAGGCTTGCAAGCTTGTTGAGTTCGCTTGCGGCTAGGTATAAATTTTCGTTGTGGATCCTGTAAAGCTCAAAAAGAGCGTTTTTAGTTATGTTTAAATTTATTTTGCCTGCTTGTCTGCTTAGCAAATTTACTGCTTCATCGGGAGAATTTGGCTTAAAAAATCTGGCAAAATTTACGCCGAAAGCCTTTTGTGTATCAAAGGTCGTCTTTGCATCCGCTTCGTAAAATTCATAGATAAAAGCGCCACCGTTTTTGCAAGCCTCAATTAGCACTTTTAGCTCTTTTGATGGGATTTTTTTATCGCTTTTTATATGAAGCAGTGGCTCGTCGCCAAATAGCGAAGGCTCGCAAAGATGTGATTTAGCAAGGTTAAAATCATACTCATCGTAGTATAGACTAAGTAAATTTAGCCCTTCAAATTTAGCCAAAATTTCTTTGGCAAAGAGCTCTATTTGATACTCATCCGCTCCAAAAAGCAGAAATGTATTTGGAAATTTTGGACTTTGCAGTAGTCCTTCAAGCTCTCTTCTATACATCGATTTTTTTAATTACCCTACCAAAAATTTCACCGCTTGCGATGTCTGCATCGGTAATTTCTATGATAAGTTTTTGAAGCAGCTCGGCAGAATATGAGTTTAAAAATATTCTTGCGCCTTTTATCTCATCATCAAGCTTTGCGACAAGCATATTTTGATTTTCGCTTACATAAGCCTTAAACCTCTGTCCGATACGTTCTTTTGCCCATCTGGCAAATTTCCTATCCATAAAGTCGTATGCCACTTTATCGGCTTCTCGCTCAAGTTCGCTTAAATTCGCACAAGTACTTTCGATATTTAAAAGCAGGTAGTTAAAAAGCTTTTTGTCATCTTTCATTTTCGCTTTAAGCAAGCGGTGCAAAGTAAGATCCGAGTAGCGGCGAATCGGGCTTGTAAAGTGAGTATAGCGATCAAACCCAAGCCCGAAGTGTCCTAAATTCTGAGCTGAGTATTCGGCCTTTTTTTGAGCTTTTATGATCAGTTTATCTATCTCTTCGCGGTTGCCCATAGCATCTGCTTGGGCTTGAATTTTGCGTATTAGATTGGATAAATCGCTTTCGTATGTGAAATCAAATCCAAGAGCGGCTAAATCCTGAAGTAAATTTTCTATCTTTCTGATATCCGGCGCTCCGTGATTTCTAAAAACTCCTACGCCATCTATCAGTTTTGCCGCGGCTTTGTTGGCTAAAAGCATGCAGTCTTCAACAAGCCTATGGGAGTTTGAGTCGGTTTCAAAACGAGTTGAAAGAAGCTTGTCTTCATCATCAAGGCTCATTCTAAGCTCCTGCGTTCTAAAATCAAATGCGTTTTTAAGCCTTTTTGCACGTAAATTTGACGTTAGTTCAAAAAGCGGCTTTATCCAAGATATCTCGCTTATCCTTTTGTCTTCTAAAATTTCATCGATTTCGTCGTAATTGAATCTCTTTTTAGAATTTATAATAGCTTCAAGGAGCTCTTCACTAACAACATCTAAATTTTTATTAAGTTTGATCTTGAAACAAAACGCAAGCCTTGTTACGTTCGGTTTAAGCGAGCAGATGTTTTCACTTAGGCTTCTTGGCAACATGGGTATGGCGATGTGTGGAAAATATATCGAAAATCCACGTGATTTAGCCTCTTTGTCAATTGCTCCGTAGCTGCTTACGTATTCGCTTACATCGGCGATCGCGACGTAAATTTCTAAATTTTTCTCATCAAAATATATCGCGTCGTCAAAGTCTTTGGCATCAATGGGATCGATAGTGCAAAACTCAAGTTCGCGCAGATTAACTCTGTTTGGATACATGCTTGCATCAACGCTATCTCCCCAAGCCTTGGCTTCGAGTTCGCTCGCTTCGCTAAATTTATCGTTTTTATTATATATCGCAAGTGAAATTTTCTCATCCGAAAAAGGATCGTTGATGTTGCCTATGACTTCGGTTATCTCGTTGTTTAGGTTGTTGATTTTTAGCAGTGTGCCTATAGGCAGAGCTTTTAGCGATTTTTGAGTGGCTTTTAGCGCTATGCTAAGCCCTGTTTTTAAATTTACTCCTAGGATCGCCTGTCCAAAGTGCTTGGTGTAAACTACGCTTGTTTCGTTTGCTAATTTAAGCGTGAGCACTACTTTGGCACTTTGGCGTTTTTTCTTAAGTGGAAGTAGCTTGGTTAAGACGATATCGCCGTAGTGAGAGTTGTTTAAATTTTTGTTTTCTATGAGGATATCTTGCTTAAATCGCTTGTCAAAGGGCATCAAAAATCCTGTGCCGTTTGAGCTTATATCAAGCTTACCGCATACAAAGCCGTTGTTTAGGTAAAATTTGTTATTGTGAGAGGTGATAGCGCCTAAATTTAGGAGATTTCTAAGCGTCTCTTTGTGATCGCTTGAAATCTCTTTTTCGCTTAATCCTTCAAGTAGTCTGGTTAAAAATTCTTTCACAAATTAGCTTTTACTTTAGCCACTGCTTCTAGGAATTTATCGTGAGCAAAGCCATATTCGTCAAGGAACGGAAGTGTATTTTGGATACTTTCATCATCAAGCTGATGGAAGATATTTACCGCATTTTTTACGATTCTAAGGGCTACTGAATACATTTTTATATGTTCAGGCGCATCTTCTGGAGAATTTGAGAAAAATATAGAATCAACGAGCTCTGATTCCAAATTCCACTGTTCAAAAATTTTAGCAGTTACAATCTCGTTTGATATGTCAAGCACTTCATTTTCAAGCTCGGCAAGATCAAATGGGTTTGATATATCTTTTAGTTTATGTTTAAACTCATTTGCTTTTCCGGTCTCGATCAGCTCGTGAGAAAGTACTATTTTACCAACTTCAAGCATGAATGAAGCTGGAGATAAGATAGCCAAAGCGCCAGGGTTTATCTTATTATACCAGTTGTACATTAGGGCGTTTTGCATTATTGATATATTTAAAAAATCCTGACTTGTGATATCGTATGGATCAAGATCTATTCTAAAGCTCTTTTTTACAGCACTTGACAGCGCAAAACCGCGAATTGTAGCCATTCCAAAGAGTGAAACGGCTCTTGAGATAGTAGTTATCTCGCGGCTAAAACCATAAAGCGGAGAGTTTGCGGAACGGAGGATGTTTGCCGTAAGCATCGGGTCTTTTTCTATGATCTGGGCAAGTTCTCCTAAAGAGCTATTCTCGTCTGCACAAATAGCTTGAATTTTAATAACCGTATCATCAAGCGGTGGAAGTGTCTTAATGTGTTTATATATTGATTGATTCATATTTTCACGCTTTAAATTTAAATTAATTTTCGGCATTTTACACTAAATGGCTTGTTAAAAAACTTAAATGATAAAAATTATTTTATTTCAGTGATATTTGAGTTGTATGAGTGTATAATCTGCAAAATTTATGGCAAAAAAGGGGAAAACATGGCAGTAAATATTTATTATGACAAAGATTGCGATTTAAGTCTTATTAGAAGTAAGACAGTCGCTGTTATCGGCTTTGGGTCACAAGGACACGCACACGCTGAAAATTTAAGAGATAGCGGTGTAAAAGTAATAATAGGTCTTGCAAAGGGCGGAAAAAGCTGGGCTAAAGCAGAAGCCAAAGGCTTTGAAGTAAAAACTGTTAGCGAGGCTTCAAAAATGGCCGATGTGATTATGATTTTAACTCCGGATGAGATCCAAGCTGAAATTTTTTATAACGAGATCAAGCCAAATTTAAGCGAGGGCAATGCGATAGCTTTCGGGCATGGATTTAACGTGCATTTTGGACAGATCAAAGCTCCTGAAGGAATCGATGTGATAATGATAGCTCCAAAAGCGCCTGGTCATACCGTAAGAAGCGAATTTGTAAAAGGCGGCGGCATCCCCGATCTAATCGCAGTTGAGCAAAATGCCTCAGGTCAGGCAAAAGAGCTTGCCCTTAGTTATGCAAGTGCGATAGGTGGTGGAAGAACAGGCATTATCGAAACTACGTTTAAAGATGAAACTGAAACCGATCTCTTTGGTGAGCAAGCAGTGCTTTGCGGCGGACTTTGCGCTTTGGTAAATGCGGGCTTTGAAACACTGGTTGAAGCGGGCTATGAGCCTGAAATGGCGTATTTTGAGTGCTTACATGAGCTAAAACTTATAGTTGATCTGATGTATCAAGGTGGAATGGCAGATATGCGCTACTCTATCTCAAACACAGCTGAATATGGCGACTACGTAAGCGGAACAAGAGTGGTAAATGAAGATAGCAAGAAGGCTATGAAGGAAATTTTAAAAGAGATTCAAAACGGTAAATTTGCAAAAGACTTTATCCTTGAGCGCAAAGCAGGATATGTAAGGATGAATGCCGAAAGAGGAATTGCCGAAAGAAGCCTACTAAATCAAACCGGCAAAAAGCTAAGAGCTATGATGCCTTGGATAAGCGCAGGTAAAATCGTAGATCAAAGTAAGAATTAATTGAGCCCAAGAACAAAGAGAAAAACTACCAAAAGGCGTGTAAAGCATAGTGCTAAAACACGCTCCTTTTGGAGCTATTTTATAATCCTGCTTATAGCTTTAGGCGTAGGTGCTGTTACATATTTTTTACTTAACTATCTATATAGCAAAAGCGATAATAATATACAAATTATAAATAAGATAGAAAAATACTTAGATAGTCAAAAACAAGAGATAAAAAGAGATAGTGCTAAAAAAGAGCCTGCTCTAAAATCTGAGTCAAAACCACAAGAAAAAACAAAAACCAAAGAGTCAAATTTAGAACAAAAGAGATCAATAAAGGATCTAAATTTAACTGAAAAAGAAAGCCGTGCTATAAAAAATATAATAAATAGCATGGAGAAAAACGATACGAATTTATCTATACAAAAAGAGTTAATAAAACCAAAAGAGCGAAAAATAAGTGAGTCCGGAAATAAAATCCATATAGAGATTGTAGAGAGAAATGCAACCAAAAAAGATAAAAAAAATGATGTAGATAAAAATCAAAAATTTACACTAGGTAGTAAGGGATCATCTTCTTCTAAACCAAAATTAGTAATTATAATCGACGATATAGCCCATAAACATCAGGTGGATGCCGTAAAGGCTATAAATTTAAAGCTCACTCCGTCTATTTTTCCTCCGACAAAGCATCATCCTGATACCCCAAAGCTTGCAAAAAGGTTTAAATTCTATATGATTCATCTACCAATGCAGGCTCATGGATTTAAAAAAGAGGAGATAAATACCCTGCATACCAACGATAGCTATGATAAAATTTTAAAAAGATTACGTGATATCAAAAGAGATTTTCCGGAACTAATGTATATAAATAATCATACCGGAAGTAAATTTACGAGTGATCTTGATGCTATGAATAGGATGATGAGGGCTGTAAAAAATGAAAATCTTATTTTTATAGATAGCAAGACCATATCAAATAGCAAGGTTGAAGAAGCTGCTAGAAATCATTCTATGCCATATATTGTAAGGGATGTTTTTTTAGATCATCAGGATGATAAGAATACTATTAGAAAACAGCTCAAATATGCTATCGAATTAGCTAAAAAGAACTCAAAGGCCATAGCTATAGGACATCCTTATAAAAATACACTTGAAGTTTTAAGGCAGAGCGGCGATATTTTAAAAGACGTTGAAGTAGTCTATCTAAAAGATGCCCTGTGAATACTTTAAGTAAAATTCCGTCACAGCTAAATAGGCTTAAAAATCCTCCCGATCAGCTATACTACAAAGGAAATTTAGAGCTTTTAAATATGCCTTTGGTCTCTATAGTAGGCTCTAGAAAGGCTAGCGCATACACCAAGGATTGTGTTTTTAATCTGGCTAAAATCCTATCATATTCTGGAGTTTGTGTGGTTAGTGGAGCTGCTATTGGTGTGGATATAGCGGCCCATAAAGGAGCCTTTCCTAATACTATAGCCGTTTTTGGAAATGGACTTGATAGAATTTATCCTCAATCAAATGCTAAAATGATAGATGAGATCTATCGAAATTCTCTTGCTATAACCGAATATGCTCCGGATGTTACGCCTAGAGGCTATCAGTTTTTGCAGAGAAATCGTATAGTGGTGGCCCTATCTCAAGCTCTTATCGTGGCTCAAGCCGATCTTTTAAGTGGTTCAATGCAGAGTGCAAGAATGGCATATGAACTTGGTATTAAAATTTACGTTTTGCCTCAAAGGATTAATGATAGTAGAGGAACAAATGAGCTTTTGGCTCTTAAAAAAGCCGAACTAATAAATGATTTTGATAAATTTGCTACGCGATTTGGCGAAGTAGCAAATGTCACAAAAGATGAAATTTTAGAATTTTGCAAAAATGGAGTAGATTTAGATGATGCCTTGGCAAAATTCGGTAGTCAAATTTACGAATACGAGCTTCTTGGCAGGCTGAAAATTTCAGGTTTAAGGGTTAATCTGGCATGAGCATAGTGGCTATAGATGTGGGGCTAAAAAGAATTGGAGTGGCTCTGGCAGTAGGTAGCGTAGTGATGCCTCAAAAACCAGTTCTTAGAAAAAATCGCAACCAAGCAGCTCGCGACGTGAGCACCGTTTTATCAGAGCTAAACGCAAAGACTTTAGTCGTAGGAATCCCACTTGGCGGAAGTAGTGAAGATGAGATGAGAAGGCGCATAAGCCACTTTGTATCGCTTCTAAATTTTGGTGGCGAGATAGTCTATGTCGATGAGGCGATGAGTAGCTTTGAGGCAAGTGAAATTTATACGGACACGAAACGAGACGGCAAGCTAGATAGCATAGCTGCGATGATTATTTTAAAGAGATATATTAAAGTATAGTTATATTTTATACTCTATGATAACGGTGTTTGTAGGCATTGTTAATAATACAAATTAGAGTGTCTGGAGTGTAGGGCTGAGATAAGTATTGCACGTATATATTCGGATTTATTTTTAAACCATCATGATTGTTTTTGATTATAACCAAGCATATTTTTTTATTTATTAGATAACTCTCTATATCTTTTAAGTTTGTATCATCTATAATATCTGCTTGCATAAACACCATATCCGGTCTAAAAATATTATCTTCTATATGTCTTTTGATTATGTTTAGATCAGAAGTTGGTTTAACGTCAATATTCATAAATTCAAGTTCTTTCTTTAAAATATCAAACGAATATTGATTTTTTTCGGCTATTAATACAGTAAAGTTTTTTGGATACTCTATTTTTAATCCTTCAAGCGTATCCGTTTTAGCGTCTGAAAGATCAAGGGATATGTCGGCAGATGCTTTTAAATATCCTTTTGACTCATATTGAAACGATACTGCGGAACCATTTTTATTCGATATTTCTTGGGCTAAACGAAAAAACTTTCTACTTTTCGGTGTCATAGTCGTATGTATCATACTTTTATTTATGGAATCTGTGTAAAAACTATTATTGGCCCATACTGAGATTGTAAATTTGATCTGCCTTTTACTGTAATTGCTTAATAAAAATTTAATAATTATTGTTGAATTTGACAAATTTAAGAGCATTATTTGAGTTAGCGCATCTGTTAGTTTAACGACATTGGAAAAATCCGCATCAAATGTCCTTGGATAGTTCATGTTGTAATCAAGCAGTACTGTGTTATTATTTTTTTTTGAATCTTCGTTTAATGAATTCATTAGAAAGAACATGCTTTCTAATATATCCATTTGTGCTATTTTTCTTCTTGTATTACCGGATTGAAACTCAGGGTTTTTTCTAAGCAGCCTAACTCTTTTGTTGGTAAATTTTTCATTTAAATTTTTAGAATGTATATAGTATGCTACAAGTAGCATTAGATATAGAAAAAGAATTATGAAAAGTATTGCGCTAAATTCCATTGCTTATCCTAAATAATCAGCATTCCGTCACCATAAGAGTAGAATTTATACTCTTTTTCAATTGCCGTTTTATAAATTTCCATTGTCTTATCGAGTCCTATAAAGCTTGTTACTAGCATTATGAGGGTTGACTTGGGAAGATGAAAATTTGTTAGAAGATAGTTTTGACGAATGGGTCTATTGTATAAATTCAAAAATAGCTTACACTCGCCGCTTGATATTTTGCTTCTTGCAAATTCCTCTACGCACCTTGTTACTGTTGTTCCAATGCCTAAAATCGGCTTATTTGAATTTATTAGCTCTTGAGTATCTTTAGGGATTTGATAAAACTCGCCATGCATAAGATGATCCCTTATGATTTCAGACTCTACACTTTTAAATGTCCCAGCTCCGACATGAAGTGTGAGAAAATTTATATCATGATCTTTTTTTAGTGTTTTTATCATCTCGTCATTAAAGTGAAGGCTTGCCGTAGGAGCTGCTACTGCGCCGTGATATTTTGCAAATATGCTTTGATACCAGCTCTCATCATCTTTGTTATCAGCTCTTTTTATATACGGAGGAAGCGGCACATGCCCTATCTCTTCAAGTAGGTCAAATAGACTGGCGGCATCTAAAATTTGGCCGTTTTGAGTAAATTCAACAGCTCTTGTGCCATTTTCATAAATCTCGCAAACCTTTGCAATCAAATTTTTACTAAATTTTATAATGCTTCCTATTCTTACCTTACCTTTTATATAAACACTAAATTTATTATCATTAAGGGGAGTGTTTAGTAGTATCTCGCTTGCCCCTCCGCTGTCTTTATATCCTAAAATTCTAGCCTTGACTACTCTTGTATCGTTAAAAATAATGGAACAATCCGGTAAAATTTCGTGTAGATTTTTAAATTTAAGATGGTGTATTTTATCCTTGCCGCGTTCATATACAAGTAGTCTTGCTTCCTCTTTTGGAAGGGTTGGAGTGGAGGCTATTAAATTTGGAGGAAGATAGTAGTCGTAACTCGATAACAGATCTGTATCAGTCGCCATTGTAGTATATTTCATCATCGTCGTCATCGTTGCTGTCTTGTTGCTGTTTCCTAGACTCCTCTTTTTCCTCTTGAATCTCTTCTTTTGGAGCAGGATTTACCTGTTTAGCTATAAATATCGATAGTCCGTAAAGTCCTATTAGAGGAATTGCCATTAAAAACTGACTTATAATGTCAGGAGGAGTCATGGCTGCAGAAAATATAAATATAATTACTACTGCATATCTAAATGAATTTCTAAGTGTTGCATCGGTTATGAGGCCTAGTTTGGCTAGAAAAAATGTAAGTACAGGAAGCTCAAATGCTATACCGAAAGCTATTAAAAGCTTGGTAAAAAATCCTACATATTGCCCTATGCTAGGAAGCGCCGTAAATAATTCGCCTCCGAAATTTATAAGAAATACAAAGCCGATAGGAATTACTACATAGTAACAAAACGCAGCGCCAACTAAAAACATAAATGTAGCTGCTAATACAAAAGGGATTACATATTTTTTCTCATTTTCATAAAGCCCCGGAGCTACAAAGAGCCAAAACTGCCAGAATATTACAGGGAGTGAAAACATAAATCCTGCAAAAAACGCTACTTTCATTGCAGTAAAAAATGGCTCTTGAACCTGAGTGAAGATGATATTGCTTCCTGCTGGAAGAGCGTTTTTAAGAGGGGCGGTCATAATGGCTAGAATTGGATTCCAGAAGCTAAAGCATACTATAAACATTACCAATACGACAGAAACGCTTATAAAAAGTCTCTTTCTAAGCTCTACTAAATGCGGTTTTAACTCTTCAAACATTACGCCTCTTTCTTCTCTTCGTTCTTCTTATCATCCAAAACCGCATCTTTTATTATGTTTTGTGGATTTTTTATATTATCAATACTGCTTTTTATGTCGGATATATTCTTGTTAAGTCCGCCGGTAACGTCATTAATGCCTTTTTTTAGCTCATCAAGCTCTTCAAAAGTAAGCTTTTTGCGGACACCTTCGGTTGTTTTTGCTATGTTCTCTTTATATTTTTTTGCGTCCTCTTTCAGCTCTGCGATTTTAATCTCTTGATCAAAATTGGCCTTTGCGTCATTGACCGTTTTTTTAACAGTTTTAAAAAATCTAGCTATCTCAACCATTGCGCTAGGAAGCTTATCTGGACCTAGAAACAAAACGGCTATGATTGCTATGATGATTATTTCAGGAAAACTCATACCAAACATTTAATATCCTAAATTTACATTTTAAACTAAATATTTTATCAGCTTTTTGCTCAATTTTCTATAAATCAACCAACTATAAACAAAGAAATTTCATCAGCAAGCAAAAAGTTCTTCACAAGATACCTGTCTTGCCTTAGCTCAAGCTTTTTATGAGCTCTTAAAATTTCAGCTCTTTGAAGCTGTTCTTTGCCAAGTTTTGAAGCCTCTATGCCGACTATGCTTCTTGCTCCTAAAAATATATGCTCCACATTTAGATCCTTTCGGCTTAAAATTTCAGCCTCTTTTTCGTGCGGATTTTTGATATATGCGCTTAAATTTTTAGTGTTTGTATATCTTTCGCCTTGCATAAAACCAACTGCATAAACTCCTACTCCTAGATATTCTTGCCCGCTCCAGTATCCAAGGTTATGCCTGCAAATTTGACCGAAATTTGATATCTCGTATTGTTTTAGATCTGTTTTTTCTATCTCGTTTATGAGAAATTTAGCTAGTAGCGGGCTATCTTTTTTATAGCTTATTTTGCCTTCAAAAGGAGTATTTTCTTCAAGTGTTAGCGAGTACGCGCTAGTGTGTGAAACGCCTAAATTTTTAATGTTTTGAACCTCTATGGCAAGGCGTTTTTTAGTGTCAAATTTTGTGCCGTAGATGAGATCTACGTTTATGTTTGTAAATCCGGCAATTTTAGCGTTTTTGACCGTTTCGTAAATTTGAGCGGCACTATGCGTGCGACCAAGAAATTTAAGCTTATCTTCAAAGAAGCTTTGAGCGCCAAAACTCATGCGGTTTACGCCTAAATTTCGCATTTTTTTAAGCCAAGTTAAATTTGCCGAGTTCGGATTTGCTTCGCTTGTTATCTCGCAGTCTTTGGCTAGATATGGCGAAATTTCGCTAAATAAATTTTCATATAGATTAGCATTTACCGCACTTGGTGTGCCGCCTCCGATAAATAGGCTACTAATGCTCTCTTTTGCGATATTAAATTTGGCTGCTTGAGCTTTAAAATCAATTATCAGCGCCTTAAAATAATCGGTTGCTAAATTTTCCTTGCCTACAAGTGAGCCAAACGCGCAGTAAGGGCATTTACTCTCGCAAAATGGAATGTGTATGTATAAAAGCATCTTTACCTTGGATTTAAAATGTAGCTTAATTATAGTATAAAAAAATATACATTTCGTATTGTGCAATGATTGTATGAAATAAGAATTTATCATCAAGATAATATTTGATTTTATGGTTCTTTGGATTAAAAATTATCATTTTAACGAGACTTATAAAGTGTTCGAGAGATGTTTTTGACCATATTTGTTAGAAAAATGTGTGGGGTGTTGGTCTAATTCTCTTATTTGTCGATACAGATTTTTACTAAGGCTTTACAATAACAATCTTGCTCTTGCTGACCTCTTGAGTTAAAGGAGATTTTATATAAATAGTCGAAATTTTAAAAAGACTTATAAGGATGATAGATAAAAGGAATTGATGGTGTATAGTGTTGGTGTTTATTTGTATAGATATTTATCCTTATTATATTCTTGCAATCCAATGATTACACCAATGACTACACCTGCGCAAATAGCCGTCAAAGCACCTACGGCAATAGTTTTAAAAACATACCACATCCCTACCGGATCAGCAAGAGTGGCAAAAGATATTAAGAATATGAATAATAAAACTAAAAATGGGCGAATAAAAAACATTTTTAACTACTTAAAAAAAGATAACCTTGATAAGGCCAAAAAATATGGGCGCAACTATAATAAAAGCGATTGTAACTAAAAATATAGCCAATTGCGGAGTGAAAGAAGCCATAATGATCAATCCAAAAGCGCAAATGCAAACAGTGCAGATTATGATTATTTTATATAAAACATTAATCAGTTTAATAATCGCTCCTATATTTTTATTTAATTATAACAAAATTTAAACGGAGAATAGATGGTATTGGTATTTAATGATATAAAAATTGGGATATGAATTCTCATTTTATTTGTCCGGACATATGTGGTTTTACGCTTTAACTTTATCTTTTTTAAAATGTATAAAAACGTGTGAAAATGTAAAATCAAGTTGCTCTTTATCTTTTTAAAAGCTCGATTTAAAGCTTGATATAAACTCTTTTAAGTTAAAATCTATCAAATTTTACATTTAGGTTTTAATCTATGCAAAAAAGCTACAGATCAAACGTTGCCGCCGTTGTTTTGGCTGCCACATACCCTTTTGATTGTAGGGTTTTTATAGCTCAAAGATGTGATTTGCAAGGTGTTTGGCAGTTCCCTCAAGGAGGAATTGATGAGGGAGAAAAGCCAAGAGAGGCTCTTTTAAGGGAGCTTAAAGAGGAGATTGGCACAGATGAGGTTGAAATTTTGTGTGAGTATCCTGATTGGCTTAGTTATGACTTCCCGCCAAATGTCTTAAAGGCTAAAAAATACCCATATGACGGTCAAACTCAAAAATATTTTTTAGTAAGGCTAAAAGCCGGCGCTAGGATAGATATTAAGACTAAGACCCCTGAATTTGATGAGTATAAATTTGTCCCTACCGATGAGGCGTTAAATGACATTAATCATTTTAAAAAACCGATTTACACTAAAGTTATGGGATACTTTAAAGAGAAAGGATTTATCTAATGCTAATCATTCAAAAATACGGCGGAACAAGCGTAGGAACGCTTGATAGAATAGAAAATGTTGCCAAAAGAGTGATTGAAAATAAAAAAGCGGGCAACGATTTAGTAGTAGTTGTTTCAGCTATGAGCGGAGTTACAAATCAGCTTATAGAGTATGCCGATTATTTTACTAAAAATGCCGATACTATAGCCATGGATATGCTTTTAAGTTCTGGCGAGCGAGTTACTTGTGCACTTCTTACAATAGCTCTTAATAATATGGGTTATAAGGCTGTAGCACTTACTGGAAGGCAGGCTGGAATCATAACGGATAGTGTTCACACAAGAGCAAGAATAGAGATGATAGATACAAAGCGCATGAGAAGCGAGCTTGATGATGGCAAGATAGTGGTTGTAGCAGGCTTTCAAGGAATAGATCAGGATGGAAATGTCACTACTTTAGGACGTGGGGGAAGTGATCTGAGCGCTGTTGCCATTGCAGGAGCTTTGAATGCTGATTTGTGTGAAATTTATACCGATGTGGACGGGGTTTATACAACAGATCCTAGAATAGAAAGCAGAGCTAAAAAGCTTGATAAGATAAGCTATGATGAGATGCTTGAGCTTGCAAGCTTGGGGGCAAAAGTATTGCAAAATCGCTCTGTTGAGCTGGCTAAAAAATTAAATGTAAATTTAGTCACAAGAAGTAGTTTTAATCATAATGAAGGAACATTGATAACAAAGGAAGAGAATATGGAAGCAGTTTTAGTAAGCGGAATAGCACTTGATAGAAACCAAGCGAGAGTAACATTAAGAGGAGTGGTGGACAAGCCTGGAATCGCAGCCGAGATCTTTTCGGTCTTGGCAGAAAAAAACATAAATGTTGATATGATAATTCAAAACGTAGGGCAAGATGGCACTACAAATTTGGGCTTTACCGTTCCTCAAAACGAACTTGCCATAGCAAAAGAGTGTATGGATAAGCTTGCTGCCGCAAAACATGTAGAATATAGCGAAGATATAGTGAAAGTTTCTGTGGTCGGTGTTGGAATGAAGAGCCATAGCGGAGTGGCGTCTTTGGCGTTTAAAACCCTTGCGAAAGAAGGCATCAATATACAGATGATATCAACCAGCGAGATTAAAATTTCAGTCATAGTAGATCAAAAATACGGAGAGCTCGCAGTAAGAGCGCTACATCAGGCATATAAGCTAGATCAATGAGTGATTTTATAAAATGGACTTTGGAGGCTATTAGAGACGAAGGCTCGCTAATGAGCTGGATGGAAGAAAGGCGCACAGAGTGGACGCCTTTGCTTGCATCAAAGCTAAAATTTTTACTCGAAGGGCGCGCTTTTATCCTGATAACCGATAGCGAAAGGTTTTGGTTTGAGAAATATTTTTTAAAAAATATAAATAAACCCACAAATTCGCGTCCTGTCTTGCCATTTTTCTCACTTAGAGCTCTTTATCCGTCTTTTGACTCAATATCTTCAAAAGAAGAAATTTCTCTTTTGCAGGATATGCTAAGCCTTGCTTTTCCAAACGGCTATGTCTTCTTTTACGTCGGAAAAAGCAACGACAAAAGCGCGCAGATAGCCAAAGGTAAGGATGATAGCTACATGTGGCTGTTTGACGAGCAGGCGCAAAACAGCTTTTATCTAAGCTCAAGCGACGAGCTTTTGGATATCAAGCTTTTATCGCTTTATAAACTTTTTGATAAAAGCATTGATGCTGCGCTCTTTGCTAAAGTGATGCTTTAGATCTCATGCATAGCAAGATCGTTATCACGAGTGATTTTGAAGCTTTAAAAGAGGAGCTTTTAAGGCTTTATGATCCAAATTTTTTAAGATTTTTTATAACCGAAGATTTCTTGCTTGAAAATGCAAAAGAGGTCATAGCCGAGGCTTATATCGCAGAAAATAGCGAGAAATTACTTGTCGTGATGGCTAAAAATTTTCGCATAGAAGCGCAAAATTCACTCCTTAAGATCATAGAAGAGCCTCCTAGAAATATCAAATTTATCATCGCTTGCGAGTCTAAAAATATGCTGCTTCAAACGATTCGCTCGCGTCTAATCACCGAAAACAGGCTTATAAAAAAAGAGCGCATAAAAAGCGGGTTAAATTTCACTCGCCTTGAGTTAAAAGAAATTTATCGCTTTATAGATGAACAAATCGAACTTGAAAGAGCCGATAAGCTCGGTAAAAACGAGCTAAACGAACTAATTTCCTCAATTGCTCTAGAGGCTAGCGAAGCGGGAGTTAAGTTTAGCCAAGACGAGCTAAGCTATTTTTACAAGGCGGTTAAACTTGCTGAGCTAAATACAAAATCACACTCGCTTTTAACGCCGATTTTGCTGATGATATATGAAAAGAGTCGAAGGTGAAAATTTTTAAGATAAATCAAGACACGAATTTCGATGAAATTTGCAAATTTATAAGCCCAAGCAAAGAAGGTCAGGCGATAATGAAAAAAAAGGCGAATCTAAATTTTTTCCTTTTAAAAGATATCCGCTCGCCTGCTGCAAACATACTAAAACAAGACGCGCTTAGCATAGGAGCCGAGCTTGTCACTCACAAAAATACGATTTTAAACGGCGAGAACTCAACCGCGCTTTTAATCGCAACCGACACACAGATAAAAGAGCTTGCAAAAAAAGAAGCTGCGCAGGATTTTGGACTTAAAAATTTGGCTAAATTTTTAAAATCAAACTTTAAAAAGCCAATTAAGCCCCAAATAATGGGAGTTGTAAATATAAATGAAGATAGCTTTAACGCCCAAAGCAGAGTAGATACGAAAAGCGGTATAAAAAAGATAGAAGCGATGATAGAAGAGGGTGCTGAGTATATCGATGTGGGTGCGGTTAGCTCGCGTCCGGGTAGTAAATATGTAGGCGCTAAAGTCGAGTTTGAGCGACTTAAAGGTATCGTAGCTGAAATTTACCGCCTAAATTTGCATGAAAAAGTGAAATTTAGCCTTGATAGCTTTGATGAGTACTGCCTTGAATACGCGCTAAATCACGGATTTAAGATGATAAATGATATCACGGCAGATACAAATTTAGCTAGCCTTGCCGTTAAGTACAGCGTGCAGTACTGCCTCATGCATATGCAAAACAGTCCCGAAAATATGCAAGAAGATCCGCATTATGATGATCTACTCGGTGAGATAGATAGCTTTTTTGCGGATAAAATCGCTAAAGTGCGCGAGCTGGGATGTGAAGATATCGTGCTTGATGTCGGTATCGGCTTTGGAAAAACGCCGCAGGATAATTTGCTTTTGATAAAACATTTGGAGCATTTTTTGCACTTTGGCTTGCCTCTTTTGGTCGGTGCAAGCAGAAAGTCCGTCATAAATTTTTATAGTCCAAGCGATGTTAGCAAGCGACTTCCGGGAAGTTTGTATCTACATCAAAAAGCCTTTGAAAACGGCGCAAGCATAATCAGAACACACGATGTGAGCGAACATGTGCAGATGTTTAAGATGGATGAAGCGATGAGAAATTTAAGCCTTTGGAGCCAAAATGGATAAAAAAGAGTATCTAAAAAGCGTTGATATGCTAAATTTGTGGGCGAAGGCGTATTATGAAGATGACGCTCCGATCGCGACTGATGAGGAGTATGACGAGCTTTATCATAGAGTTCTTGAATTTGAGCGTGCAAATCCTAGTGAAATTTCGATGTTTTCACCGACTAATCGAGTCGGCGGCGAGGTAAGCGAGGGCTTTATAAAGGCTGATCACATCGAGCGCATGTGGAGCATGGAGGATATATTTGACGAAGCAGAGCTGGTAGCTTGGCTAAATCGTGGCGATAAGCTCGGTCAAAAATTTGTTATCCAGCCTAAATTTGACGGAGCCAGCCTTAATCTTCTTTACGAAAACGGCGAGCTAAAACGCGCCATAACTCGCGGTAACGGCATAACTGGCGAGGATGTAACGACTAATGCAAGAGTGATTAAAAATATCCCGACAACTATCGCTTATAGCGGCAAGATCGAAATTCGCGGTGAGGTTGTGATATCAAAGAGTGATTTTGACGAGATAAATTTGGCTCGCATGCAAAGAGGCGAAACCCAGCTTGCAAACCCTAGAAACGCAGCCTCCGGTAGTCTTAGGCAGCTTGATAGCAAGATAACTGCAAGCAGACGGCTTCAGTTTCGTCCGTGGGGGTATGGGGCTCAAAATTTAGGGCTTAAAAACTACTCTGAGATCATGGAGTTTATCTATTCGCTTGGCTTTGAGCGCGAGGAGTTTTTTAAAATTTGCCTTAATCTTGAAGAGATAAAAACCGCTTACGGCGAACTTCTAAATTTGCGCGAAGATAAGCCATTTATGATGGATGGAATGGTCGTAAGAGTTGATAACGTGGCGTTTTCAAACGAGCTTGGATACACAGAAAAATTCCCGAAATTTATGGTCGCTTACAAATTTCCTGCGATTGAAAAGACGACAAGGCTTGTTGATGTGGCGCTTCAGGTTGGAAGAAGCGGTGTTGTAACTCCCGTAGGCGTGCTTGATGAGGTAAATATAGACGGCGTTAAGGTTAAATCAGCCACTCTTCATAACTTCGATGAGATTAAGCGCCTTGGCGTTATGAAAGGCGATTTTATAAGCATAATCCGCTCTGGCGATGTGATACCAAAGATAACGGGAGTCTTTAAAGAGCGCAGAAACGGCTCTGAAGCGCCGATAGAGCGTCCGCATAACTGCCCGGTTTGCGGCACTATGCTGCTTGATGAAGGGGTTTTTATAAAGTGTCAAAACTTAGAGTGCAAAGCACGCGTCATAAACTCACTCATTCACTACGCTTCAAAGCGATGTCTAAATATCGACGGGCTTGGCGAAGCTATCGTAAATCAGCTTTTTGAGGCGGGATTTGTAAATAAAATAGCCGATATATATAGGCTTGGCGCAAATCATTTATCAAGTCTTGAGGGCTTTAAGGATAAGAAAATTTCAAATTTGCTAAATGCTATTGATATCGCGCGCACTCCGAATCTGCATAACTTCATAACCGGTCTTGGAATAGAACATATCGGAGAGGTTGCGGCTAAGAAGATAGCAAGGCAGTTTGGCGACAAGTGGCTAGAACTTAGCTATGAGGAGCTTATGAGCATTGACGGTTTTGGTGATGCGATGGCTGAGAGCTATGTAGAGTTTATGCAGGTAAATAGATCAAATTTAACAGAACTTTTAAGCTTTGTAACTCCGAAATTTGAGAAATTTGAAGTTAAACAAAGCGATATAAGCGGTAAAACATTTGTGATAACAGGCACGCTTAGTAAGGGTAGAGATGAATTTAAGGCTATTTTGGAAGCTCACGGCGCTAAGGTTTCAGGCTCGGTTTCCAAAAAGACCGATTTTGTTTTAGCAGGAAGCGAGGCCGGAAGTAAGCTTGATAAGGCGCTTGAGCTTGGCGTTAGAGTGATAAGCGAAGAAGAGCTTATGGAGATGCTTTGAGGTTAAATTTAGCCGGTTTTAGGGGTTGTGATGAGGTTTGATCTGTTTGCGGCGCAAAAGCTAAATATCAGCAGAAATAAAGCTAGCGAGCTCATAAAATCGGGCAAAATTTTATTAAATAACAAGACTCAAACCAAGCCGAATTCGCAAGTTAACAACGAGGATAGTATAAATTTGCTTGAAGAGATTTATGTCGGGCGAGGAGCGCTTAAGCTAAAGAGCTTTTTAGAGTATTATAAGCTTGATTTAAATGGAAAAACCGCTCTTGATATCGGTAGCAGTACGGGAGGCTTCGTGCAAATTTTGCTTCAAAATCTAGCCGGTAGAGTAACCGCGCTTGATGTTGGCAATAGCCAGCTTGATGAGAGCTTAAAAAACGATAGCAGAGTTGAGGTAAAAGAAGATACCGACATAAGAGAATTTGCCCGCGAGGCTAAATTTGAAGATGAAAATATGAAATTTGACGTAGTAACTTGCGATGTGAGCTTCATCTCGGTAGTGCAAATTTTGCCTGACATTTTAAAAGTTGCCAAAAGGGATATAATAATACTCTTTAAGCCCCAGTTTGAGGTGGGGCGTGAAGCTAAGCGCAATAAAAAAGGAGTCGTAACCGATGCCAAGGCTTTATCGCGAGCAAGAGCGAAATTTGAGCTTGCGGCTGCAAATTTGGGCTTGGTATTACGGGAGTGTCGGCAGTGCGAAGTAAGAGGAAAGGAAGGAAATGCCGAATTTTTCTACGCTTTTAACAAAGGATAATATCACCGCCGTTGCTATCGGGCATTTTGACGGGGTGCATCGCGGGCACAGGGAACTTTTAAATCGTTTAGGCGAATTTGGCGGGCTTGTTGTCATCGATAAAAACAAGGCAAACATCACTCCAAAGCTTAAGCGCGCCGAATACTCGAGATATCCGTGTTTTTTGTATGATTTTAACGCTATAAAAGGGCTTAGCGGAGATGAATTTATAGCTCTTTTGAAAAGAGATTTTAAAAATTTAAAAAAGATAGTCGTGGGATTTGATTTTAGATTTGGTCGAAACAGGGCGTGGGATAAATATGATTTGAGGCGAATTTTTGACGGCGAAGTCGATATCGTAGAGGAAGTTTGCTTTGAGGGTATGGGCGTGCATAGCTCTGCGATTCGAGAGTTTATAAAGCAGGGGCAAATTTACGAGGCAAATCTCTTAATAGGGCGCGAATACTCAATCGAAGGCGATGTGATCAAAGGTCAAGGAATAGGGCAAAAAGAGCTTGTGCCGACTCTAAATTTGGACGTGAAAAACTATCTTTTGCCTATCGAGGGCGTTTATGCAACCAGAACCAGAATCGGCTATAAGACTTACGGTTCGGTAACTTTTATCGGAAATCGCTTAAGCACGGACGGCAAATTTAGCGTAGAAACTCACGTCATAAACGAAAATATATCAAACGCAAGCCACGTGGCAGTATGCTTTATAAAGCGACTTCGCGGAAATATGAAATTTGCCGATTTAAGCAGTTTAAAAGCGCAGATTAAATTCGATATAAGCGAGGCTTCTAAATTCGTAGGAACCTGTGATCTGTATATAGACGACAAGATGATAAGAGGGGGCGTGGCGCAAAGATGAGAGATGAAATTTTTAAAGAGCCGATAAAAAAGCAGTTTGAATTTGACGCTGCGGTCGCTAGCGTGTTTGACGATATGATAAATCGCTCGGTTCCGCACTATGATATAGCCCAAAGCCTCATTGTCGAATTTCTTGTAAAAACTTTAAAAAAAGAAGCTTTTGTGCTTGATCTTGGCTGCTCTACGGCTTCTACTTTGCTAAGGCTTTATGAGGCGAGAAATGATCTGAATTTGCGCGGTATAGATAACGCAGCCGCCATGCTTGAAAATGCAAACGCCAAGATAAGAGCTTATGGCGCAAATATAACTCTTGAGCTCGCCGATATCTTGGAGTGTGATTTAGGTGTGCAAGATGCGGTGCTGATGAACTATACTTTGCAGTTTATCCGCCCTATAAAAAGACAGGAATTCGTAGGCAAAATTTACGAGAGCCTAAATGAAAACGGAATTTTCGTCTTTAGCGAAAAGATGATATTTGAAGATAAGACATTAAGTAAAAATATCATCGAAATTTACGAAAACTACAAGCTAAATCAAGGGTATTCTAAATTCGAAATCGCTCAAAAGCGAGAAGCTCTTGAAAACGTGCTGATACCATATACTGAAGCCGAAAATAGAGAGCTTGCTTTAAATGCGGGATTTAAGAGTGTGGAGTGCTTGTTTAGGTGGGCAAATTTCGCCACATTTATAGCTTTTAAGTAGTATAAAATTTTCAAACAAATTTTAGTAATTAGCAAGTAAAATACCTCTTAAGAGTTGCGGTGCAACTATATTTATACAAGGCATTTTCATGCAAAGACGTGATTTTTTCAAATTTAGTGCGGTTGTCGGTGCGGCTAGTTTTTCGCCTAATGTTGTTTTAGCTAATAGTGAGGCGATTAAGACGCCTAACAAAAATAGAATTTTTGACGTTAGCTTAAAGCATAGTTTAAAAGAGCAGGGTAAGCTTAGCAGGCTTTGGGTTCCGCTTCTTGTCGGTAACGAATATCAGCAACTTGTAAGCAACTATGATATATCGACAAACGCAAAAGAACACTATATCTCAGATCTTGTGATACCTACGCTTTATGCGGGATTTGGCGAAGATGAAAAAGATGCGAATTTAGAGCTTAAATTTCGTGTGCAAACACAGGAGAGAAACACTGATTTTAGCAAGGTAAATTTCAACGAAAACGAAAAACTTAGTCCTGAAGTTGAGTTTTTCTTAAAACCTACCAAACAAATCCCAAATACGGGCGTAGTAAAGCAAAAAGCCGAAGAGATCGTAAAAGGCATAAAGGGCGATCTTGAAAAGGCAAAAGCCATATACGCTTGGGTGGCAAATACTATGGAGCGCGATAACAGCGTCATAGGATGCGGTCTAGGAGATGTAAAAGCGATACTTGAAAGCGGAAAGCTCGTGGGCAAATGCACTGATATAAACTCCGTTTTTGTAGGGCTTTGTAGAGCAGTTGGCATACCTGCTAGAGAGCTGTTTGGCATAAGAGTCGGGCAAAGCAGATTTTCAAACGAGATGGGTAAAGCCGATACAAACGGACTTGCTAAAATTTCAGGCGGACAGCATTGTAGAGCGGAATTTTATCTTAAGGGATATGGCTGGATACCCGTAGATCCTGCCGATGTTACTAAAGTGCGTCTAGGCGAAAAGCTAAGCAATAGCGATGAGAAGCTAAGCAAAATTCGCGAATATCTCTTTGGTAACTGGGAGATGTGCTGGGTAGGCTTTAACTACGGACGCGACTTCATCTTAAAGCCAGAGCCTGAGCAAATCCCGCTAAACAACTTCGGCTATCCGTATGCGGAAACCGACGGAAATACGGCAAATTATTATTCGCCAAAAGAATTTAGCTACGACTATACCGCACAAGAGTTAAAAGCTTGAGAAGTGTGTTTTTAGCCATCGCTTCGATAATAAGTGCTTTTGCGGCTACACTTTGTTGCTTGCCGGCACTTGTTTTTTTGATATTCGGATCTACATTTACTCTTTTTGGTTTTACCGAGCAGCTAAGCGAATTTAGAGAGGTTTTAAGTATTCTTGCCCTTGTTTGCTTGGCTTTTTCTATATTTTATTTTTTTAAAAAAGATAGAAGTTGCTCACTTAAAAAAACTGGCAAAAAATGGCTTTTGATATATGTTTTTTTAGCTGTTTTTGTGTTTATTTTGCTATCATATCCTGAAGTTTTGGGAGCTATCTATGCGTAAATTTATCGCTCTTATCTTGCTTTGCGCTTTTGCGTTTGCCGATCAAAAAGTTGTTATTTTGGTTGAGGAGATGCACTGTCCGCTTTGTACGGCTATGGTTAGAAAAGCGCTATTAAAAGTAGATGGCGTAAAAGAAGTAAAGGCTAGTTTGCGCGATAAGACGGCAGTTGTTAAGACGCTTAAAGATATAAGTGAGCAACAACTCTTAGACGCGGTAGCAACAACAGGCTATAAAGGTAAGATAATAAATAACTTAAAGGAGTAGAAATGCAAAAGAATGACGTTATGAGCGACTTTAAAAAGCTTTGCGAAATTCCTCACTGTAGCTATGAGACAGAAAAGATGAGAGAATTCTTGGTCGAATTTGCCAAATCTCAAGGCTTTAATGTAGATGTGGACGAGCTTGGAAATATACACGCCCACAAGGGAAATCCTAAAATTTGCCTTCAAAGCCACTATGATATGGTTTGCGTAGGTGCTGCTCCAAAGCTGGAACTTATCGAAGAAAACGGGATTTTAAGAGCTAAAAACTCAACTTTAGGTGCAGATAACGGCATAGGCGTAGCCATGATGATGGGTGCAATGAGAGAGTTTGCAAATTTGGAGTGTCTATTTACAAACGACGAAGAAGTTGGACTTGTAGGCGCAAACGGATTTAAAAGTAAGATTATTTCTCCAAATTTGTTAAATTTAGACAGCGAAGAGGATGATCGTGTGACATTAGGTTGTGCTGGCGGTATAAACGTAAGCGCAAAGGTAAGCGATGAAAAAGTTAAAAAAAGCGGAAAAGTTTATGAAGTAAGCGTTACCGGACTTCCGGGTGGTCACTCGGGTAATGAAATTCATAAAAACATCCCAAGCTCTATAAAAGTAATCGGCAAATTTTTAGCCGAAAACGGTTGTGAGCTGATCAATCTTGACTTTGGCGAAAGAAGCAACTCTATCCCTGCAAATGCAAGATGCAAGGTGCTTTGCGCGCAAGAGCTAAAATCAGACAGCCTTGTAGAAGTAGTTGCTCTTAATGAAGATAGTGCCGAGGTGCTGGCTCACAGCGGTAAAATTTTAGCCCTTATCAACTCATTCCCGCAAGGTGTAAGAAGCTATAATGTCGAACTAAATATGGTAAATAACAGCATAAATCTCTCAACCGTCAAGCAAAAAGACGGCTTGGTGGAATTTGACTTCTTCGGAAGAGCTATGACTAGAGAAGGGCTTGATATCGTGGGCTTTGAGACTAAGACTTTAGCTGATGCTCTTGGATTTGACGTTAGCGTAAGAGATCGTTCGGCTAACTGGAGTCCGTCGATTAGCGAGTTTAGCGAAGTAGTGCTTGAAGAGCTTAAGAAATTTAAGCCTGAAGCTAAATTTTCAGCCGTTCATGCCGGACTTGAATGCGGAATTTTAGTAAGCAAGCAACCGAGCCTTGAAGCTTGCTCTATCGGACCAAACATCCACTCGCCTCACTCGGTAAACGAGCACTGCGAGATAGAGTCGGTTGAGATGATGGATAAGGTCGTTAGAAATATAGTTGCACGTATGCAGTAGATTTTTGCATATTAATTAATAATTTTAAGTGCAAATCAGTCATGATATGGTTTGATTTGCACTCCTTAAATTTTAAATTCTCTTATCCTTGCTTTTACAAAGCTCACTCATAAAGCACTCTTCACACTTTGGTTTAACAGCCTTACAGGTGTATCGGCCAAAGAGTACCATCGCCTGATGGAGGATGTTTAGATCGGTTTTAAAAGCCTTGGTTAGATCTATTTCTACGGCTTCAGGAGTCTTAGCGCTGCTTAAATCAAGTCTATGAGAGACTCTAAATACATGGGTGTCCACAGCCATTAAATTTTCGCCGTTATGCTCTATAAGTACTACATGAGCGGTCTTTTGTCCGACTCCGGCAAGACTTACCAGATCTTTTTCGTTTAATGGAATCTCTCCGCCGAAATTTTCCATAACACTTTTTGCCATTTTGATCAAATTTTGAGCCTTATTGTTGAAAAAACTACAGCTTTGTATAAGCATCTTTACGCTAGCTAAATTTGCATTTGCCATTGATTTTATATCAGGATATGCTTTAAAAAGCTCAGGCGTTATCAGATTGACTCTTTTATCAGTGCATTGTGCAGATAGCATTACACATACTAATAGTTCGTATAGATTTCTAAATTGAAGTTCGCTTCTTGCATTTTCAAAATTTGCTAAAAATTGATTTTTTATATTTTGTATGTCTTTTTTCGTTCTCAAGGATATAATTCAGCCTTTTTAGTTTAAAATTTCAATGAATTATAACCTATTCTTAACAACTTTCTTGGTATAATCGAGCGTAAATTTTTTTAAAAGGATTCGCATGATGAATAAGGTTTTGTTTGGAGCTTTGAGTTTAGCGGCTGCTATGAGCCTAAATGCAGCTGTTTATGCAACTGTTGATGGTATGAATATAGAAGATAAAGATGTGCAACTTACACTTGGTGCTATGCCTGGAGTAACTATTGAACAACTTCCTAAAGATACTCAAAAGAAGGTGATAGACGAGACTATAGCTAGAAAACTTCTTATTAAAGAGGCCAAAAAAAGTGGCATAGAGAAAGATAGCGAATATAAAAATGCTATAGAAACTTTAAAAGACAATGTAGCGCTAGATGTTTGGATGAGAAAAATTTTTAACGATATTAAAGTAAGCGAAAAAGATGTTAAGGATTTTTACGATAAAAATAAAGATCAATTTGCAGAGCCTGCACAAGCTAAAGCTAAACATATTTTAGTATCTGCTGAAAAAGATGCAGTTGATATAATAAATCAGCTAAAAGGTCTAAAAGGAGATGCTTTACTAAAAAAATTTGAAGAGATAGCCAAAGCTAAATCAATAGATCCCGGTTCAGGCGCTAACGGCGGTGAGCTAGGCTGGTTTGGTCAATCTCAAATGGTAAAACCATTCGCAGATGCTGCTTTTGCACTTAAGAAAGGTGAAATTACAACAAAACCTGTTCAAACACAGTTTGGTTATCACGTAATATTTAAAGAGGACTCTAAAAATGCAGGAACAGCTACTCTTAATGAGGTTAAAGGCCACATCGAGGGTAATTTAAAAATGGAAAAATTTAGAGACGAGATGAAAAAACGTGGCGATGATCTTCGCGCTAAAGCAAAAGTTGAATATAAATAATTAAAAAGAGGTGCAAAATGGGTGTTTTGGATATCGTAAAGCCAGGAGTTTTGGTAGGAGATGATGTTAATAAACTTTATGAATATGCTAAAAGCGAAGGGTTTGCGATCCCTGCGGTAAATGTTGTAGGAAGTAATTCGGTAAATGCAGTATTAGAAGCCGCAAAGACAGCTAAAGCACCTGTTATTATTCAGTTTTCAAACGGTGGAGCCGGATTTTATGCCGGTAAGGCCTGTGAAAATGCAGCCGTTCTTGGAGCGGTTGCAGGAGCGCAACATGTGCATTTATTGGCTAAGCATTACGGTGTGCCTGTAATCCTTCATACTGATCATGCCGCAAAAAAATTGCTCCCATGGATAGATGAACTTATTAAATTTAGCCGTGAATATAAGAAATTTCACGGCAAACCACTTTTTAGCTCTCATATGCTTGATCTTAGCGAAGAGAGTTTAGAAGAAAATATCTCAATTTGCGAAAAATACTTAAAAGAGCTTAGCGAACTAGGAATTAGTCTAGAAATCGAGCTTGGAGTAACCGGCGGGGAAGAAGACGGTGTCGATAATACTGGCGTAGATAATGCTCTTTTATACACACAACCTGAAGATGTGGCTCTTGCTTACGAAAGACTTGGCAAGATAAGCGATAAATTTAGCATTGCGGCCAGCTTTGGTAATGTTCATGGAGTTTATAAGCCAGGAAATGTGGTGTTAAGACCTGAAATATTAAAAAATTCTCAGGAATTTGTTAGTAAAAAATTTAACACAACTTGCAAAAAACCTGTAAATTTCGTATTTCACGGTGGAAGTGGAAGTGAGTTAAAAGATATTAAAGATGCTGTTAGCTACGGTGTAATTAAGATGAACATAGATACCGATACTCAGTGGGCGTTTTGGGATGGAGTGAGGGAATATGAACTAAAAAATAGAGCCTATTTGCAAGGTCAAATAGGAAATCCTGAAGGTGATGATAAACCTAATAAAAAATATTATGATCCTAGAAAATGGCTAAGAGGCGGAGAAGAGTCTATGGTGAAACGCCTACTTACAGCATTTGAGGATTTAAACTGCTTGAATAGAAATTAAGGTTGTATATGGGTTTAAAAAACGATACCTTAGCCGAACTTGCTCTGCCTGAAGCGCAGAATAGAAAGTCGGCTCTGGTATATTTAAAAATAGTATTTTTGCCGATTGCTATATATGTTATTGTTCTTCTTGGTTATTTTAAAGTTATAGATTTTAAAGTTGGTCTTCATACTGTCATAATGATGGGTATAATACTTTTTATTGCTTTGATTTTTGCTAAAAACAGCGCCGAGCTTGCCTATTGTCACTTTGAGCAAAGTGGAGCTGATTTTAAGAGAAATTTAAAAGAGTATATTATCAAACATCTCTTGGTGATCGGAAAAGATACGAAGTCAAACGCTAGTTTCGATGATTTTGTAGAGTATTATACTAGAAATTTAAGAAATGAAAATTTTGCTTCAGTGGGTGCTGGCATCTTTCCTATGCTTGGAATTTTGGGAACATTTATAAGTATAGCTTTATCTATGCCTGAATTTAACTCGTCAAATACTATTGGGCTTGAAAAAGAGATATCAATGCTTTTAAGTGGCGTTGCTACCGCATTTTATGTCTCAATTTACGGAATATTCTTAGCGCTTTGGTGGATATTTTTTGAAAAATACGGAATGAGTCGTTTTGAAATTTTAGTTAGGAGACAAAAAAATTCTACAAGTTCGTTTTTTTGGACCAAAGAGGAGATTGATAGAAGATTTCTACAAGAAAATTTAAGCCATTTTGAAAAGATAGGTGTGATATTTGAGCATGTAAGCAATCAGGAGTTTTTTGCAGAGCTTAACAGGACTATAGATAACAAATTTAAGGTATTTAGCGATATTGTAAAAACAGAGGGAGATGCTGTAAAACTTAGTAGCGAACATATAAAACAGACCATGACAGCCCTTTTAAAATCCTCAAAAGATCAAAGGGATCTAGTTAAAATTCATGCTGAAATTTTAAATGTTATCAATAAATTTAATATCAATATTAAAGATATGCAGATAAAATTTTCAGAGCAGTATAATAAGCTTTATGACGTAGGAAATGAGCGCATATTAAAGCTTGAAAAAAGCGTCATAGATTTAGAAAATAATATTAAAAATTTCAACATCTCACTTAATACTTTTAGCGATGAGATATTGGAAAAGCAAAAGCAGGCTATGGATGGATTTAAGACTAGCCTAATAGAAGGAATGAGTGCTTTTAAAGAGGCTTTTAATGAAGAAGTTAATGTGGTCTATGATGACAATACAACTCTGATTAATGAGCTAAAACAGGATATTGACGAGCTTGATAAAGAAGCAAGTGAGATCTTGCAAACTATAGAAAAAGCAAGCATGTTAGATGAAGATAAGAAATAGCGAACAAAACGGAGATCAGACCTTTTGGGTGTCTTATGCCGATTTGATGGCTGGGCTTATGTTTGTCTTTATGCTCATAATCGGTGCGGTTGTCGTTAAATATGTCTTAACTCAAAGCGATCTAGTAAAACTTCAGTCAAATTTAAAAGAGCAAGAGAGAAATATAACAATATCTCAAAACGAACTTAAAAAACAAGAGAAGATAATACAAGAGATTTTCATAAATTTAAATGCCGCAAAGAGTGAAAATAGAGAACTTGTGGATATAAATCAGATAGTAAAAGAGCAGCTAGAAGCCACAAAGGCGCAAAAAGATAGGCTTGAAAGTATAACCTCTGCCTATGAAAACAGACTTGATGATGCAAATAAGACTATCTTGGATCTAAGTCTAGAACTTTCTAAAACCTTGCAAACTCTAAATCAAAAAGAGATGCAGATAAATGAGTTGATATCAAATTTAAAGTTTGAAAACTCCAGATACTCTGCTTTGGAATCCGATTACAACGATACCAAAAACAAGATAAAAAATATCAGCCTGCTTCGCTCAAATGTAATATCAAATTTAAAAAACAAGCTCGGGAAAAAAGTAAATATAGATCCTGCCTCCGGTGTAGTAGCACTGCCTGATTCAATACTTTTTGACACCGGTTCATATAAGCTAAAAGAGAGTTCTAAAGAGCATCTAAAAGAGATATTGCAGAACTATTTTGAAGCTATTTTAAATAGTGAAGAGATATTAAAACATATAGATAAAATCGTTATAGAGGGACATACAAATTCTATAGGCAGCTATTTATACAACCTTGATCTATCTCAAAAAAGAGCTTATGAGGTGCTTCAGTTTATCTATTCTTGGAATAAAGATAAGAGACTTGAAGAGTATCTGATGGCAAGCGGGCGTAGTTTTAGCGATCTTGTGATGAAAGATGGAGTCGAGGACGCGGAGGCTTCAAAGAGAATTGAGATTAAAATTTCATTTTCGGACAAAGAGGCTATGCAAGAGATAGAGAAGTTTTTGGAGCAACAAAATAGAAAATATTCACAAAATTAGCTTTAAGGGACTTAATTTTTATCTGCTTCGCGATGATCTGATAGGCGGAGAATTTAATGGAAATAAGGCCAGAAAACTTGAGTATTTTTTAAAAGCCGACTTAAGAGGCATCAAGAGAGTCGTGAGCTATGGTTCTAGCCAATCAAATGCGATGTATAGCATAAGTTTATTTGCTAAAATAAAAGGGCTTGAGTTTTATTATGTGGTTTCAAGCTTAAATTCAAATTTAGCCGATAATCCGATTGGAAATTTTAAATTCGCACTTGAAAACGGAATGCAAATTTTTATAGATAAAGATCGAGAACAAAAGGCAAGAGAGCTAGCAAGTAGCAAGGACTCTTTGCTTATAAACGAAGGAGTATGGCAAAAAGAGGCCGAAATGGGCTTTATCTCTCAAGCCAAAGAGATTGAGTCTTTGGCCAATAAACACTCTAAAACCTTTGATATTTTTTTGCCATCTGGCACCGGAACTAGTGCAGCATTTTTAGCTAAACATACTAAATTTGATGTATTTACTTGTCCTTGTGTAGGAGACGCAAAATACCTAAAAAGCGAGATTTTGGCTCTAGATCCTAATTCAAAGGTTCAAATTTTAAATCCTCCTAAAAAATATCACTATGGGGATTTAAAATTTGAGCTTTATGAAATTTGGCAAGAAATTTTAAAAGAAACAGGCATAGAGTTTGATCTAATCTATGATCCTGTAGGGCTTTTAACACTTTTTGCAAATTTGGATAGATTTAAAAATGAAATTTTATATATCCATCAAGGTGGAATTTTAGGTAATATTAGTCAAAAAATAAGATACGAAAGAAAGATAAAAATGAGGGAGATGAGATGAAATTTTTACTTACAACAGATACTGATTTTAGAGAGAAATTTGATAAACTAGTAAATAGGTCTGATATGGATATGAGTCATGTTATGCCAGTGGTTTCTGGAATTTTAAATGATGTTAAAAAAGAAGGGGATAGGGCACTTTTTGAGCAGATTTCTAAATTTGATCGCTGGAATCCTGACGAGAGTAACTTTAAAATAAATCCAATGGATATGCAAAATGCTTATGATGATATTGACGATTCGCTAAGAGCGGCGTTAAATTTGGCCTATGAGCGCATTAAAGCTTATCATGAAAAAAGCATACCTACGACTTGGACTCAAAGAGATAGTGTCGATGTGCTTCTTGGCGCAAAATACACCCCTATTGATAGGGCTGGGCTCTACATCCCTGGTGGCAAGGCAGCATATCCTAGCTCGCTTCTTATGAATGCAATTCCTGCTATAGTAGCCGGCGTAAAAGAGATAGTTGTTTGCACTCCTGCAGTTGAAGGAAAAGTAAACAAGCTACTTTTAGCAGCTATGCACGTATGCGGTATAAAAGAGGCATTTAAAGTAGGTGGTGCGAGTGCTGTGGCGGCTATGGCGTACGGTACAAATTTAATTAAAAAAGTAGATGTAATCACAGGCCCTGGCAATATCTATGTGGCAACTGCTAAAAAGCTTGCATATGGAGATGTCAATATAGATATGATAGCAGGACCAAGCGAGATAGGCGTAATAGCAGATGAGAGCGCAAATGCTCGCCATATAGCTATAGACATGCTCTCTCAGGCCGAACATGATGAGCTTGCCAGTGCATTTTTAATCACTCCAAATCAAGCTTTTGCAACCAAGGTTCAAGAGCATATAAATGAGGAATTAAAGAGTCTTGAAAGGCGCGAAATAGCTGGGGCAAGTATAAAAAATAAAAGTGCAATAATAGTAGCAAAAGATATAAACGAGTGTGTGTCTCTTATGAATGAGCTTGCGGTAGAGCACTTGGAAATTGCTACAAATAATGCTTTTGAGATCATGGAGAATATCACACATGCGGGAGCAATATTTTCAGGGCACTTTACTCCTGAAGCTATGGGCGATTATCTGGCTGGACCAAACCATACTCTTCCTACAGGTGGAAGTGCTAGATTTTACTCTCCTCTTGGGGTTGAAAATTTTATGAAAAAAACTTCTATTATCTCTGTTGGATCTAAAGGCATAAGTGAATTAGGGCTTGCCTGCATGAGGCTTGCGGAAGCAGAAGGACTAACAGCTCATAAGCGCTCTGTGGAAGTAAGGTATAATGAGATAAAAGGTTCTTGTTTATAAGAAATTTATAAGATAATTTGTATAATGTGCAAAATTTAAAGGAATTTGATATGAAACTAGCAGGATACAGTGCAAATTTAAACAATCACTATCTCGAACAGGCTAAAAACAATAGCGATAAGGCGTTAAAGAATATAGCTGCCGAGCGCGCTATAAGCGGCATCGATAGTGCTAATTTAATAATAGCCGATAATTTAAAAGCTCAAAGCTCTGTGCTAGAGCAGGGTATTGCAAATGCAAATGACGCTATAGCGATGCTTCAAATCGCGGATAGCACTCTTGCAAATATCACAAAGAGTGCCGATAGGATAAACGAGCTATCCGTGTCTTTTAATAATGTCGCTTTAAATAGTGATCAAAGAAGGATGATAAGAAATGAAGCTACAGCTTTAGTAAAATCCATGGACGATAGTCTTTCTCAAGCAAGCTTTAACGGCAAAAATATCTTTAGCGGTGAGATGAACTTCTTAACCGGAAACGGCATGCAAGGGCTAAATTTATCATCCATTAACTCATCTGATATTGATGTGGCTAATCAAGATAGCATACATAAATTTATATCCAATGTAAATTCACTTCGTTCAGAGATCGGATCAACTCAAAACGCAATGATTTCTGGCATAAATTCTAGCTTGACTAAAAATGTAGCACTTAAATCAAGTGAAAATAATATGCTAAATAATGATATGGCTAAAAATATAACTGATCTAAATAGCAATAATTTAAAACTAAATGCGTCCATTATGGCTCAAGCGCATAACAACGTAAATTTACAAAATCAAGTCACTAGACTGCTTGGATAGAATTAAATTTTTATGGAGAGATACACTCTCCTTTCTTAATTTTTTATTCTTAAAATATTAAAATTAAACAATTTTTTAATTTTAAATGAATATAATCTTTTTTTAATTATAATTTAGTAATATTTTTTAAGGAATAATGAATGGCAAAATTTAAATATACTTTTACTGTATGTTTAACTATTTTATTGGCAGGTTGTGGTGGTGTAGCATTTTTACCAAAGCCATTGGCGCAAGATGCAAGAGGTATTGCGCTTGTGGATGGTACTCCGTATAATTGCAAGACGCTTGGCGAAATAGAAGGTAGTGATGAAGTTGCAGGACGAGTTGGTGCAACTTATAATACTTTAAGAAAAGGTGCCTATAACGATCTTAGAAATGAAGCAGTTGCAGTTGCTGGTAATGGCAAGCGAATAACACTTAGAATTTTGAATGAGGTCGCAATTTGTGGATACGGGAATAGTCTTTATTATTGTGATAAGGCAAATTTACCAATACATAGTTTTAGAATTAAAGCACAAATTTTTGAGTGCGGAGAGAAGTAAAATATAATAGGGATGGAAGATTATTTTAATCGCCATCCCTTTTGAGCTTTATTCGACTTCGGCGTCTATTACGTCGTCATCTTTCTTTTTATTTTTAGAAGCTGCATCGGCATTTGCATTGGTGTTATCATCTTTTTTATACATAGCCTCCGCTAGCTTATGACTTGCTTCGCTTAGAGCTTTTACTTTTGCATCTATCTGTTCTTTTGAAGCACTCTCATCTTTTAAAGTCTCTTTTAGCTCGTTTAGAGCTTTTTCTATATTAGCCTTATCGTCAGCAGGAATCTTGTCCCCTAGCTCACTTAGGCTCTTTTCTGTTTGATGTGCCAAGCTGTCCGCTTGATTTCTAGCTTCCACAGCTTCTTTACGTTTTTTATCATCTTCTTTATGAAGCTCAGCGTCTTTTACCATCTTGTTTATCTCGTCATCGCTTAGTCCGCTTGAGCCTGAAATAGTGATGTTTTGCGCTTTTCCTGTTGCTTTGTCTTTAGCTGAAACAGTTAAAATTCCGTTTGCGTCTATATCAAACTCAACTTCTATTTGAGGTACTCCGCGAGGTGCTGGTGGGATGCCCTCTAGATTAAATTGACCCAGTGATTTATTGTCTCTAGCGAAGTCTCTTTCGCCTTGTAATACATGTATTGTAACCGCGCTTTGATTATCTTCTGCAGTTGAGAATACTTGGTTTTTCTTAACAGGTATGGTTGTGCCTTTTTCTATTATCTTAGTCATAACGCCGCCAAGTGTCTCAATGCCAAGGCTTAGCGGAGTAACGTCAAGTAAAAGCACGTCTTTTACATCGCCTTTTATAACCGCACCTTGTATTGCGGCGCCTATAGCGACGACTTCATCAGGATTTACGCTCTTGTTTAGCTCTTTTCCGAAAGCCTTTTTTACCTCTTCTTGAACAAGTGGCACACGAGTAGATCCACCCACCATTACTATCTCTTTTACCTCAGATTTATCTAGCCCTGCCTCTTTTACAACCTCGTTTATTTTAGATATGGTCTCTCCTACCAAATCTTCTATCATAGACTCAAATTTTGCACGAGTTAGCTTTTTAACAAGGTGTTTTGGGCCTGTCGCATCAGCTGTAATAAATGGTAAATTTATCTCTGTCTCTTGTGCAGAGCTTAGCTCTTTTTTAGCATTTTCTGCAGCCTCTTTTAACCTTTGAAGCGCCATAACGTCTTTTTTAAGGTCTATTCCTTGCTCGTTTTTAAATTCATTTGCGAGCCAGTCTATCAAGCGGTTATCAAAGTCATCACCACCTAAAAACGCGTTACCGCCTGTTGAAAGAACCTCTACTACGTTATCTCCAGTTTCAAGAACGGTTACGTCAAAAGTACCACCACCAAGGTCATATACTACTATCTTTTCTGCTTCTTTTTTATCAAGACCGTAAGCAAGTGCAGCCGCTGTCGGCTCGTTTATGATACGTAGCACGTTTAAACCGGCTATGGTTCCAGCCTCTTTGGTAGCCTTTCTTTGGCTATCGTTAAAGTACGCAGGCACTGTAATAACCGCATCTATAACCTTTTCGCCAAGGTAAGCTTCGGCATCCTCTTTTAACTTCATCAAAACTTTAGCCGAAATTTCTTGAGGAGTATATACCTTGCCGGCTATTTCGATAGCGCAGGCACCATTTCTATCCACCACATGATAAGGAAGCCTTGTTTTAGCCTCTTTTGCAGCATCTTCATTACTCATTAAGCCCATTATTCTTTTTATAGAATAAATTGTTTTCTCAGGGTTTGTAACCGCTTGACGTTTAGCGCTATCGCCTACTAAAACTTCACCTTTATCGGTAAAAGCGACAACAGAAGGAGTTGTGTTTTTGCCCTCTTTGTTTTGTATTACCTTACTCTCTCCGCGCTCGTAAACACTCACACAAGAGTTTGTTGTACCAAGGTCGATTCCTATAACTTTTCCCATTTTCTATCCTTTTGTTTAAATTTTATTTCTTAAATTTATTTAGCTATCGTAACCATAGCAGGGCGCAATACTCTGCCGTTTATCATATAGCCCTTTTGTATCACTTGCACTATCGCACCACTTTTATGTCCATCGCTTTCTACTTGAAGCATCGCATTATGTACATTTGGATCAAATTCGCAATCCGTACTAATGGCTGTTATCCCGTTTTTCTCGAAAGATTTTCTAAACTGATCTATTGTTATATTTATTCCATCTTTTATTTTTTGTGCAAATTCATCTCCTTCCGGATCAAAATTTACAGCCATCTCCAACGCATCAATTACAGGCAAGAGATCTCTGGCAAATTTCTCATTAGCGTAGTTTGCTAGGTCTATTTTCTCTTTTTCAAAGCGTTTTTTTATATTTTCAAAATCCGCATTGGCCCTATAATACTTATCTGTTAGCTCATCAATCTGTTTTTGCAGTTCAAGATTTTTTAAGCTATCACTGCCGAAGCTAATACTCTCGTCGCTTCCTTCGGCAGGTATTAGATCTTCCGCTTTTATCTCTTCATTCATGCCACATCCTTTATTTGGTTAAAAAATTTTTCATAATCTGCATAAACACTGCCTGCGCATATCATCTTGGCTTCTTTATCAAGATAATTAACCTTGCATTTTATGCCTATAAAACTTTCTTCAAAAAGTGGAGAAAATGTCAAATTTGAAGCCATCAGATGTTCAAAGCTGGGATCTAAAATCATCCTAAATCTCTCGTCCTTAAACATATTAAAGGCTACACCCTCATTCTCCTGAAAGTAAATTTTCGTTCTCTTTAACTCCTTTATCTTATTTTTAAGCTCATTTAAACCAACTTGCATAGAGATCTGCTCAAGTTTGTTTAGGCTTACTCCAATTAGATTGTTTAGAAATTTTTCAACCCTTGGATCAAATTTTAAGACAATCTCGTCATAGTTAAAATTTAAAATTAAAAATTTGTCGTTTACTCTCAAAATTTCTTCTAAATTTTGCTCTCTATCGCCATAAATCATGCAATAAATTTCCATGCTGTCAACAAGCATCTTTAAAAATCTCTCATTATGTATCAAAAATTCATCTTTGAAATTTAAGTGACTCTGCCAGTAAGCATTCATTGTCGATGTCGTAGGAATTCTGCCTCCACTGATGTGAAATTGTGTTATTGCACCTTCGTCAGATAGTTTTTTAAAATATACTCTGATCGTAGAAGCAGGAATTGATACTGACATACGAGAACCAAGCTCGCTAGAACCTATCGGAGAGTTATCGCTCAAATAGGCTTGAATGATTGATTCAAGTATTAAATCTCTTTTGCTTATTTTCATATATTAGCACTCTTTTATTTTAATTGCTAAGTGCATTATACAACATTGAGTGTATAAATGTCAAGTGATAAAATTAAAGAAAATTATTTAGATAATCTTAGTCTAATAGACTAAGCTATATTTTGTGGTTTTAATACAAATTTTATATAAATATATACGTAATTACGTATAAAATAATTTATTAAAAGTATAAATACTACTATTAAAATTATATTTTATCTATATTAATGCTATTTAAACAATATTTTATGTATATTTAATAATAAATATCGTATAATTATTAAATGGTAGAGATAAGCGATATTTTTAATTTATTGCATAATGCTGTTGAATCAAAAAATATGGGCAAGAAGATTTCTCAAGCTCAGATGGCTAAAAATCTTGGAATATCCATGAGAACATATCAAGATTGGAGACTTGGAGTATCTAAACCTCAAGCTGCTATTGCAGTATGTCAACTTTTATGCGAGCTTGATGATGAAGATTTGCTATATACGATAAAAAAGATAAAAAAACTTATAGGAAGAACTGATGGATAGATTAACACAAAAAGAGCGAGCAGCGCTTGAAGATGTTTTTACAGCTATTTATGCAGATAGAGAGTCTAAAATTAGTAGTTTTTATAGAGTTTTTTATAAAAAGATAATCCTAAATACTAAAAATTTTACTTCTAAGATAAATTATAAAGTTTTGAAATTTAAAAATATAAGTTTAAAAAGAAAGTAGTTTTAGGAAAAAAATAAAGAGCCCTGTTTAAAAGGGCTCGTGATTACTTATCTCTTAGATTTAGCTCAGCTATTAGTTTTGAGTATGCTGTATAATCTTTTTCTTTAAGATATTTTAAAAGACGTTTTCTGCGACCTACTAGTTTAAGTAAACCAAGGCGTGAAGAGAAGTCTTTTTTATAAATTTTTAAGTGCTCTGTAAGCTCTGCAACTCTTGCAGTAAGAAGAGCTATTTGAACCTCAGGCGAACCTGTATCATTCTCTTTTCTAGCGAATTTCGCAACAATTTCTGCTTTTTTAGCCGAATCCAAAGCCATGATGACCTCCTGATTGGTGAAATTAAAAACCCGATTATATCATAAAATTTAGAAATTTAATCAAAATTATTTAAATTTTAACTTTAATCAAATTCGCAGATAAAATTTTATAAAATATCAAGAAAACTGTATAAGGAGAACTTTTGCTTTTTACAAAGGCCAGCGAATACGCTCTGCTATCACTTATCTATATTTCACAAAAAAGCTCTCCTGTGGATGTGGATACGATGTCAAATGAGCTTGGAATTTCAAAAAGCTTTTTAGCGAAAATTTTACAAAATCTTGCAAGAGAGGGAATTTTAATCTCTTTTAAAGGTGCAAATGGTGGATTTTTATTAGCTGATGTGCCTGAGAATATTAGTATAAAAAAGATTATTGAGAGTGCCGAGAAGAGAAAGACGGCGGTATTTGAATGCTCTATATCTCATGATGATTGCCCTACGAATAAGGGCGCCATATGTCAAATTTGGTCTACTTTCAATGCTTTGCAGATTCAGCTTGACGATTTTTTAGACACTATAAGATTATCAGATATTATTAAGAAATAGTATTGGCTAAACAAAAGCGTAATATTTTAACACTGGTGGCACCTTTTTTAGAACCTATTATTAGACTAAGAGGTCTAGCTATAGTAGCGGTTATAGTGGCCATACTTGCTATTATAATCGTACCTCTTCCGCCAGCCATTCTTGACTTTTTTCTTGCGCTTTCGATATCTATTTCGGTGCTTATTATATTGATTTCAGTTTATATCCCAAGGCCTACCGATTTAAGCACCTTTCCTACGCTCATACTAATAATAACTCTTTTTAGGTTATCGTTAAACATAGCTACTACGCGTATGATTTTAAGTGAGGGGCACAATGGACCAGATGCTGTAAGTGAGATAATATCAAGCTTTGGTCAGTTTGTTGTGGGTGGAAATTACGTAATCGGAGTAATTGTATTTTGTATCCTGGTTATTATAAATTTTATGGTTGTAACCAAGGGTTCTACACGCGTTTCAGAAGTTCAAGCCAGATTTACACTTGATGCCATGCCTGGCAAGCAGATGGCGATAGATGCAGATTTAAATGCGGGATTAATTGATGAAAAAACTGCGAGACAGAGGCGCGAAGCCATTATAGCGGAGGCAAATTTTTATGGAGCGATGGATGGTTCGTCCAAATTTATAAAAGGCGATGCGGTAGCCAGCATTATCATCACTATTATAAATATAGTTGGCGGATTTTTGATAGGCTCATTTCAACATGGCCTTGATATGACTAGTGCGGCTCAGACATATACAATTTTGACTATTGGGGATGGTCTAGTCAGTCAAATTCCCGGACTTATTACCTCTACCGCAACCGCTATAATCATTACAAGAGCAAGCAAGGATGAAGAAAATTTCGCAGAAGGGGTACTAACTCAGCTTCTAAGCGAGTATAAAACCCTTTTGATAGTAGGATTTATACTCTTTGTTTTTGCCTTAGTGCCTGGACTTCCTACTCTTTCTCTCGGATTTATGGGGCTTTTGTTCTTAGGAATAGGCTATATAATGAAAGAGACAAAAGAGGGTAAGCTTTTTGTAACCGAGGCCAAAAAAACCGAAGAGCAAGCTCAAAATGAAGCAAAGGCTCAAGCGCAAAAAGTTCCTAAAAAAAGTGACGAAGAGATAGCTAGAGAAGAAGAAGCTAAAATAAATGATATCTTGAAGCTTGAAATTTTGGAGCTTGATCTTGGGTATGGATTGTTAAAACTAGCAGATAATGATCTGATAGAGAGAATTAGAGCGATGAGAAGAAATATCGCTACCCAGCTTGGATTTTTGATGCCAAAGATTAGAATTCGCGATAATCTACAGCTTCCGCCAAATGAGTATAGATTTAAGCTAAAGGGTGTTGTTATAGGGCAGGGTGAAATTTATGCGGATAAATTTCTTGCTATGGACAGCGGACTTGTAAGCGATAGTATACAAGGAATCGCCACCAAAGAGCCTGCGTTTGGTCTTGATGCCTTGTGGATAGATTCAAATGTAAAAGAAGATGCGATACTAAGCGGGTATACCATAGTTGATCCTGCAAGCGTGATTTCAACCCATATGAGTGAGCTTATAAAGCAAAATGCAGCTGAGCTTTTAACTCGTCAAGAGGTTCAAAATCTACTTGATAAGCTTAAAAAAGATTATCCTATAATAGTTGAAGATACTTTAAGGATTGCTCCAATAGGGCTAGTCCAAAAGGTCTTAAAAACACTTTTAAAAGATAGCATTCCAATTAAGGATATGCTAAGTATCCTAGAGGCGCTTAGCGATATTGCCGAAGTGAGTAAAAATATGGATATGATAATAGAGCATGTTCGAGCAAGCCTCTCGCGTGTTATTACATCTTTATATGTTGACGAAAATGGACAGCTTAGATTTTATATCCTTGAGACAGCCGCCCAGCAAAAGCTTCTTGACGCCGTGCAGTATAAAGATGGTGCATATCATCTTATGATAAATGTGGCTCAAACTTCTGCTATAGTGCAGGCTCTTCGTGATGCAAGAACCAAGCGTCCGATATCAGAATATGGCCCAATGGTTCTTTGTGTAGAGCCAAGTTTGAGAAAATTTATAGCAGATATATGCACAAATTTTGGCATAGATATTGTAGTATTAAGTTTTGCGGAGGTTTCTGCAAACACACCTTTTGAAACTGTCGGTGCTATTGAAATTGAAAATTTATAAAGGAAAAATATGCAAATTCACCACTTGTCGCATACCGATTTAGACGGATATGGAGCACAAACAATAACAAATCACTATTTTAAAGATATAAAATTTTATAATTCAAATTATGGTAAAGAGATAGATGAAAAATTTAGTGAAATTTTATCAAATTTGGGAGATGAAAAATCCCTAGTGCTAATAACGGATCTAAATTTAACTCTTGCTCAATGCGAAGAGTTTGAAAAGTCCTTGATAGGTAAAAATGCCAAACTCATACTGCTTGATCATCACCAAAGCGGTGCGGAGTGCGCTAGTAAATTTGATTGGTATTTCCTAGATAGCTCAAGATGTGCCACAAAGATAACTCATGATTTTTTCTCAGCCATTTATGGAGTGGATGAGAGGCTGAAAAAATTTAGCGATGTGGTAAATGCTGTCGATATTTGGCTAAAAGACGATAAAGATTTTGAGATGGGTAAGGTTTGTCTGGGGCTTATAGCAAATGCAAAAGAGATAAACAAGGTGATGTTTGAGGAACAGAGCACCAAATATATGTTTTATCTGATTGAAAGGGCGCGCGAGTTTTTTAATGATAAAAACGACTATATAAGGCTTGATGAGGCTATTTTTAAATTTAAAAAAGATTTTTTTAGAAACCAAAAAGATGATACGCTAAGTAACCTAATATCGGATTATGTTGTAAATCTACTCACTAAAAACAGAGAGAGATTTGAGATAAAATATAATGAATTCAGAGGAATTTTAACTTATAATATCGGAAATACGTCCGTTATCGGAAACGACTTTTTGGTGGCGAATAACGATATTGACTTTTTTATCGATGTTACTAGCAAAAAAACGCTTAGTTTTCGTGCAAACGGAAAGGTTGACGTAAGCCAAATGGCTAAGAATTTAGTCGGCGGAGGCGGACATGTAAATGCCAGCGGAGGGATGTTTGCCGGCTTTAAAGATAGCTTTAATTATGAGAATATTAAGGCTCAGATGGTAGATCTGATAACTAAAAAAACTTTAGAAAAAGAACAAAAGGAGATATGATGATGAGGGAAGAAGAGCTAAGTATAGACGAGCTAAGCTATGAGCTTTCTGTGATGCTTGAGGGCATGCTTTATTATGCCGGAGTTAAAAAAGATAAGCTTCAAGATGCAGCGGAAACTTACATAGAGAGCATAGAAGAGGCTCTTGATGGAAGCGATGCAGAGGGTGTTGACGAGGTGATAGAGGTGATAGAGTATATGAAGAAAAAACACTCTAAATTTTTTAAATAACGTCTTAAATTATGATAAAATCAGGGCTATGAAACAAATTTTACTTTTGATAATGATGCTATTTTTTTTAAGCGGATGTATTTTTGTTAATGAGCGTGGAATATCTACTAATTATTACAATGACTGTAAAGAGTATTATGACGCCACCGGTACCTACCGCAAAGATTGTCCGAAAAATATAATTGACTGGTCTAAATAAATGGTGGATTTACAAAGCGTTAGAGTTGCCAAATTTAAGGAGCTTGAAGGCAAAATTTATGCACCGCTTTTAAAAGAAATTTCAGATATTGCGCCTTGCGAGAGCGTAGTAAAATTTGCAGATGCTGTTGAAATAGATACAAATTTAAACCAAGAAGAGCGAGAAAAGATACTGCAAACGGCTTTAAATTTACGCTCTTGGCGCAAAGGACCTTTTAGGATAGATGATACATTTATCGATGCTGAGTGGAGAAGCTTTATTAAGTTTAATATCTTAAAGCCGTATCTTGATTTAGAGGGCAAAGTCGTAGGTGATATAGGCTGCAATAACGGATATTATCTCTTTAAAATGTTGCCATTTGGCACCAAGAAGCTAGTGGGCTTTGATCCTGGCATTATGACATTTTTACAGTTTAAATTTATAAATCACTTTGTGCGCTCCAATATATCTTATGAGTTGCTTGGAGTTGAGCATCTGCCATATTATGAGCATAAATTTGATACCTTATTCTGTCTTGGTGTGATCTATCATAGAAGCGATCCTGTAAAAATGCTAAAGGATCTAAAGCTATCTTTAAATCCGAGCGGAGAGCTGTTTTTGGATACGATGTATATAGATATGGATGGAGATTTTGCACTTACGCCAAAGCGGACATATTCTAAAATTTCAAATATCTATTTTGTTCCTACAATTAGTGCGCTTATAAATTGGTGTGAGCGCGCAAAATTTAAAGATATTGAAATTTTAGCTACAAAAGAAACTGATTTTAATGAACAAAGAAAGACAGAGTGGATATTGGGACAAAGTCTTGAAAATTTTCTTGACCCAAGCAATCCAAAACTAACCATAGAGGGCTATCCTGCTCCAAGACGTGTCTATTTGAAACTAAAAATTTAAGGGATAATATGAGTGATAATATTTTTGACGATAGTGTACAAGAGAGTGTAATTTTGCCTGAGGATGAAAATCCGTTTCGTAACGAGCTTAAAACATCTCCGCATATCAATTTAAGTTTAAGCGGCAGTGTAGTAGCCTTAGGTCCAAATCACGCTAAGACCAATTTTTTTGCGACTAGCGAGATGGTGTGTGATGCACAGGGGCTTATACATGGAGGATTTGTTTTTTCTGCGGCTAGTTATGCTGCGCTTGCCTCTATCAACGAGACTTATAGTGTGATGATAGGGGCTAAAATTCACTTTTATGCTCCGACTATGGTCAATGAGATGATAGAATTTGATGCGCATGCACATTTTGGAGAGAGTAAAAAACGAGAGGTTAGAGTTATTGGAAAAACTAAAGATATAAAGGTTTTTGAAGGAACTTTCCAAGTGGTTGTTTTGGAAGATCATATATTAAAAATTTATAAAGAAAATATACAAAAACAAGCTACAGCAAGACGTGCCGAAGAGAGGGCTAAAGAGACCAGTCTAAAAAATTAAGATATAAATAGCTTAATAATTTAACTTTGTCGTATAATTTAACTCACTAATACCCCCCCCCATCAATCATATCAATCCAATAGCCCATATTTTTTTGTTCGTATTTTAGAGTAGTTTTCTCACCATGACCGGGGTATAAAATAAAATCTCCATCTATTTTCATGCATCTTTCAAGGCTTAACTTCATACTATGTTTTTCTGAAAAAGGAAAATCGTATCTTCCTATTGAATCCATAAATATAAAATCGCCACTAAAGATCGCATCGTCTACTTTTATCATGCAAGTTCCCGGAGTATGACCCGGAAAGTGTAAAAAAGTAACATCAAAATCTCCTATTTTGAAATGCACATCTTCAAATTTTGCTCCACCTATACCTATAGCATCATCTACCGTTTTGTATCCATACCTAAAAACGTCATTTTCTAACATAAATTTATCTTCTTTATGAATAAATACATCAATATTAAAAAATTTTTTTAAGCCAAAATTTGAAAAAATATGATCAAAATGTCCATGAGTGTTAAGAATCGCAACAGGATTAGCTGCATTTTTAATAACAAATTCGTATGCTGATTCACCCGGATCTATAATCAGATCGAGTCCGTTTTTTGACACTATATAGCAGTTTGTCTGATATTTGCCACAAGTGTTACATATTATTTTCATATAGTTCTCTTTAAAAAAAATTATGACTCGTATTTTATAATTTTTAACCTTAAAAGAAATTTTTTCTTAAAATTTAGTATAATATTAATTGAAAAATTAAAGTTAAAGTGTTTAAAAAATAAAAATGGTCGCGGATTATAGCAGAATTACTATTAAATTACAAGACTTTTTAGTGAATTATTTAAAGACAAGTGGCGCAAGTAACTTTTTGGTGGGTGTTAGCGGAGGACTTGATTCCGCTGTGGTTTTGACTCTTTGTGCACTAGCTAAGCCAAAAAATACCCATGCCCTGATAATGCCAACTAAATTTTCAAGTAAAAACAATCTAAATGATGCTTTAAATCTTTGCAAAAAGCTTGAAATAAACTATAAAATAATAGATATAGAGCCTATAATTCAGAGTTTTAGAGATCAAATTTCAGAGGATTTATCCAGGATAAGAGCGGGAAATTTGGCTGCGAGAATCCGAATGTGCCTTCTTTATGATTATTCCGCCGATCTTAATGCGCTGGTAGTTGGCACTAGTAATAAGAGTGAGAGGATGTTAGGGTATGGCACAATATATGGAGATATCGCGTATGCACTTAATCCTATCGGCGGGCTTTTTAAGACCGAGATTTTTGAATTTGCTAGATTTTTAAACATAGATGATAGTATAATAAATAAAGCACCGTCTGCTGACTTTTGGGAAAATCAAAGCGACGAAGCTGATATAGGGTATGATTATAATCAGATTGATATGGTGCTAAAAGAGATATGTTTAAATAAAAATAAAGAAGATTTGCGTAAAATTTTTGATGAAAAGTTGGTTGACACCGTATTTTCTAGAATGAGGGCAAATGAATTTAAACTTAAGATGCCGCCAATTGCGGATTTGAATATTAACTAAGGAGTCGTGTATGGAGGATATTACTTTTTATAAGCCATCAATAGATGAGCAAGAAATAGAGGCTATCAAAGAGGCTTTTAAAGAGAGCGGTGTTTCTATAGTTAAAAAGCTTGAAGATAGAATAAAAAATTATTTTAACGTTAAGCATGCTATCGCTACAAATAACTCGGCCGCCGCTCATCATCTCGCCCTTTGTTCGATGGATTTAAAAAGAGGGGATAAAGTAATATGCTCTGTAAACTCCATACCAAGTGTTGCTCAAGCCATTAGACACTTTGATGCCGAGCCTATATTCGTAGATATTAACGAGGATGATTTTAATATAAATCCAAATTCTTTAAGAGAAGTATTAAAAGTTCATCATCATAAAAAATTAAAAGGAATTTTTGTCAATCATGTGGCGGGTCAAGCGTCCGATATGGATGAGATATATAAGATCGCCGAGGAGTATGATGTAAAGGTTTTTGATGATGTAGGAAAAGGGGCAGGGTTAAGATATAATGATCAAAAAATAGGTTCTATAGAAAAATCTACAATATCTTGCTTTTGCATATATTCTAGGCTAGTAAATCCTATAGGGACTGCTGGATTTTTATTGACAAACGATGATGATATAGCAAGTCGCGCCAGACTTCTTAGAAATCATGCGATAGTAGATGGTATAGATAAAGATGGAAATTTAGGCTATATCTATGATGTTGTAGATATTGGTGTAAAATATGATATAACGGCGCTTTGCGCAGCATATTCTATGGCTCAGTTTGACAAAAACGATAAATTTATAAAAAGACGCCAGGAGATAGCAGCCATATATGATAAAGAGCTAGCTGATTGCCCACACATAAAGACTCCTATTAAAAAACGAGATCATGTCTATGTGCAATACATAATAAAGGTTGATAAAAATCGCGATAGTTTTGCCAAGGAGATGCTAGAAAACGGCATTCATACAGCACTTCATTACGTGCCTATACACCTTTTAAGCTACTATAAAAATAAATATGCACTTAAGGTCAATGCCTATCCGAACGCCTTGAAATCCTATCAGCAGATACTATCTTTGCCTATTTATAATGCGTTAAAGGACGAAGAGGTTTATAGGGTTTGCGAGACTATAAAAGAGATAGCTAAGCACCGTGTTTAAGAGGTTTGCGCATAGTTTTGCGCAGCGGTATTTTTATAGCCCGAATTTGCCCTGCAAACTCGTTGCCATACTGCTTTTGCCTATTAGTTTGCTCTACCTTGTCGTTGTTTGGCTCAAATTTAAGCTTGCTTCCAAGAAAGATTTTCATATACCGATAATAAGCATCGGAAATTTAACCCTAGGCGGAAGCGGAAAAACTCCTCTTTGTATGGCTATAGCAAACGAATTTGAAGGCGGATTTATAATCCTTCGCGGGTATAAACGCGCCTCGAAGGGACTAATAAAAATTTGCATAAACGGCGAAATTCTAACCGATATCAAAACAAGCGGCGATGAGGCGATGGAGTATGCAAAAAGCGTTAGAAACGCAAACGTAATCGTAAGCGAAAATCGCGATGAAGCGATAAATTTAGCTCGCAATCTAGGCGCTAGATATATCCTGCTTGATGACGGCTTTTCTAAATTTCACATAAAAAAATTTGATATTCTTATTAAGCCATCACACGAGCCCTATTTTGATTTTGTCATACCAAGTGGAGCTTACAGATACCTAAAAAGCTTTTATAAATTTGCCGATCACGTAGCTTGCGAAGGGGTTGATTTTACTCGCGAGAGTGAAATTTTAAACTATACAAAAAGGATGGTTTTGGTTACCGCCATAGCAAATCCTAATAGACTAAAAGCATTTTTTGATATATGCGTAGGACGCGAGTTTTTTGAAGATCATCATAGCTTTACTAAAGACGAACTTGAAGAAATTCTAAAGCGTCATAACGCAACCTCGCTTCTGGTAACAAAAAAAGATTTCGTAAAGATCGAAGAGTTTGGCTTGCCGATTTCTTTAATCAGCCTTAAAACAACTCTATCAGTCTCTTTTAAGGAGCTTATCAAAGCTAGCCTCTAGGCAAAATTTGTTATAATCGCCCAAAAAGGATCAAATTTGCAAAGAAATATCAAAACAGCCGAGATTATCGTATCAGCGCTTCCTTACATACAAAAATTTAGAGATAAAATTTTTGTTATCAAATACGGCGGTGCAGCCCAGATAGACGAAAGGCTTAAAAACGACTTCGCGCGCGATATAGCCTTACTGCATTTGGTAGGCATAAAGGTTGTGATCGTCCACGGCGGAGGCAAGAAGATAAACTCCATCCTTGAAAAACTTGATATCAAAAGCGAATTTGTAGATGGGCTTAGAGTCACCGATGAAGCTACGATGGAAGTCGTTGAAATGGTGCTAAGCGGGCTTATAAACAAAGAGATAACGGCACTTTTAAACAAGCACGGCGCAAAGGCTATAGGCATAAGCGGCAAGGACGCAAATATGCTCAAAGCCGCAAAGACAGATAGCGGCAAATACGGCTTTGTGGGCGACATCACGGACGTTGATGAGAGCATAGTGCTAAATTTGCTAAAAGAGGGCTTTGTGCCCGTTATCGCACCTATCGCAACCGATGAGAATGCAAACAGCTACAACATCAATGCCGATCTTTGCGCAAGTGCGATAGCTTGCAAGCTAAAAGCCGAAAAGATAATGTTTTTAACCGATACGGCTGGGATTTTAGACGGCGAAAAAAATCTCATCAGCAAACTTGATGAGGCAAGCATAAACGAGCTAAAAAGCTCAGGCGTCATAAGCGGAGGCATGATACCAAAGGTTGATGCAGCGCTTGCATGCGTAAAAAGTGGCGTTAAAAACTCGCACATCATAGACGGCAGATTGCCTCACTCGATACTTCTTGAGCTGTTTACCGATGATGGAATAGGAACGATGATAAGATGAAATTTGTGATCACTTCTTGCGACAAAAAAGGCGCAAAAAAACTTTCAAAAAAGCTTATAAAGCGCAAATTTGCAGCTTGCGTAAGCGTGATAAAGGCTAAAAGCACTTATGTGTGGAACGGCGAAATTTGCTGCGAAAAAGAGATAATTTTACTCATAAAAACAGCTAAAAAATTTAAAAAGATAAGCAAATTTATAAAACAAAACCATAGCTACGAGCTTCCTGAAATAGCCTCTATAAAGGCCGATAAGGTGCTTAAAAAATACGCAAAATGGGTTATAAAATCAACAAAAGGTAAAAAATGAAACTTCATCAAACAAGAGCTAATGAAAATGAAAATTTAAATGCGGTAAATTTTAGCGAGGCGCTGCTTGCTCCAAGCTCGGCTTACGGCGGACTTTATGCGCCGCTTAGCTTGCCTGAGCTAGGCAAAGATTTTTTTGCCGGTGCGCAAGAGTTAAGCTACGAGCAGCTCGCACTTGAGATTATAAAAAAATTTGAATTTGACGTAAGTGATGATGTTTTTAAAAAAGCGCTTAAAAGATATCTGAAATTTGACAAGCCAAACGAGCCCGTGCAGATAAGAAAAATCGGTGAAAATTTATACATAAACGAGCTTTATCACGGGCCTACGCGCGCTTTTAAAGATATGGCGCTTCAGCCGTTTGGAGTGATTTTAAGCGAGCTTGCTAAAAGTAAAGGCGAAAACTACCTCATAATGTGCGCGACAAGCGGTGATACCGGTCCTGCAACTCTTGAAACCTTTAGCGACGCGCCAAATATCAAAGTGGTGTGTCTCTACCCAAAAGACGGCACAAGCGAGGTTCAACGCCTTCAGATGATAAATGCAGGAGCTAAAAATTTAAAGGTTCTTGGCATAGAAGGTAACTTTGATGATGCGCAAAGAGCGCTTAAAACGCTTCTAGCTAGCGAGATTTTTAAAAACGCGTTAAAAGAGCTTGGAGTGTCGCTAAGTGCTGCAAATTCGGTGAATTTTGGGCGAATCTTATTTCAGATCATCTATCACATCTATGCTTACGTATACCTGCTAAAAACAGGCTCTCTAAAAGAAAACGAAAGCTTTGATATCATCGTTCCAAGCGGAAATTTCGGCAATGCCTTGGGTGCTTATTACGCTAAAAAAATGGGCGCAAAGATAGAGAAGATAAAAATCGTCTCAAACTCAAACAACATCTTAACCGAATTCTTTATCACAGGCATTTACGACTTGCGCGAAAAAGAGCTTATAAAGACGATAAGTCCTGCGATGGATATCCTTATCTCATCAAACGTTGAAAGGCTACTCTTTGATAAATTTGGCGCAGTTAGAACAAAAGAACTTATGCAAAATTTAGCCCAAAACGGCTTTTATAAACTAAATGAGAGCGAGCTAGAAGAGATCAAAAAAGAGTTTGAAGCTGATTTTTGTGATGATGAAGAGTGTGAAAAGATCATCAAAGAGCAAGCAAGCAAAGGCGTCATAATTGATCCTCACACAGCCACTTGCTTTAAGATGAGCTCGAATTTAACTCGTCCAAATGTGATAACCTCTACCGCTCACTGGGTAAAATTTGCGCCAAGCATGTTTAAAGCTTGTAAAAACGAGGAGTTAAAAGACGAAAAAACAGGACTTGAAGCCTTGGCAAAAGAGTTTAGCGATATCGTCCCGGATTCGATAAAATCGCTATTTATCTCACAAGCCGTCCACACGGATATCGCAAAACAAGATGAGATAGAGGAAAAAATTCTAAATTGGATAAAAAGATGATAGTTATACCCGCTCGCCTTGCTTCAACGAGGTTTCATAACAAAATTTTAGAGCCGATAAACGGCGTGCCGATGTTTATCGCGACTGCAAAAAGAGTGCAAAACGTAGATGAAATTTTAATCGCCGTCGATGATGAAGAGGTGCTTAAGATAGCTAAAAAGCATGGATTTAAGGCGGTTATGACAAGCAAAGATCATCAAAGTGGAACAGACCGCATAAACGAAGCGGTTAAAATTTTAAAGCTCAGCGAAGATGAGATCATCATAAACGTTCAAGCCGATGAGCCTTTCATAGAGCCTGAAAATATCGCCAAATTTAAGAAATTTTGCCAGGAAAACAGCCAAAAAGCCTTTATGTTTTCATGTTATAAAAAAGTAGACGATAGTTTGGTAGATGACAAAAATTTAGTCAAGGTTGTAACCGATAGATGCGGCTTTGCGCTATATTTTTCGCGCTCAAGAATCCCTTTTAATAGAGCGGATTGTAAAAGCTACAAGGCTCATCTTGGAATTTACGGATATAGCGCTAAGGCTCTTGATGAATTTTGTTTGTTTGAAACATCATTTTTGGAGATTGTAGAAAAGCTTGAGCAGCTAAGAGCCCTTGAAAATGGTAAAAAGATAGCCATGCTTGAGATCGAGAGCGAAAGTATAGGTATTGATTGCGAGGATGATTTAAAAAGGGCCTTGGATAAATTTTGCAAATAGCCTTTGGTGTTGATCTGAATTAACGATTTTTATTATGAAATTTGCTAAATTTTTCAAAAGGATCGTTAATGACAAATGAAAAATTTATAGAGCAGGTGAGCACCTTGGCTAAATTTTTAAAGACTCACTGCAATGATAAACACTTAGACGAAGCTAAAAAAGAGATAGGTATAGACCTGTTTTATAAGGGCGAAAATTTAAATTTCATGGTTAGCACAACGCTTTGCAAGGAGTGCGAAGAGCTCTTTAGATACACTCATCAAAGACTGCTTGAGTGTTCGCACGAGATCAAGCCAAGCTGTAGAAAATGCCCACATCCGTGTTACGAGAGGGATAGATGGAAGCAGATGGCAAAAATCATGAGATATAGCGGAATGAATTTGGGATTAATTAGAATAAAAAATTTATTCAGAATATGATTTCAAATATATGTTTTAAAATTTGGTTACCCCGAGAGGATTCGAACCTATGTTAGCTGATCCAGAGTCAGCAGTTCTACCGCTAAACTACAGGGTAGTGGAGGTGAAATTATACATTAAAATTAATAAAATTTGAGGATAAATTTAAAATTTAAATTTATCCAAGTGACCTATAAATTTCTTTGGCTCATAAAATCCTATAATTCTTGCATTTTTTATCTCGTTTTCCAGAGTGCTGTTTGGATTAAAAAATAGTAGTGCAGGTGGTCCTATGACTGAGAAATGTTTCATTATTTGGGCATCTTCTTTAGTGTTTTTTGTAACGTCTATTTTAATTAAAGTCAAATTTTCAAGTCTTTTAATCACCGCTTCATCTTTGAACGTTATCGCGTCAAGATCGTTGCAACTTACGCACCAAGTAGCGTAAAAATCAACCACCACAGGCTTGTTTGAGCTTACAATCGCTCTTTCAAGCTCGCTTATGCTAGAAACATTTATAAATTTAGCCTCTTTTGATGCTACGCTTCTTGAAATTCCTAAGTTTTCAAGCGGATTAAGAAGGGATTTCGCTCCGGCAAAAGAGCTGACGATCAAGATAAAAGCATATATGAAAACTATCAAAGATAGCGCTTTTATGGTTTTTTTACCGACACTGCTATTTTCATTTGTGCTATCAAAGGCTCCGAAAAATACGCTCATAAAAACAGCCGTCACTCCGTATAGCAAAAACTCAACTCTTGAACCAAGCACGCGAGCGCTAAGCCATATCGCCATAAATATCATTATAAAGCCAAAGAGTCTTTTGATATTATCCATCCAAATTCCAGGGCGAGGAAGTAGCTTACCAGAGCTTACGCCGATGATTAGAAGCGGTACACCCATGCCAAGCCCCATGATAAATAGAGCCGATCCGCCAAAGAGCACATTTCCGCTTTGCGCTATATAAAGAAGCACGCCTGCAAGAGGTGCTGCGACGCATGGACTTGCAATGAGAGCGGATAAAAATCCCATGATGAAAATTCCTATAACTCCGTCTTTGTTTTCTGCTTTTTTGTTGAGTAAATTTTGGATTTTTAAAGGCATTTGAAGCTCGTAAAGTCCAAACATAGATAGAGCAAGTGCGACAAAGACCAAGCTAAAGCCGATAAGCACCACAGGAGTTTGCAGCATGCCGCTAAGTCCTGCACCAAAGATACTTGCTACTATACCCGCTACCGCGTAGGCTAAAGCCATGGCAAAGACATAGATAAACGAAAGCCAAAATCCGCGTTTAGCGTTTAGCCTGTCTCCTGATTTGGATACGATAATGCTTGAAAGTATCGGTATCATAGGAAATATACAAGGGGTAAGCGAAAGCAAAATTCCATAACCAAAAAAGGTAATAAGTGATAAAACAAACCCTTTGTCGCTTAAATTTTTAGCGATACTGTCTTGCTCGGATAGGTCGCTTTCGCTAGGTAGGTTAGAAGCTGAGGGTGTGTCATCATCTTTTGGAATTAACGCTATCTTGTATCCGCTTAAGCCGCTTGATACGTTGTAATTATTTACTTGCGGTTGGTAGCAAATGCCGTTTTTGGCGCAACCTTGATACTCAAGCGTGATATTAAAGCTATCGCTTTGATTTATCTCTTTAAGCAAATTTATAGGCACAAATAAGCTAAATTTTTCAGGATATACGTCAAAACTGCCGTCGTTTATAAAATTTGGCAAATTTAGCTGATCGTTTAGGAGTTTACCACCGCTAAGAACCTTTACAGTGTCCTTATATACGTAAATATCTTTGGCGAGATCAAATCTAAATTCGACATTTTGGCTATCGGTTTTTGCGCTCAGTCCAAAAGCTTCAGCGACCGAAAGCGGATCGGCAAAAGCTGAGATAATAGATAAAAATATAGAAAAAATCACTCTTTTAAACATAATTGTCCTTAAAAATTTCTGGTCGTATTTTACAAAAATAATATAAAGCCAGTGTTAAATACGCAGGAATACAGCGTGCTTAATTTAAATTTAAGAATCTAAAAAGTAGCATTTGATATATGAAATTTTTAAAAGGAAGCCTCATGTCAAAACATAAAAAAGAAGATAAGCGTAACCATGACAAATTCGACTACGAACACGAGCTTAGAAAGCTTCAGATCGAGCTTTTGAAATTTCAAAACCATGTAAAAGAGCAGGGCTTAAGAGTGCTTATCATCGTTGAGGGGCGTGACGCGGCAGGCAAAGGCGGAAGCATAAAGCGCCTAACCGAGCATCTAAACCCGCGCGGATGTCGCATAGTCGCACTTGAAAAACCAAGCGATGTGGAGCGCTCGCAGTGGTATTTCCAAAGATATGTGGCGCACCTTCCAAGCGCAGGAGAGATCGTGATATTTGACCGCTCTTGGTATAACAGAGCCGGAGTTGAGCCTGTGATGGGATTTTGCACGCAAGAAGAACATAAGGAGTTCTTGCGCGAGGTGCCAAAATTTGAAGAGATGATAAAAAACTCAGGCATAATTTTCTTTAAATTTTACTTGTCGGTTTCAAAAGAGGAGCAGAAAAAACGCTTCAAAGAGCGCCTTACCGATCCGCTTAAGCAGTTTAAAATTTCGCCTGTGGATGCTAAAAGCCAAGAGCTTTGGGATCAATACACCATCGCCAAATACTCCATGCTACTTGCTTCAAATACTCCCGCTTGTCCTTGGACGATAGTTGCGTCTGATAGCAAAAAGCACGCGCGGATAAATATATTTAGGCATATTTTGGCAAATGTCGAATATCCAAAGAAGATAGGCGCGAAGAATTTTGAATGTGACTCTGATATCGTAAGAAGCGGCGAAGAGGAGATAAGGCTGATGGAGGTAAATTTAAAGAATGAAAATTTATCAAAAATGAATGGCTAAACAAGAATAACTTTAGTTTAAATACAAGCTAAAGGCTGCTCGCTTTTAATGTTTTCTATCTTAACCCAAGCACTAATATATATAATTTGAATTATGACAAGCAGTCCAAATTCTGTATATATTAGTATTTCATTATCTATTTTGGCTAATCTTATATATAATGCAAATATTATATCTATAGTTAGAAGTATTAAATATAATTTAAAATCTGAAATTCTAGTGATGTTTGCCAGTTTAAGAGTAGATATAAACCAGGCATAAGCCATGCAGACAGCAGATATCGCTAGAGGAATGGCAAAATATAATGAATAAAATTCAGTAGCTATATAAGATATCAAAAAAATAACTGAAAATATAAGGCTTAATTTGTAAAATTTATGAACGCTTACATTTGATATCTGCTCAAATTTTTTAAGAGCTTTGTATAGATAAATTGCTGACATTATTGACATTGCAGCAGATATAGTCCCATTATCAAAATACATGGGAGCATTGCTTGTTAAAATTCCGACTCCTAAAAACGAACTACCAAATATACCTTCTTGCTTTGCTTTTTCAAACAACTCTTTAGAGCTATTATTTTTTAATTTTTCGTTGGTCAAATTTTCTTTCATAACAACTCTTTATTTTTATTTATCTCACTTACTTATTGTAATATAAGATTTATTCATAGTAGTGTTAGTTGTGAGATGATCATAATATTTTATATAAACATACTTTAAATACTTATTAAATTATTTTATATCTGAGTAGTAAAAATTTGCGTTATGCTTGGTATTTGCTTGCTCTCTATATCAAATTTAACACCTCTTATATCCACATCATAAAGCGAGCTTAAATTCTCTTTATTTAGCACCTCACTGCTTTTGCCAAAGACGTAGCTAAGGTCGTTTTTAAGGATGAGGGTGCTGTCAGCTACGGCTAGAGCGTGGTTTGGCTGATGAGTGGTAAAGACGATACTTGAGTCGCTTTGCTCTTTTAGGCTACGAATCAGCGTTAAAACCCTATCTTGATTTTTTAGATCAAGCGCGCTTGCGGGCTCATCTAAAAACATCACTTCACTTCTGCCGGCAATCGCTCTAGCAAAGAGTACAAGCTGCTTTTGTCCTCCCGAAAGAGAGTTAAAACTTTTGTTTTTAAGATGTGAAATTTATAAGCTATGAAGTGCTTCTTTGCAAATTTTGATATCCTCTTTGCTCGGCTTTGAAAAAAGCGAAATTTCACGAATCCGCCCCATCAAAACTATATCAAGCACACTATAGTCAAACGCAACGCTAAAATTTTGCGGTAAAAAAGCAAATTTAGCCTGCGTTTTTACTTCGCCCTCTTTGAGCTTTAAAACTCCCATCATGCAAAACATAAGCGTACTTTTGCCTTGCCCGTTTAGTCCCAGTATCGCTAGTGTTTCGCCTTTGGCAAGGGCGAAATTTAGCCTGCGAAAGAGAAATTTTTGCTCCTCGTAGTAAAATCCCGCATCTTTTATCTCAAGCAGATTTTGCATTTGACACGCTCCTTTTTAAGAGTATCGCAAAAACCGGGCTTCCGATGAGTGCTGAAAGTATGCTAAGAGGCACTTCTGCGCTGCTTATGCTTCTTGCCAAATCATCAACAAAGAGCATAAATATAGCTCCTATGATGAAGCAAGCGGGCATTGAGCGAGTGTGGTCGCTTCCGCATATGAGCCTTGCGATGTGAGGCACGACAAGCCCGATCCAGCCGATATTTCCGCTTACACTTACCTGCACGGCGATAAGAAGAGTGCAAAGAATCAGTATAAACGAGCGAAGAAGCGTGATATTTACGCCTAAAACTTTAAGGTCATCATCGTTTAAGCTAAGCAGGTTAAACCTATATCTAAGCATGATCAAAAGTGTCGCGCAAGGCAGGCTGATAACTGCTAAAAGCGTGAGTTTATCGTAGTTTGCGCTTACGAAGCTTCCAAGCAGCCAGTAGATGATGTTTGGCAATACCTCTTCGTTGTCGGCAAGATACTGCACCAAGCTTGTAAGTGCGGCAAATACGCCGTTTATGACGATGCCTGCTAAGATGAGTGAGAAGATGTCAGCTTTAGAGACAAATTTAGCTAGGAAAAATAGCGCCAAAAGAGCTAAAATTCCAAAGAAAAAGGCAAAGCCTACGATGTAAAACGAGCCAAAACCTATGAGTATGCAAAGTGCTCCACCAAATGCCGCTGCAGTGCTAACTCCTACGATATGAGGGCCTACGAGCGGGTTTTTAAAAACGGCTTGCAAGCTAAGTCCGGCAAGTGCCAAAACTCCGCCGCAAAGGCTTGAAAGCAAAATTCTAGGCACTCTAATTCCCCAAATAACGCTTTTAGCTGTTTCGTTATCGCTGCTACCTATTAAAATGCTTAAAACTTCGCTAAATTAGATGTGATACTGCCCCATCCCAAGCGAGACAAGGCAGGTTATAACCCAGATGATTATGAGGGCTGGAAGCATCATTTAGAGTATGATGTGCGGTAGAATTTTTGATAAAACTCCTCAACTTTCTTATCAAAATCCACACCTTTAAAATGCTCAGGATATAGCCTTATAGCCAGCCACTCTTCGCCAAGCGCCATCGCTTCTGCTGTAGGATAGCCCCAAGCTTTGACAAATTCAGGCATCATGTAAATTTTATCCATCTTGATAGCTGCTACGTTTTCAAGCTGAGGATTTGACTTAAGCTCGTTTGGAACTTGCGGATAGCGCTCTTGGACAAATATCATGTCGGGATTATAAGCGATTAAATTTTCGGCTGAAATTTGCTTATAGCCTTTGATATCTTTTGCAGCCACGTTTTCTCCGCCTGCTCTTGCAAACAGTACTCCCGTGTATTTGCCGCTTCCGTAGGTGGTAAGATCGGGATTTGCCATGTAAATTCTAACTTTTTTATCTATCTTTAGATTGTCCATTTTGCTTTTTAAGAAAGCTTGTTGATCTTTTACAAATTTAATGAGCTCGGCCGCCTCTTTTTCGCGGTTTGCCACTTTGCCAAGTATCTCAACGCCTTCATAGTAGCCCTCTGTGTAAGCTTTGGCTTCGTCTTCAAGCGTTGGATTTAGCTTGTCTTTTTCTTTATCCTCTCTTTTTGAAAAGCTGATGCCAACAACTGGTATCTTAAGCTCTTCCATTTTTGCGATATATTCGCTTGGGATGTAGTTGGTTACGATAACGACATCGGGTTTTAGTTTAAGAACTGATTCGTGGTTTATGACCTTTAAGTCGCCCGGGGTCGGCATATCTTTAAGGCTTGGAGCAAGGCGGGCATAGTTCTTGCCAAGCGCTTTTTCCCAAGTTTCAAGCACGCCCACAACCTTATCTATGGCGTTTATTTGATTAAGCACGTTTAGGCTTTGGTGCTGAAGCACGATTATTCGCTTAACTTCGTCGGGAAGGGTTACATCTCTGCCCAGTTGATCGGTGATGATGCGATCTGCAAATAAAGATGAAGCGCAAAGCGCAAGACTTAATGCAAACTTTAAAAATTTGCTCATATTTTCTCCTTTAAATTATTTAAATATATTTTATAAAGCTTTAAATTTAAGGAATTAAAACTAAAAATATAAAACTATATATTATAAATCATAATGAATAAATTTGATATAAAAGCTAAAATTTTAAGAAAGTTTGAGATAAAAGCGCAAGAATGAAATTTGTATACAGATGAGATTTGGTTTAAGTTTATTGATAGCTAAAGTGGCGAATTTTGATGTGAAATTTGTATAGATATAAAGTGTGAGAGGCTAGTATCAACTAGCCCTCAATGTAGTTTTTAAGTTTGCGTCCTACTTTTGGATGTTTTAGCTTTTTGATCGCCGAACTTTCTATCTGTCGCACACGCTCGCGAGTCACGTTTAGCTCTTTGCCGATCTCTTCAAGAGTACGATCGCTTTCATCCTCAAGCAGACCAAATCTCATTCTTATAACCGCTTTTTCACGCTCGTTAAGCTGATCAAGAACCTCATCTATCTGCTCTTTAAGGTCGTTTTTAAGTATATGATCCATAGGGCTTAGCGAGCTTCTATCCTCGACAAAATCGCCAAATTTACCGTCTTCTTCGTTACCGATTGGTGCTTCAAGGCTGATCGGCTCTTTTGTGATCTTGATAACCTGTTTAACTTTATCCACACTTAGCCCAACCTCTTTGGCGATGATGCTTACATCAGGCTCTTTGCCTTCCTCTTGAAGATATTTACGGTTTATCTTGTTTATCCTGTTTATAGTCTCGATCATATGGATAGGTATGCGTATAGTACGTGCTTGATCGGCTATTGCGCGGCTTATAGCTTGGCGTATCCACCATGTGGCGTAGGTTGAAAATTTATAACCTTTTTTATACTCAAATTTATCAACCGCTTTCATAAGACCGATATTTCCCTCTTGGATAAGGTCTAGGAACGGCAAACCGCGGTTGGTGTAGCGCTTGGCGATACTTACGACAAGACGCAGGTTTGACTTAGCCATTCTTGTTTTTGCCTCGTCTGAAATTTTCTTACCGCGTTTGATCTGCTCTAAAATTTCTTTTAGCTGCACAGGATCAAGGTCAAATCCCTGCTTACTAGCCTCTTTTGTTTGAAATAGCTTTTTAATCTCTACATAAGTTGAAACCATCGTAGCCTCGGGCACGCGAGCTATGATATCTTCCTTGCTAAGCTTTATGATATCTTTTAGGATGCTTTTGTGATTTTTCTTAAGTTCGTCGCTAAACATAGGCAGTTTATACTCAAGTCTTTTAAGCTCCCTGTCAAACTCATCATCGCTTTTTAGAGCCGTTTCCATAGACTTTACAATCTCGCTTATAAGTTTGCTTGTAGGTCCTAGATCCATTAGCTTGTCTTTTAGAATTTTCTTTTTAAAAGCTAATGTTAGCTTTGCTAAAAGTTCATCTTCTTGCTCGACGTCGCTTTGTTTGTTAGCCATTTTCATCCAGTCTTTTTTGGCCTTTTCAAGCGCTTTGAAACTCTCTATAACCTTTTCGGCTCTTTTATCCTCTTTTTTAGAAGGTTTTTTTGAGGTTTCCTCTTCAAATTCCGCCTCTTCGTCAAATTCCTCTTCTTCTTCGTTTTCGCCGTTATCTTCATCATCAAAGCTCTTAAATAGCTCTTTGACTCTTCTTTCACGGTTTATGAGCGGCTCTTTGTAATCAAGTATGAAATCAATCAGATATGGTACGGAGCAAAAGGCATCGATGATGATATCCTCGCCAAGCTCGATCTTTTTGCTTATTTCTACCTCTTCGTCTTTTGTAAGTAGCGAAATTTGCCCCATTTCGCGTAGATACATACGCACGGGACTATCTGAGCGTGACCACTCAAGCAGATCATTTTCGCTAGCAAGGTCAAATTCGTCTTCCAAGATTTCATCTTGAAGCTTTTCACGCTCCTCTTTGCGCTTTTTAGCGTCCTCGATGTTTTTCATCTTGGCTATTTCAGCTGCGGTTATCAGTTTGATTTTGTGTGTTTTAGCTAGGGCTTCTACTTTTTTTGCGATCGCACTTGTAGGCGCCTTTTCAAAAAATTTGATAAGTTTTTCGTATGTTACGTAGCCTTTGGAATTCTCTTTAAATAACTCTTCAACGAGGGATAAAGTTTCTTTTTTTGCGCTGCTCATTAGCTTCCTTTGCCGTCCGTAGTTGTTTGAAGTAAAAAGTATGTATTATACCGAGATTTTCTTAATCTTTGCCAAAATATAGTTTGGAACACAACTTGCTTAATATTTTTTGAGATATTAAAATTTAGGAAATTTTATAATGCAAAACGGATATTATCAAGCTACCGGCGCGATGGTTACGCAGTTTAACCGCCTTGATGTCATCTCAAATAACCTTGCAAACATAAACACAATCGGCTTTAAGCGTGACGATGTGGTTGTGGGTGATTTTGAGAGAATTTTTCAGGAATTTAGAGATGTTTTGCCGCTTGAAAATCACACAAAGCAAGCTGCTAAATTTTTAAATAGAACTATTGATAGGGTGCCTCAAATTTCAGAACAATATGTTGATTTTAGTAATAGCGGCATTAAATTTACGGGCAATACGCTTGATTTTGCTATAAAGCGCGAGGATATCTTTTTCTTGGTTGAAACCAAAACAGGCGAAGTTAGGCTTACTAAAAACGGCGCTTTTAGCCTTGATAACGAGGGCTTTTTAGTAACAAAAGAAGGCTTTAGAGTGCTTCCGAGCAATCATTTTGAAGGCGGGGCAAACGGGATACAGATTCCGCAAGATGAGAGACTAAGTGTCGATAAAAACGGAAATATCTACGCAAATGACGAGCAGATCGCAAGATTTTATCTAGCTCAGCCAAAAGAGATGAGAAACCTCACAAAAGAGGGCGATAATCTATACGTTTTGCCTGATTTAAAGGAGCTAAGGGATCTTGGCGATGATGTGGATGCTGTCGCTCAAGGTTACACTCAAATTTCAAATGTAAATGCCGTAACCGAGATGGTGGGACTTATAGAGACAAACCGATTAGTTGATATGTATCAAAAAGTGATGAGAAGCCATATGGACGATCTTAATCAAGATGCCATCAGTAAACTGGCTAATATTAAGGCTTAGTTTATTTATGGTTTTTGGAACGTATTTTGCTAGTTAGTTATATTATAAATTATAAGAAAATTAAGAAAGGAAATTTAAGACTATGATGAGGTCAATTTACTCAGCTGCAACCGGTATGATAGCGCAGCAGACCCAAATAGACGTAACTTCACACAATATCTCAAACGTAAATACAATGGGTTATAAAAAAAACAGAGCTGAATTTGCCGATCTTATGTATCAAGTGATGGAGTATGCTGGTACGGCTTCAAGCACTACTACAAAGAGTCCAACTGGTATAGAGGTCGGTCTTGGAGTGCGCCCTACTGCGATAACTAAAATTTTCTCTCAAGGATATTTTAAAGAGACTGGCAACAACTTAGATATGGTAATAGCTGGCAATGGTTTTTTTCAAGTGCAGCTTCCAGACGGCACTACGGCCTATACAAGAAATGGGGCTTTTAAGCTTGATAGTGAGGGAACTATAGTAAATTCCGACGGATATATTCTTCTTCCTCAGATGAGTGTTCCTGCAAATGCAACTCAAATTTCTGTAGGGGTTGATGGCACCGTATCTGTGCTTCAGTCCGGAAACACGGAAATGGTGCAGATAGGTCAAATTGAGCTTGCAAATTTCATAAATCCAAGCGGGCTTCATGCGCTAGGAGACAATAACTATCTGCCTACAGGTTCAAGCGGTGATGTGGTAACCGGAATCGGTGGGATTGATGGATTTGGAACGGTAAGGCAAGGATTTGTCGAGATGAGTAACGTCCAGTTAGTTGAAGAGATGACCGATCTTATCACAGGACAGCGCGCGTATGAGGCAAATTCAAAGGCGATAACCACAAGCGATGATATGCTTCAAATCGTAAATAATCTTAAGAGATAAGCCATGATATATCTTATCTTGATAATCGCGCTTATCCTTGGAATTTGGGTGTTTGATGCGATATATTTTGGCGAGAGCTCGAGCGGACTATAAAATTTAATAAAATTTGAGTAATATTCGCCTTAAATTTTAAATCGCAAGGCTAATATTGAGCTTTTATACTATTTTTAAGATCACAATCCCCGTTATGCTAGGCTTCATCCCGCTTGGTATAGCCTTTGGCTTGCTTGCTGAAAATATAGGCGTAGCTCCTCTTATGACCATGGCTTTAAGCTTGATAGTATATGCCGGAGCAGGGCAATTTGCCTTGCTTTCGATGCTTAGCGCAGGCACGGGTTTGGTTGAAATTTTTATCGCAAGTTATGTTATAAATTTGCGCCATACTTTTTATTCGCTCGCCCTTTTAAAGGACTTTAAGGGGCTTAAATTTAAATACTACAACATCTTTGCCTTAACCGATGAAAGTTTTGCGATATTTAAGACGCTTAAGACAAATTCGCAAGAAGAAAAGGACAAAGCATACACGCTTATAAATTTGCTTACTCAAACTTACTGGGCGGTCGGCACTCTGCTTGGAATTTTAGTCGGCAAGGGCATTAGGATTGATTATAGCGGGATTGAATTTTGTCTAACGGCGCTTTTTATCGTCCTTGCTATCGAGATGTTTAAGGATGATAAAAACTACAAGCTTCTTTTCTTTTCGCTTGGACTGGGAGTGTTTGCAACCGCATTTTTCCCGTCGTCATATATGCTTTTGTTATCGCTTTTTATTGGATTTACGGTTATTGTCGTAGCAGATAGGGTCAAATGAGCGATATCTTAACTTCAGGCATAAATTTAAACTCAAGCCCGCTTGTTATGTCTTTAGTTGTGCTAACCGCTACGGTTGCAACGTTTTTAACCAGAGTTACGCCGTTTTGGATATTTAAAAAAGACAAGCCAAACAAGTGGCTTTTAAGCGTTGAGCGACATATGGGGCTTTTTATAATGGTTATTTTGGTCTTTTACGCCCTTAAGGATACCAATTTTAAAGAATTTCCTTTTGGTGGACGCGAGATCGTTTCTGCTGTTTGCGCTATATTAATTCATCTTAAATTTAAAAATGCGCTTTTAAGCATAGTTTTTTCAACGGCTCTTTATATGTTTCTTTTGAGAATTTGGTAGAAAAATTAAAAAATAATAAAAAAATAATATTAATTGACTTTATATAGTTTAAAGTGTATAATTCAAGCTGAAATTTCAAAATACAAGATCTTGACAGTTTGAAACTTAAACTTCAAAGGAGATTTATATGCGTTTTTCAATAAAGGTGCTTATTGTGATGATTTTTGGTGCTACGATGGCTTTTGCTAAGCCTACAATTTATATACTGGCAACTGGTGGAACGATAGCCGGAAGCGGTTCGGGTGCTCTTGATACGAGCTATACTTCAGGAACGGTTACTGTTGATAAACTTATAGCTGCAGTGCCTGAGATCAACAAAATCGCCACAATTAAAGGCGAGCAAATTTCAAATATCGGCTCTCAAGAGATGAATAATGAGGTTTGGTTTAAGCTTGCCAATAGAGTAAACGAGCTTCTAACTAGCGGCAAAGCTGACGGCGTGGTTATCACTCACGGAACTGATACTATGGAAGAGACTGCATACTTCTTAAATTTAGTCGTAAAAAGCGACAAACCTATCGTAATGGTTGGTGCTATGAGAAGTAGTAGTTCACTTAGTGCAGACGGTCCTCTTAATATCTTTAATGCTGTAAATGTTGCTATCAATAAAGAAACAGCAGGTAAAGGCGTAGTGGTAACTATGAATGATGAAATTCACGCAGCTCGCGAAGTTACTAAGACAAATACTACAGGTGTTGAGACATTTAAATCTCCAAATGCAGGTAAAATAGGAACAGTATTTTATGGCAATGTAAAATACTATATGAATCCGGTTCGCAAACATACTGTAAATTCAGCTTTTGATATCACAAAAATCAAAGAGCTTCCTAGAGTAGATATCATCTATAGCCATTCAAACGACAATCCTGACTTTGCTAACATTTCTATCAAAAATGGAGCAAAAGGTATAATCAGCGCTGGTATGGGTAACGGAAATCCATTCCCTACGGTTCTTGAAGTTCTTGGCGAGGGTGTTAAAAAAGGTGTGGTTGTAGTTCGTGATTCACGTGTAGGAAGTGGTGAGACTACTTTAAACGGAGAAGTTGATGACGGCAAATACGGCTTTTTAGCAAGTGATAACCTAAACGCTCAAAAAGCTAGAGTATTGTTAATGCTAGCCCTTACACAAACAAACGATAAAGCAAAAATTCAAGAGTTCTTCTATACTCATTAAAATTTAGAAAAAAGCGGCGAATTTATTTTGCCGCTTTTAAGTTTTTATCTTAAATTTATTCACTTTCTTTTAAAATTTTACTAATTTTTAAACTACAAGGCTCTTTGTGAACTATCTTTTGTTTATAGCCACATTTTTTCCCATCAGCTTTATGCCCGGTATCAATATGACTTTGGCTTTAAGCATAGGTATTAGCATAGGTTACTTTAGGGCATTGCCAATGATTTTAGGTCAGCTATTATCTGTTGGTATTGTTGCTTTCTTGTGTATTTTAGGCGCTGCTGCTCTTATGATGAAGTATGAATTTATATTTATAGTTATAAAAATTTGCGGTGCTATTTATATCATATATCTTGGCATAATGCTGTTTTTTAGTAGAGGCAAGCTGGCTTTACATCGATATAATGGAGAGATGGGTAAGATTTCTTTGTTTATACATGGAATGATTATTAGTATATCAAATCCTAAAGCTTGGATATTTTTTGCCGCCATTTTACCACCGTTTATCGATAGGCAAGATCCCTTTGGAAGCGGAATCTATCTGATTATCGCATTGCTTTTGGTTATAGAATTTATATCTCTTAGTATATATGCTCTTGGTGGAGCAGTCCTAAAAAGACTGCTCTTAAATCATCTTAGAATTTTAGAAATTTTTACAGCTTTGCTAATGTGCAGCATCGGAATTTGGATGATTGTAGGCTGATTTATTCAGCTACGCAAATTTCATTATTTTTGATTGCTTTGACCGTGAAATAGCTAACTACTCCTATAAAAAATAACAAGAATATAAAGGCTAAAATCCCAAAGCATAAGAAAATATCGCCTCTATTTAGCTCATAAGCTCTTATAAATGCTATGCTGGCAGCTGCCGTAGGGAAGGTAAATGCCCACCACGATAGGAAAAATTTAAGCTTCATAAAATTTTTATACATAAAAAATATAAGTCCCACAAAGAATAGTGTCAAATTTAAAAGTATATGCGCAAACGTATCAAAGCTCCCGGTTAGCTTCATATAGCCTAAAAAAGCTACCGCAGGAGGAGCTATAAATATAAATAGTGTAGGCATAAATTTCTGAGCTAGTTGATCATGAAAGATAATTCTATAAAATATGATGGTAAATAAAATTATCCAGAAAAAGACGCCTATAGAGAAGTAATACCATAAAAATTCGCTTTTACTTTCGCTTGCTATCACAACTATTAAATTTCCTACTATAGGTATAAACCAAGCCGGGTTTGAGTGATTGATGAGCATATTTTTGTTTATCCAAAAAGCTATCACGTAAAACGTAAAAAATGTTTGAAATATCAGTGCTATATAGAATAAAACAGAGTGTAAAGTGCCAATATCTCGCCATAAAGCTGCTAGCAAAAATAGTGATATTGCAAATGCGGCAAAGAAATTAATCTTAATGGGATGATTTATTTCAGCCTTGACCTCTTCTTTATATTTTATTATTTTAATGCTATAAATTATTGTGATAATGACAAATATAAGACTTGTTATTAAGCGTAAAATTTCAAATAAAAAATCGGATATTTGAACTGCTAAATTTAGTTTTTCATATGCTAATGTAAGTCCTCCAAGTCCCATTACAACGGCATATAGCATAATTGGAAAATTGGATATTTTAGAAATTTGATTTTTTGTTATGTCTACTTGATCCATACAAAATTCCTTTAATTTTTTTTGCAATATTATCCTTAATAAATCTATTTCTCAGTGATAATATCACGCTATTTAATCTTTTTAAATAGATAAAGCCTGTTTCAAATAAGAATCTTTTTAATATTTTTATATACAATACTACATTACACTCTGAAAAAGGAGAAAATATGCTAAATGAAGAAGATATTAAATTTTTAGATGATAATTTTCTTTCTCAGTTTGAAATTTGTGAAGATGACAAAAAGATTATATTTCAAAGAAGTATAGTAAAAACCTTTAGAAAAGATGAAATTATATATACTAAAGATGGATGCAAAGGCTTTATAATGCTAAAAAACGGAAATCTAAGGGCATATATAGCATCAAGTAATTTTAAAGAGATAACCGTTTTTAGCCTAAATGAAAATGAATGTTGTATACTGTGCTCATCTTGTGTTAAAGATTCTTTTGAAATAGAGATAAATTTACAGGCCTATGAGGATACTGATATCATCTTAATTCCTGTAGATGCTTATAAAATTTTAAGAGATAAATATCCAGATGTAATGAACTATACCTTAAGTCTTGTGTCAACTAGATTCGCAAGTGTTATAAATGTGATGGAGCAGGCTTTGTTTTCTCCTCTGGTTGAGCGTATTAGAAATTTTTTAAGTCAAAATGCCAAGAATTCAAATATAAAAATTACTCACGAACAACTTGCAAATCATATAGGAAGTGCTAGAGAAGCCGTATCAAGAGTATTAAAAGAGATGGAAAGAGAAGGCGAGATAGTTCAAAAAAGAGGCGTAATTACTTTTAAAATACTTAAAGTGTAACTTTGTTGCAATTCTAAATATCTATTTTTTGATATAATCTCGATATTAAATTTACCGAAAGTGATATGCTTTTGGTCTTTGAAAGGAATAAAATGTTAAGTAAAAAAAATAGAATTATTAGAATTGTTTTGGGCGTTTTGTTAATGGCCGGCATCTGGTTTTTCTTTAAGAGTTATTGGGCTTTAATAGGATTGATACCTATTATAGTCGGAATTACAGGTTTTTGTCCGGCTTGCTCGCTTCTTGGCAGATGCTCTTTAAAAAGATAAATTTAGGCTAGTTTTAGCCTAAATTTTAATATTCTCATATTTCTAAAGCATACTCTTTTAAAAATTTATTTGATAAATTATTTAGCTTTATTTTGCTAAAATCCATAAAATTTAAATAGGATAAGATATGGATAAAGTTTGGAAATTTGGTGACAATATCGATACGGATATAATTATTGCCGCAAGATATTTAAATACATCTGACGAGAAAGAATTAGCAAAACATATCATGGAAGATGCCGATCCTTGTTTTAGCACAAAAATTTCAAAAGGCGATATTATAGTGGCTGGTGAAAATTTTGGTTGCGGAAGCTCCAGAGAGCATGCTCCTATTGCCCTTAAAGCAGCCGGAATAGGTGCCGTAATAGCCAAGTCTTATGCAAGAATTTTTTATAGAAATAGCTTTAATACAGGTCTTTTAATCCTAGAGATAAAAGAAACCGATGAGATAAATGAAGGTGATGAGCTTAAGATAGATGTTGATAATGGCGTTATCTTAAATTTAACTACAAAAAAAGAGTATAAATTTAGCCCGATTCCACCATTTATGCAAGAGCTTTTAAAAAGTGGCGGATTAATAGAATATGCAAAAACGAGGATATAAAATGGCAAAAATTTATAATATAGCGGTAATAAAAGGCGACGGAATAGGCTCTGAGATAGTAGATGAAGCTCTTAAAGTTTTAGACGCTACTAGTGTAAAACATGGATTTGAGTTAAATTACAATTTTTACCTTATGGGTGGGGCTGCTATAGATGTATTTGGCGAACCTCTGCCAAGTGAGACTTTAAATGGAGCTTTATCAAGTGATGCGGTACTTTTTGGAGCAATAGGCGGTCCAAAGTGGGATAATCTTCCTAGAGATAAGCGTCCGGAAAGCGGTCTGCTTAAATTACGCAAAGGACTTGGAGCCTATGCGAATTTACGCCCCGCAATGATATTTGATGAGCTTGTAGATGCTAGCACGTTAAAGCCACAAGTTCTTCAAGATGTTGATTTTATTGTAGTGCGTGAGTTAACAGGCGGTATATATTTTGGTCAACCTAGAGAAAAAAGAGACGATAGTGCATTTAATACTATGGTGTATTCTAAATTTGAGATTGAGCGTATAGCTAAGGTTGCTTTTGATACGGCAATGCTACGTAAAAAACAGGTTTGTTTGGTTGATAAGGCAAATGTACTTGAGACGAGTCAGCTATGGCGCGAAGTTGTAAATGAAGTAGCTCAAAACTATCCTGAAGTAAAAGTTGATTTTATGTATGTAGATAATGCAGCGATGCAGATTGTAAGAAATCCGCGCCAATTTGACGTTATTTTGACTGAAAATTTATTCGGAGATATTTTAAGCGACGAGGCTAGTATGGTATGCGGGTCTATAGGACTTCTTCCAAGCGCTAGCATAGGTGGTAAGGTTGGAATTTACGAGCCTATTCATGGTTCCGCTCCTGATATTGCAGGGCAAGGAATTGCTAATCCTATCGCTACTATTTTAAGTGCCGCTATGCTTTTAAGATACTCTTTGTGTGAAAAAGAGGCTGCAAACAGTATAGAAAATGCAGTTAAAATGGCTTTGGCTGAAGGCTATAGGACAAAAGATATAGCTGATTTTGGTGCTAAAGAGATATGCACCACAAGCGAGATGGGCGGAATAATAGCTAAATTTATAGGAAAACAGTGAAAAATACTATCACGGAAGCTTTGATTTATGAAGCGCAAGGGCTTCAAGATGATGCGCTTTTAGTCTATAGAAATATATTAAAGAATGAGCCCGGCAACAAAGATGCTGTAAGTGCGATTAGAAGGCTTAGCGGACTTAGAAAACGAGATCCTAATTTAAACGAGCAGATGCGTGATTTCTTTATAAATATGAAAAGCGATGAAGAGATAATAGAATTTAAAAGGTGGCTGATAAGATTATGAAATTAGAAGATATTGCAAAAATGGCCATAGATGAGGTTGCGGCAGAACTTAAAGAGATAAGCTCTATCGAACATCATACAACTAAAAATGAGCAGATTAAAGATGAGCCGGAAGCAGAAAAATTTAATATAAACGGCGAAGAGATATTTTTAAAAAATTTAAAAGAGCGAATCTTGGTACTTTTTGAAGGGTTAAATGCCGTAAGTAGAGAAAATTTAGAGGATAGATTAGAGCTTACTTTGAAATTTTTAGAATTTGTACTTGCCAATGTTGAAAACAGGCTTGATAATCTCAAAACTAAATGAGCTAAACTGGGTAAGAAATTTACTAGGACCCTATACTAAACGCGCTTATGTCGTGGGCGGTTCTGTCCGCGATATCTTTCTTGGAAGAAAAATAACCGATTTTGATATAGAAATTTACGATATCTCTCCTTGCAAATTTGATCAAATAATGAAAAATCATGGAGCCAGCGGAGTTGGTAAGAGCTATTTTGTCTATAAACTAAATGGCTTTGATCTTAGCTTGCCAAGAACTGAAAATAAAGTAGGAGAGGGTCATAAGGCCTTTGATGTAAACTACTGCAATGATGAAAAAGGCGCCTCTATGAGACGTGATTTTACCGTAAATTCTATCATGATAAATATATTTGACGGCAAAATACTTGATTTTTGGGGCGGCTTGGACGATATTAAAAAAGGCGTTTTAAGACATATTGATGATGAGAAGTTTTGCGAAGACTCTTTAAGGGTTTTACGAGGTGTGCAGTTTAGCGCCAGATTTGATTTTAAAATCTCACAAAAAACACTAAATTTGATGAAAACAATAAGTCTAAAAGATCTAAGCAAAGATAGGATAAGCGGTGAAATGCTAAAGCTTTTTAATGCTAAATTTCAAAGCACAGGGGCTAAATATCTTTATAAGCTTGGACTCTTTAAAGAGCTATTTGGTCTAAAATTAAGTAAAAATAAGCTGATTAATTTTCAAAAAAAGCTTATAAGTGTTGGCAAATTTAAAAAAGATCAAAAAGAGTTTTTATATCTGCTTAGAGAATTTGGGTTGCAAGAGAGAGTGGTGAAGGATCTAAATTTACCAAATAGCTTTATCTCTGTTTTTAGGGAACCATTTTTTAAAGGAAGAGTGAGCGATAAAGATCTTTTACGTATCGCAATTAAGATGCCTTTAAGAGATTGGCTTGGGTTAAATTCAGCAAGCCTTGTAAGAAGAGCTAAAAAATTTGGAATATACGATAGCAGGTTTGAGCCACTTATAAATATCGATGAGATATTAAGAGCAGGCTTTAAAAATGAGGCTATAGGGATTGAAATTTTAAGGCGACAAAATTTAGCTATAGATGAGTTTTTGAAAAATAAATTTTAATTATTATAAAAGTCCAAATTGGCTACAATAAAAGCTTTTTAAAAGATAAAAGGCAATGAAAATGAAAAAATATATTCTTAAAATTGAGTGCCAGGATGAGAAAGGACTTATTTATAGAATTTGTGATGTGGTATTTAAATATCATCTAAATATCGAGACAAATAATGAATTTGTAGATGAAGATAATAATAGGTTTTTTATGCGAGCCTCGCTTGTAGGTAATATAAATACAGCCGAATTTATAGGCACGCTTGAAGCTTTCTTGCCAAAAGGTGCGATTATAGAGTGTGTGGAGGCTGCCAAAAAAGATATTATTATTTTAGCCACTAAAGAGGCGCACTGTCTTGGAGATTTATTAATAAAGCATCACAGCGGAGAGTTAAATGCCAATATCTTAGCGGTTATTGCAAATCGTGAAATTTTAAGAGAGTTGGTTGAAAAATTTAATATCCCTTTTCACTACGTCAATTCTGATGACATCGAGAGACAAGAGCATGAAAAAAGAGTGCTTGAAGCAATGAGTAAGTATAAATTTGATTACGCAGTGCTTGCAAAATACATGAGAATTCTATCGCCAAATTTTGTAAAACACTATCCAAAAAAGATTATTAATATACATCACTCGTTTTTACCTGCATTTATCGGAGCTAATCCATATAAGCAAGCTTATGAGCGAGGGGTAAAAATCATAGGGGCGACGGCTCACTTCGTAAATGATGATCTGGATGAAGGGCCTATTATCTCTCAAGATGTAATAAACGTAAATCATGAGATGAGTTGGCAGCAGATGCAAAAAGCCGGTAGAAACTGTGAAAAAAGCGTTCTTGCGGCAGCACTTGATCTGGCTCTTGAGGACAGGTTGTTTGTGTATAAAAACAGAGTAGTTGTCTTTTAATGTTTAATATAGTTCTGCTTAGCCCTCAAATTCCCCAAAATACAGGCTCTATAGGCAGGATGTGCGTAAATGCTAATTTAACTTTGCATATTATTAAGCCTACCGTTTTTGATTTAAGCGAGAAGGCAGTAAGGCGTGCAGGGCTTGATTATTGGAAGATTTTAAACCCTAAAATTTGGGAAAATTTAGATCAATTTTTGGAAGAGAATGCAAAATTTGAGGATAGATTTTTTTACGCTACTACAAAGTCTAAAAAATTTTACTTTGATGTTAAATTCCAGTCTGGAGATTTTTTGTTTTTTGGAGGCGAGAGTACCGGGCTTCCGATGCAGCTTATGCAAAAAAATTTCGCCAATGCCATTACTATACCGATGGGAAAGCAGGGTAGAAGCCTAAATTTGGCCACTAGCGTAGGCATAATCGCGTATGAGGCAATTAGGCAAAATATTGATAAATTTGAGTTTTAAAGAGGATTGATGAGAAAAATAATTTTGCTATGCTTTAGCTTTATCTTGGCAATCGCAGCTGAACTTAGCATAGCTACTTTTAATGTTGAAAATCTATTCGATGCTAAAAATAACGGCACTGAATATCAAGACTTTGTGATAGGAAAATCGCAGTGGAGCGAAAAGGCCGCCAGTGTTAAATTTAATAATATAAAAAATATAATCAAAGAGCTTAATGCCGACATAATCGCGCTTCAAGAGATAGAAAACGAGGAAATTTTAAAAGAGCTTATGAGAGCTTCGGGATATAAATATTTTGCCTTTTCAAAGGACAAAAGATCTCCTATCGGACTTGGATTGATATCTAAAATAAGGCCTGTTGAGACTAAAATTTTTAAAGTTCCAAATGTAAAGACAAGAGATATTGTAAAAGTTAAATTTGAGCTTGATGGACATGAGTTTAGTCTATTTGTAAATCATATGCCGGCTCAAAGAAATAGCCTAAATAGTAGAGAGAGCGCTTTTAGGTCTTTAAAAAGCGCTATACAAAACGACGAAAATGTAATATTACTGGGGGATTTTAATACACCTTACGGTAAAGAATCACTGCTAAATGATATTTTGATAAGTAGAAATATGGTTGATCTTTGGCAGTTTATGCCAAGCGATAAGAGGTATTCTCATATAAATTTAAGACCTATTGATCATGTAGTTATTTCAAAGCGGATGGTTAATGGCGGCGGAATAAGCTATGTAAATGGAAGTTTTGAAGTCTATAAACAGGGCAAAAATGTTTATTCGGATCACTTTCCTTTGAAATTTAAAATAAGCACCGCTACTAAGGCCAAAATTCAAGAAAAGAATATAGACGATATATTTAAAAATCCTAAAAATACACCTTTTGTTATAAGCGGAGTGGCGGTGGTTTATAAGGATAAAAAAGGTTTTGTGATAGCTAAAGACGGGCGTGGAATTTACGTATATGAGCCAAAAAACGACGATCTAGTCGGCAGTGTAATGGATGTGGTTATAAATGATGTGGGCGAATATAAGGGTATGCTTGAGGTAAAATCTCTCTACGTCTCAAAGATATATGATAAGCTTATGGATCCTAAGCTTCAAATGCTAGGCGAGGAGCGTATAAAAGAGGCTAGAGCGGGAGACGTTATAAGAAGTGTGAGTGGAGAGATTAAAAGGGGTAGGCTATATACCAACTATGGCGATATTAGGATTTATAGCTCCAAGGGCAAGATGGAAGATGCAAAAGAGGCTAAATTTGAAGCGGTTAAAGTAGTACTTTATCACAATGAGCCTCAAATTTGGATAGAGAAATGAAGATATTAGACTTTGCAATACTTTCTGCTTTTGTGCTTTTTATGATATTTTTAGTGCGTGGATTTGTTTTGCAGATGAAAGAGAGAAATGATGAGAGAAATTCAAAGAAAAAAAGTTAAAATAACAAAAAATCAAAAAAAGAGTTGGCTATGACAAAAGAGTTAATAGTAGAAATTGGAGTTGAGGAGCTACCGGCTATTCCATTTTTAAAAGAGTCTGGTAACATCAAGGTAAAGTGGCAGGATATTCTTAGAGAAAACAGCCTTTTTAGCGAGTGTGAATTTTACTATACGCCTCGTAGAATAGTTTTTTATCATCCTAATTTTAAGATCAAACAAGATGATGGATTTAGTGAGTTTATAGGTGCTCCTAAACAAGTTGCTATTAAAGACGGCAAATTTACTCAGGCTGCGATTAGCTTTGCCAATAAATGCGGGATAACCGAAAGTGAGCTCAAATTTGAAACAATAAACGGTAAAGAGGTTTTATACTATAAAAAACCAGTTGCCGGAAGACCTAGTCAAGAACTTTTAGGCGATATGATAGAGAAATTTTTGCTTAGTCTAAATTTCGGTAAGTCTATGCGCTGGGGGGATGGGAAATTTGACTTTATTCGTCCGATAAGATCTTTTCTTGTGATTTTAGGAGATGAGGTGGTTAAATTTAATAAATTTGATGTAGATAGCGGCAATTCTATATATCAACACAGAAGCATAAGCTATGACAAATTTAGCGTTAAAAATGCTAAAGACTATTTTGGTTCAATGTCAAAAATAGGCGTTATTTTGGATCAAGAAAAAAGACGCGAGAAAATTTTAAAAGAGTTTAAAGATATAGAGCAAAAAAGCGGATTTGATATAGAGATAGATGAGGATCTGCTAGATGAGGTTGTGGCTATTACAGAGTATCCTACTGCTTTGATAGGGGAATTTGAGTCCGAGTTTTTGGGCGTGCCAAGCGAGGCTATTATAACTTCAATGAAGGAAAATCAGCGCTATTTCCCTGTTTTTAAAAATAAAAAGCTAAGCAATCATTTTGTGGTAGTAAGCAATGCTATTGCGGATGATTACAACCTTATAATAAAAGGAAACGAAAAGGTTCTGCGCGCTCGTTTAAGTGATGCAATGTTCTTTTGGCAGAGTGATTTAAAGGCTGATTTTGGTCCTGAAAAACTAAAAAATATAACATATTTAAAAGAGCTTGGAAGTATCTATGAAAAAGAGCTAAGAGAGCTAAAAGTAGTAAAAGCATTAGCTAAAATTTACTCTAATCGCTTAAATAGTGAAGTAGGGGCTAGGTATGAGGAATTGCTTGAAATAGCGGTAATGCTAAGCAAAGCAGACCTCACAACTCAGATGGTATATGAGTTTACGGAGCTTCAAGGAGTAATGGGGTATTACTACGCAAAGGCTAAGGGTGAGAGCGAATTTATAGCAAATGCAATTAAAGAGCAGTATTTGCCAAGTGGTGAAAAGAGCGAATGTCCAAATGGTATTTTTAGCTCGGTAGTAGCGCTTGCAACCAAGATAGATACTCTAATGGGACTATTTAGCGTAGGTAAAATTCCAAGCGGCAACAAAGATCCATACGCATTAAGAAGAGCTGCGAACGGAATAATTAAAATCATACTAAATGAGAAGCTAAATTTTAATCTAAAAGAGGTTTTATCAAGTCTTGCAAATGGTTACGCAAAATTTGATCTAAAACAGCTTGAAAATTTTATATTTGACAGGCTTTACACCTTCTTTGATGCCAATGCCTCTATAATAAAAGCCTGCTTAGCAAGTGAAAAAGGCGATATTTTAGCTCAATGTGAGGCTATAAAAGCGCTTTATGAGATTAGCGAGAAGAGTGATTTTAGAGAGAATTTTAGTACATTTAAACGTCTTGCAAATATTATCAAAGATGAGAATATCGGTGTAGTAAATGAATCTCTTTTTGAAAGCGAGAAAGAAAGAAATTTAAATAGCGAATTTAAAAAAGTGGTTGCTAAAGATAGCGATTTTAAAGAGAGACTAGATGATCTGTTTGCATTAAAATCTGTTATTGATAGCTTTTTTGATAAGGTAATGATAAATGTGGATGATGCTAAAATCCGCAGCAACCGTATAGCTCTAATAGGTCAAATTTATAAAGAGTTCCTAAAAATCGCAGATATCAAAGAGATAAGTTTATAATTTTATGAGCAGATATTTATATTTAATGTAAATATCTGCTTAAATAACTTTTAGAGTTGAAGTTAGATTCGCCATTCCTTGAGTATACATTGCGGATGTTGCAATAGCATCTACTCCGGTATTTGCATACTCTTTGACATTTTTTAGATTTATTCCGCCGCTTGCCACTATGGTGATATTTGGATTTTTTTGATTTCTTGAATTTACAGCCTCTTGCAACATTGATATATCAAATTTATCACATTGCACTATATCAACATTGGCGTCTAAAAGCTTATTAAGTGTTTTTAAGTTTTCACACTCTACTGATATTTTTTTCTCTGGCATCTTGGCTTTAAAAATTGGAATTTGAGTTAAAAACTCATCAAAATTTTTGTAAGCTTTTATGTGATTTTCAAAAAACAACACACTATCGCTTAGATTTAGCCTATGTATTCCACCTCCGCCCTCAAGAACAGCTTTAATGCAGATTTTTTTAGCAAAAGGAAAACTTTTTCTGGTTGCTAAAATTTCACATTTTTTATTGACGCTTTTAGCATGTTTTAGCATCAAATTTGTATATGTAGAGATTTTACAAGTGTATTCAAGTAATATCTGGCACAGCTTCCAAGCTTTATGAACATCATTATATGAGCCCATAATTTTTAAAAGTACGCTTTGAGATTTAACCAGACTTTGGTTATTGTAATAAATTGTAGTTTCGCAACCTAGCAAATTTGCGATTCTGGAAGAGATATCAATGCAGCTTACTACGATATCGTCTCTTGTTTTTATCTCTAAAATCGCATTTTTATCAATATTTTGAAGCGAAGTAGTAAGATCAAAATACGGTATATCTTCATTTATATAGCTTAAAATTTCACTATCGCTAAAAAACATCTCTTAACTCTTTTTTGGTTTGCTAAGACGTTTTTTAACAGATTGGTCTTTTTGAGCCTTTACAATCATATTTTTAAATATCCCATTATCATAAAGTCCGGCATGGTATAGAGCAAAACCTACAAAGGCTATACTTGAGGCTACATGCAGTTGTTTTATGGGTTTATTTTTCATATTTAAAGCCGTAAGGCAAGCAGTGGCCAGAGTAACGCTCATACCAACTTTTGCTGCTTTTCTATGAGTGTTTAGATTTAAAAGTTCTCCGCTTAGCATTGTTTTATTTTCACACCTTTCATCGAATTGGCAAGCAGGCCTATGGTGGTTCCGTTATGCAAAACAGCTGTCGCAATAGGATTAAATAGTCCAAATGTCGCACCTGCTAGTATAAGCGAATTTATGCCAACTGTCGCATTAAAATTCGTATTAATAAGCTTCATTGTTTTATTTGCCATATCTTTTGCTGTTACGACAGAGTAGATGTCGTCTTTTAATAGGCTTATGTCCGCTGTAGCCTTGGCTATATCGGCTCCTTTTTGCATGCTTATACCGACATTTGCTCTCATTAGGCTTGGAGCGTCATTGATGCCGTCTCCTATAAAAGCTACTTTTTTGCTTTCTTGTTTGAGCTGTTCTATTATAGCCGCCTTATCGGTAGGCAAGCAGTTGGCAAACACTCTATCTATGCCTAGCTCTTTGGCTACTTGATTTGCCTTGCTCTCGATATCACCGGTTAGCATTACCAGCTCTTTTACGCCCAGTTTTTTTAGAGCATTAAGCGCATCTTTTGCGTTTTCTCTCATTGTGTCTTTCATCGAGATAACGCCTAAAAGCTCTTTATTGTAGCCTACGTAAAGTAGAGTAAATCCATTGTCTATGGCATCTCTTATAATGTCTTCATGCTCTATAAATGATATATTTTCGTCATCTTCTAAAAAATGCCTGCTGCCTATTACGACCTCTTTGCCGTTTACATGTGTTTTGACACCGTGAGCTACTATAAATTCCACCTCATCGTGATGTATATGGTGGAATCCTACCTCGCGAGCCGCTTTTACAATAGCTTCTGCTACAGGGTGGAAGTAGTGCTCCTCTGCACTTGCGGTTAAATTTAAAAGCTCTGCCTTGCTAAATTCTTTTTTAAAAGAATGAACTTCTACTACGCTGAGGCTTCCGTGAGTTAGCGTTCCTGTCTTATCAAATACAAATGTGTCTGCACTTGCAAGAGCTTCTATGGCTTTTGCGCCCTTTATAAGCACTCCGTTTCTACCAGCCTTTGATATACTTGATTTAAAGGCTACCGGAGTTGCTAGTTTGAGTGCGCATGAGTAATCAGCCTGTAACACCGATGCAACTCTTGTCATATCTCTGCTTAAAAGATAGGATACTCCGGCTAGAGAGAGGGTGACTGGAACTAGCTTGTCTGCCAGTTTTGTAGCTCTTAATCCGATGCTTGATTTTTCGTTTAGAGAGCTTTGAATATATTGTTTGATGCGTGCCGTAGCGGTCTCTTCTCCTACTCCTTCAGCCCAAATTTTTATTTTTCCGTCCTCTACGACAGTTCCGCTCATTACACGGTCTCCGCGCTCTTTTTTTACAGGCTCGGCTTCCCCTGTCATTGAAACCTGATTGACACTCGCTTCTCCATCCACGATATATCCGTCTATACCTATGCTCTCTCCTGCTCCTACTACTACGATATCACCTATTTTTACGCTATTGGTAGCCACTTTGTCAAGGGTCTTTTTGCCATCTTTTATAGTCTCTACCCATACCTCTTCTATATTTGGCTTGGCTAGCTCTTTTACTAAGTCATCACTTCTATGAACTGCGCTTTCTTCCATATATTCGCCGATTGCGAGCATTAAATTTGTACTATTTGCGGCCATATAGTCGCGTCTAGCCAGACTTACTCCTACAGCCATGCTCTCAAGCACTTTTGAGGTAACACCTTCATTAATTAGCTCGCTTACACCCTCCTTAAGAAGCGGAGCGCAAGCGTACAGGCTTGTTGCAGTTTTTAGCATATTGCCATTTATTAGTGGAGTTATGGCTATGCTTGCAACAGCCTTATAAATACCCGCTTTGCTTGGGCTATCGTTTTGTTTGCTCAGATTTTTAATTTTTAAATTTTCTAAAAATTTAAAAATTTCATCAAAATTTGAATCAAACTCTATAATTATGCTTTTGGCTTTTTTATTCAGCCTGACGCTTTTTACATACTTAAATTCTGAAATTTGAGCCTCTAAAAAGCTCTCATCACACTCTGAGGTTATATCTTCGCATATAAATCTTACACGATTTTTACTCTTATGTGCGATATAAATTTTATTTTTGTGACTCAATTTCAGCCTTTACGTCTTCAAATCGCTCTTTGAGCTCTTCAAATCCGGCTTGAAGCAAATTTGAACCTTTCACTATAGCTGAAAACACTGCTTGTTGAGCCTTTTCATTTGTTAATATATAAGCTACAGTTCCGCCTATCAAAGCGCCTTTTAAAAATCCTGCCGCATTGAAATTTTCAGGAACGAAGTCTTTTAAAGCTTCATTAATACCCTTGTCAAAAGCACTTAGAGCACCGGTTGTTTTAACTGTAGTAGTCGTTGTTGTAGTGCTTCCATCGTTATTGATTTTATTGACGGTTTGAGTCGAATTTATATATGGGTTGTTCATCTTTATTCCTCTGGATTTATTAATTTCTCGGTTAGTATTATGCCGCCAATTCCTACAGCTGCACTAACTGCCGCACCGATATAGTTTCCCATAACGAGTCTATTTGATGCACTGATAGCGCAAGCCGTAGCTAAACCGCCCTGAATACTTAGTTTGATAGTTTTTTTGGTTGCCTGTTTAGAGCTTATATTGCCTTTTTTATATTCATTATAGCTAAGCCCGCCAATTGTAATTCCGGCTATTAGAGCACCACTTATAAGGTGGTCCATAGGAAGCCTTGCGGTAGAAGTCAATGCTCTCATTATTCAGCTCCGCCCGCTACTTCTGGAGTTGTTTGAACTGGAGCTTTTTTAGCTCTTGGGACTCTTTTTTTCTTTGTAGCCTCTTTGGCTTTTTTATCAGCTTCTATCTCTTCAGGCGTTCTTCTTTTACGTCTTTTTTTCACTTCTTGTTTTACTTCGGTTGAAATTTTTTCAAATTTTTCTGTCGCAAATTCTTTGACATCCTTCGCTGCTTCCTTACTCTTTTCTAATCCGCATTCTAAAGCAGATTTAACCTTTTTTCTATTATTAAAAGCAACAACAACTAATCCGCCTACTGCAAGTCCTGCTAAAAATGGTAGTGCCATCTTAAATCCTTTATTATTGGTATTGTTAAACATCTTCTTTCTCATCCTCTTTGTTTATCATTTTGTTAATTAAAATCCCAGCCATTCCACCTACTGCAAGTCCGCTAAAAAACGAGAAATTAGGGTTATTAAGAAGCTCTACGATATCTTCTTGACTACCTCTTCCCGAAGCTATACGCTCAACTCTTTTACTCATCTCGGCAAATGCATTTTGGTTAAAGCCGTTAAATTCATTAAAACCAAAATTATTATTTTTTGGCTGATCGTATGCATGCTCTTGTTCGTCATTATCGTGATTATCTTCTTTTTTGTATTCTTGATCTGCTGCGTTTATTTGTCTTGTCGCGCCAAGCTCTTCATAAAGCCTTATTTTGAGTGCTGCGACATATTCGTTATAAGAGGTAGCCCACAGTCTAAAGCATATATCTCTTAAATTTTCATCTTCTACTTTATCTGTCAACGTCTCATAAAAAGCATTTAATTCTATCTCGTAATTTAATGCTTTTATAAGGCAGTTTTCAAGACTTTGATTATTTAAACCATCAAAATAACACTCTACAGGTTCATTTGATTCATAACCGCTTAACAGCATTAAGCCGCTATTTTTGATGGCTAAAATTTGAGCGAAAATCGGATCCTTATCCTTTAAATTCTCATAAAGCCTAATTCCTCTAAGCTCAAATATATAGGCTGCTTTTACGATCTCTTTTAAGTTTTCATCCTGCATATGCGCTCCTTGCAAGCTCATTTATGGTTTGAGATATTTTATCTAAATTTCTACCTGCCAATAGATCGTCCCAAATATCTTTTGGAAAAATCGCAGAATCGTACTCTATGGTTACAGAGCCTATTAGCTGGTTAAATTTTACATTTTTTATACCATCTATATTTTTTATAATCTGATCTATCTTGTCTAAATTTAGATTGCTAGCCTCATCTTTTATCTTTGCGCTGACTCTTACTCTAAGGCGTCCTGGAGTATGATGAATCGGCGTAAAGTATGAAGTTATCTTTACAATTAGATCAGGTAATATTAAATTTGGTGCTACGCTCAAATTTTCTCCTTTTTTTCTTTGCGTTATTATCTGCTTGATACACTTAATCGTAGCTTAAAGTTTTTTGCATATCGTTATCATTTTTTAATGCTAACTCTACTTGAATTCGCAATGATTCCTGCGGTATGAGCGATATGCACTAGACCTGCTCCGGCTGGACTTAGCACGCCAAGAGCGCCAAGTGCCGCTCCTAGCATATTTGTGCTTGTGCCGATATTGTAGTTTTGTTTTACTACACGAAGTGCAAAAGCGCTTAAATCGTGAAGCTTGACTATGTCAAGAGGGCGAGAATTCGTAATGGCTATATTTGAAATCTCTATAGCAGCCTCGCTTCCACCGCTAGCAAAGGATATTCCGATATCAGCCTTGCTCATGGCCAATGTATCATTTACCCCATCTCCTATCATTACGACTTTACCGTAGTTTTTAAGCTTTTCAATGATTTTTGCCTTATCATCAGGCATTAAAGAGAAGTAGATGTCGTCAAATTCAAATTTCTTTGCAAACTCTTTAGCTACTTTTTCATCATCTCCAGTTAATAGTACAACCTTTTTACCTCGCTCTTTTAGTGCTTTTACGGTTTCTATACTTCCTGCTCTAATTTCATGCTCATAGATTATAGCTCCTAAAATTTCACTATCCCTGGCAAGGTATATGATTGTATTTTCGCTTGTAAATTTAGGAATTTTAAAATTTTGTATTTTTACCTTATATTTTCTCATTAGATTCAGATTGCCTAGTAAGAATTTGCTATCTTCAAATTGAGCTTTAACTCCAAGACCGGGCAAAATTTCGCTTTTAAAATGGACATTTGCAGAGATGTTTAAGCCCTTGGCATATTCGTTAATAGAGACGGCAAGAGGATGCGTGTTGTGATGCTCTATGCTTGAAGCTATTTTAAAAAACTCTTCTTTTGTTATCTTGCCTACTAACTTAAAGTCTGCTATCTTTGGTTTGCCTGTAGTAAGTGTTCCTGTCTTATCAAAGCAAAATATTTCGCTTTGACTGACATTTTCTAAGTACTCTCCACCTTTTATCAATATTCCGTCTTTTGCGGCTCTTGCTATAGCCGCACTTACGGCGGAGCTTGCAGCAAGCACCGTAGAGCAAGGGCAGCTCATTACTATCATGACGCTAAACGCTCTCAAAAATGAGCCTGTAACAAAAAACGTCCCGACACTTAAAGCCGAGCCGATTTTTAGCACCTTTTGAGCTAGTCTATCGGCACTTAGCTCGCTTTGGCTTTTGTTTAAGAGATTTTTTTCTACTTCGCTTATGATTCTGGCTATATATGTTTCATTTCCTGTTGCGCTTACTTTTATATAAATTCTGCCTTTTTCAACCAAAGTATTTGCAAATACGCTATCGTTTTTCTTTTTATATACATTCTCGCTTCGTCCGTTGATTATAGCTTCGTTTATCTCCGCACTTCCATTGATTACAACTCCATCGGCTACTATTTTTTCTCCACTTCTGCATACTATTATATCGCCATCTTTGACATCTTCTAAAGAGACTTCGACTTCTAAATCATCTTGTAATACATAGGCTTTTTTGACATCCATGCTGATTAGCTTATGAATTTCCGCACGTGATTTGTTTGCCGTATACTCTTCAAACAGCATACTTCCTCTAAGAATATAAATTATCTCAAATGCAGCCGTTACCTCTCCACCTAAGATCGCTATAAGAAGTGCAAATGCAATGAAGCCTTGCAGACTTATTTTTTTCTCTTTTAGCTCTTCTAGCCCCTCTTTTATGAGAGGAATTGCGGAGTATATGCTAATAGCTCCTATGGCAAGCTTGGCAAGCAGTCCAAGAGGTGTAGCCATAATATGCTCTTTTACGAAAACACCTACGGCTATTAAACTAAGAGCGCCGAAATTTAGTAGCTTTTTTCTCCAGCTAGATTCTGACACTAAATTTGTAGAGCAGTGCGAGCAGGCATTGCATGCCGGAGTCGAAATTGTTAAAGACTTTGATTTTTCTATCTTTTTTGAGATTTTTTGACTCTCTTTTTGTCCAGCAACTGCAAAAGTTTTCTCCAGTTTTGTTAATATCTCATCTAAATTTATAATATTTTGATCAAAATGTATTATTAGAGAGTTGCAGTATTGGTTTAGTCTTATGTTTTTTACTTTTTTTTCTAAAATTTTATTAATTTTTTCAAAATTTTTTGGATTAAATTCTGGAGATTTGAGCCTAATTCGCCCACTTATATGAGCTTTTACAACTATTTGTGTCATTTTTGACACTCTTTACAAATTCCATATAATATCATCGTATGGCCTTCTATTTTAAATTTTTTATTTTCGCAGATTATGTCTTGTCTATTTTCTATGGTTTCATCGTAAAAGCTTACGATTTTACAGCATTTAGTGCATATTAGGTGGTCGTGATGCGAATTTAGATTTAGTTCAAATTTTTTGATTCCACTCTCTTCAAAAGATATCGCCAGTCCAATTTCCTCCAAGAAATTTAAAAACTGATATATTGCCGTTAAGCTAATATTTTCTTTAAATTCTTGGTGAAACCTCTCTTGTATCTCGGCAGCACTAAGGTGATCATCGTTAATATACAAGATTTTTAAAACCCCTTCCTTTTGGCTTGAATTTTTATAGTTAAAATCTTTTAAAAAGGTAGAAAATTTTGAGTAAAAATTTTCAAAATTTTGCATATAATCGCCACTCTTTATTATAAATTTATAATCGCTATCATGATTATAATGAAATAAGCTGATTTGCGAATAAAATTACAATTTTTATATAAAATTTTTAAAAATTTTAAGAAAATTTGATAAGCGAATATAAAGGTTTTTTTGGCATAATTCCGCAAAAAAACTTTCAAAGGTAGGATAATGACATACGACGAGCTTGAATTAGACGCCGTTTTGCTTGAAGTTCTAGAGAATAGAGGTAGCTTTGAGTCTATGGATGACGAAGAGCTTTTTGAGCTAATCGAAGAGGTTGCAAAGTATACCGACGGCGATTATGAAGAGGCATTTGAGTATATGACTCAATTTTCTCCGATTAACAAAAAAAGATTTGTTTCACTTTATATGGTTTAGCCTTAAGCTAAACCATGATTTTGGCTATTCAAAATATTTATTTATTATCTCTTTTAGTTTTTGAGTATATCTGCTGTCTTTAGGTGAGTTATGATAGATATCAGCGATATCATAAATTCTTTCGTAGTAGTCATTTGTATCTTGATTGTTTACTACCATCATAGAAGTGTTTATGCTAACTCCTAAAAACACTCCTTTTGCCTTTCCTCTTTCTAGTACCCATGCGGAAATTTCAGGAAGATCTGTTGAGACTCCGGACTTCTCTCCGGCTCCTAATATAACGGCATCAGCGGTAATATCTATAGAACCTTTGCCATCAACTAAGCCAGCCCATGATCTGCTTGATTTAAAAAGTAAAATAAGATCAACTGATTTATAACCAGCCTGCGCTCCAAAACCAACACCTTTATAGTCTACAAAGATAGGCGCGCTCCACTCGTTATCATCGTTTCTAGCTACAAAAATTCCCTTTCCGTCATGCCCAGATATTATAAATCCGCTTTTGACCATGCTTGGTATTATTGCTATACCGGTAATGCCTTTGAATTTCTTATTTTTACTTACTCCAAAGTCGTTAAGTATATTTAGTGAGGTTTTGACCTTCTGACTCTGTGTAAAATCTGCAAGCGCAAATGTAGATAGTGTCAAAATGCAAAGCATAAGCTTAAATATTTTATTCATCAGTATTTCCTTTTTGATAAACTTTAATTGCTATTATATTACTTTTTACTAAATTTTAAAACCGTTTTTTTAATTTTATATAAAGGATTTATATGAAAAGTATATTTTTAATAATTTTTATCTCACTTAATATTATAGCTCAAGATATAATAAACGGAGATATACAGATAGCCCAGATTGAATCAAATTTTGCAGGCAAGCTAACAATAGACGGTAAGCAAAGAGAGTGGCTTGTTAATCCTGCTAATAAAAATGTAAAATTTACTATAGTCACTGCAGGGTATTATAAAAAAGGTGAAATAGTCTTAAGAAACGATTTTAATAGAGATACAGATGAGATTGTTTTTAAAGTTATTAATGGTCAATACAAGAAAGAAAAGATAAGTGTCGAGAGCTCAAAGGTCGCACCTCCAAAAGAAGTATTAAAAAGAATCGAGGAGGAGAGGGATGAGGCTAATAAAATTTATTCAACCAGCACTCCCGGATTAAAATTTAATACAGCTTTTATGCTTCCTATGAGTTCGGTTATAACAAGCCCTTTTGGAACTGCTAGAGTTTTTAACGATCTGGTTAAGAGCTATCACTCAGGAACCGATTTTCGTGCGGCTATCGGCACTCCTGTAGTGTCTAGCAATGACGGTATAGTCGTAATCGCCAAGGATAGATACTACGCTGGAGGCTCTGTCGTGATAGATCACGGAGAGGGAATTTATACGCAGTATTATCATTTAAGTAAGATTGACGTAAAGCTTGGCGCAAAGATAAAAAAGGGCGAGATAATCGGACTAAGCGGAGCTAGCGGTAGGGTTTCAGGACCACACCTTCACTTTGGCGTCATAGTAAACGGCGTGCAGGTAAATCCGATAAATTTCATCAAAAAGATAAACGCTCTTTTTTAGTTTGACGACTTAACTTTTTCTTCACAACTTCTTTTTAAAATCTTTTCATAACTTTTAAGGAGAAGATATGAAAAGATTAAAAATCATGAGTATATTAGTTGCTTTTAAAGCCTATTTATCGGCGAAATTTGACAAGGCTCAGTCGTGTGGATTTGCCAAAATGATAAAAAACGCCGATGCTAAGACTTTGGGCGAAATTTCATTTGAGATAGATAAAAGAGCCGCCAAGCTAAGAGTTGAAGCCGAGGCTTCAAAGCAAGACTTTAAGGCTGAGTTTGATAAGAAAATAGCCTCCATAAGCCAAGACGAGCAAGCGAAATTTAAAGAAAAATTTATCGCCAGCTACAATGAAAAAGTCTTAAATTTAAGCGTTAAAGAGGCAAACGAACTGGCACTTAAGCCCATAGAAATTTAATCTAAACAACACGGAATTTGACCGAAACTACTCGGTCAAATTTGACTTTCTTATAATCTTAAATTTACATACCAAATTTAACTAAAAAGATAAATTTAAATTCACACTATAGATTATTTTATAAATTTTGCTTAACTTTTTCTTCACAACTTTTCTTTATACTTCACTTACATTTCAACACAAGGAGAGAAGATGAAAAAGTTAGGTTTGATTGCGATACTAGTCGCGGGAAGTTTGTTTGCAGGCTCGATTAGCGATAGCTCAAACGAGCAGTTAAACAGCATGATAGCGGGTGCGGACGCAAAGACTCTAAGCGAAATTTCGTTTGAAATTCATAAGCGCGCAGGCAAGCTTGATTCGCAGACAGCAGATATAAGAGGCGACTTTAGAGAGCAGATGAGAAAGAAGATGTCTGCGATGAGTCCTGATGAGAGAGTAAAATTTATGCAAGAGTATAGAGCAATGATGAGGGATAAAATAGACGCTTTAAGCGTAAAAGAGGCTCGTGAAATGGGATTTTACGCCTATGGCGGAAGTCAAGGTAGCGGTCACGGCCGGCATCATCAATCAGGCAAAGGACACAAGATGAAATCTTATCAAAACTGCAATCAAAATTTTAATTGCGGTATGAATCAAGCGCAAGGAATGGGTATGAATAAAAACGGCGCGCAGGGATATGGTGCAGGCTTTGGCTGTATGTGGCAGTAAATTTATGGCTCTTGCGTCCTTTGGCTCAAGAGCTTAAAGCTAAAATTTATGCTTTATTAAAACCAAAAATAGTAATATCCCTAAATTTAGCTTAAGGAGTAATGGTGGCTAAAATTTTAGTAGTTGAAGATGAGGCGATGCTGCTTGATATGATGTGTTCGTATCTTCGAAGCGAAAATTTTGAAGTAGAGGGTGTCAAAAGCTACAATGAGGCTTTGGATCTAGCCTATGAAAACAGCTTTGATCTGTGGATATTTGACGTTAAAATCATCGGCGGCAACGGCTTTGAGCTACTAAAAGAGCTAAGAGAGGCTAGAAGGCTTACTCCTTGCATATTTACTACATCTTTAAACACCATAAACGATCTTCAAAAGGGCTTTTTAAGCGGGTGTGACGACTATATAAAAAAGCCGTTTGAGCTTAAAGAGCTGCTTTTGCGAGTAAATAACATCCTTAAAAGAACATTTGTGCATAACGTAAGAGAATTTGAAATGCTTGATGAAAATTTCAGCTTTGATATGAAGCAAGGAGTGCTATATAAGGGCGAAGAGATAGTAACCATGCCTAAAAAACAAGCCAAACTTTTAACTCTGCTGCTTAAAAACCGAGATAGATTCATAAGCAGAGATGAAATTTATGAGCAAATTTGGGACTATGACGAGAGTCCAAGCGAGCTTAGTTTGCGCGTTTATATAACCGAACTGCGCAAAATTTTTGGCAAGGAGCGTATAGTAAGCGCATCAAAGCTAGGATATAGATATGTTTAAAAAACGCCATGTTTTGCCTATATTTTTGCTGTATTTTTTAACTAGCGTTGCGTTTTTGGTGTTTTTCGGCAAAGTTTTTTATGATAGAGAGAAACACTTCATAATGGACAAGGACGCATTTGATTTTAGGGATTTTAAGCGCGAACTTCAGATAAAACTTCACAACAACGGCGAGCTTGATGATGACGACTTTGACGATATGAAAGCCTATGTAGTAAATTTAAAGACAGGCGAGGTTATAGAAGATGATTTTAAGCCAAAGCAGGGCATGGGGCGACATCATATCGAGAGTGAAGAAAACGTAGTGCAGTTTAGAGTACATGATAAAAGAGGGCAAAACGAGTATCTGGTAGCCATTAAACGCGCTGATGTTAATGTAAAGCTCTTAGCACTCAAGGCTCAAATTTTACTCGTTTCGCTCGGTGTTTTGGCGGCGATATTGCTCATAGCCTATCTTATCATTAGGCTTTCGCTTCGTCCGCTTTATGCTAAAATCGAGTTTTTAGACGGCTTTATCCGCGATACGACTCATGAGATAAACACGCCTTTAAGCGTGATTTTGATGAGTATAGAGCTCTTTAAAACCGATCCTGAAAAATATCTTGGCAACATAAAAACAGCCGCTCACACGATCTCAAATTTATATGAAGACCTAACCATCCTAAGGCTAAATAAAAAATACGAAGAGAATGAAGAGGTAAATTTAGCTCAAATAGTAAGCGAGAGGCTGGAGTTTTTCTCGATAAATTTAAAGCAAAAGAGCATAAATTTAAGCACCGATATCAAGGATGTCGTGCTCGTAACTTCAAAATTTAAGGTGCGAAAGATAGTTGATAACCTCCTAAGCAACGCCGTGAAATACTCAAACGAAGGCGGAAGCGTGAGCGTAAAGCTAGATAAAAAAGCTCTTATTATTACAAATAGCGGGCAGGGCATAGCAAAGGAAAATTTGCCCCACATCTTTGATCTTTATACTCGCTTTGACGAGACGAGCGGTGGCTTTGGCATAGGGCTTAATATCGTTAAGAAATTTTGCGACGAGCTCAAATTTAAGGTAAACTGCAAGAGTAGCGGCGGTATAACCGAGTTTAAAGTGACTTTTTAAATTCACGCCTAAAAACGCTTGGCGAATTTTGGAATTTCAACCAAATTTATAGCTTCAAGATGTAAAATATCGTCTAGATTTTTACAAAAAGCGGTGACTTATGGATGTTTTCCTTATTGTTGAAGTTGTTGGCATAGCTTCGGCTGCACTTAGCGGATTTTACTTCGCTATCAGAAAAAATTGCGACTGGCTTGGTATCTTTGTGGCGGGATTTTTGACCGCTCTTGGCGGCGGACTTATGCGTGACGCGATAGTTTCGCGCCCTCCTTATTCGTTTACAAACTACTTGCCCGGGCTCATCGTGGTCGTTATCTTAATAGCTGCGGCGCTTCTTAAGCTGCATAAGCGCGAGGATTTGGAGACTAAATTTTTATTTATCACGACTGATGCTTTCGGTATTGTAAGCTTTTCTATAGTCGGAGCCATCGTAGCGCTTGAGTATAACTTCAACTTTTTTGGCGTTATTATGGTTGCGCTTTGTAACGGAGTTGGCGGAGGCATACTGCGCGATATCTTGCTAAATGAGGTTCCTTGGTTTTTAAAGACGGGACTTTACGCTACAGTTTGTTTGAGTGTAGGCACGGTATATTATTTTATGGACTACTTTGGATTTACAAATATATATTGGGTGATGTTGCTTTTTACTTTCGGAGTGGTTTTTAGACTTTTGGCTTATTATAGAGGCTGGCATCTGCCAAGGCTTGATTAAAAGGAGTAAATATGTATCTTTTAAACACTTATGCGAGATTTGATTTTGGATTTGAAAGGGGCGAGGGCTCTGTGCTTTTTGACGCAAAGGGCAGGGATTATATCGATTTTGCCTCGGGTATCGGCGTAAATTCGCTCGGATACGCTCACAAAAGAGTTGTAAAAACCATAAGCGACCAAGCGGGCAAGATACTTCATAGCTCAAACATATACCGCATAAAACCGCAAGAAAAGCTTGCAAAGCAGATTTCAAAAATGCTTGGCTTTAAAACCTTTAGCTTTTTTTGTAATTCCGGCGCAGAGGCAAACGAGTGTGCCATAAAGCTAGCTAGAAAGTATGGCGCCACAAATTTTAAATATAAGAAATTTGAGATCATAAGCCTTGCAAACTCCTTTCACGGCAGAACTCTTGCGACCTTAAAGCTAACTGGTCAAGATAAATTTCATCCCGAAATTTACGCTCCTTACATCGATGGCTTTAAATTTTACGGCAGTATCGGCGAGATAATTGAAAATATAAGTGAAAAAACCGTTGCCGTTATGATAGAGCTGGTTCAAGGCGAAGGCGGTATAAACGCGCTTGATAAGAGTGAAGTAAAATGCCTTGCAAAAGTTTTAAAGGAGAAAAAACTGCTTCTTATGACCGATGAGGTGCAGTGCGGAGTATTTAGAACGGGCGAGTTTGTTACATCTAAGCTTTATGGTATAAAGCCTGATATCATTACCTTTGCCAAGGGGCTTGGCGCGGGCGTGCCGATAGGTGTTTGCGTAAGCAAAAAAGAGATATTTGAGCCTGGCGATCACGGCTCAACTTTTGGTGGAAATTTCTTGGCAACTGCAACTGCGCTAACTGCACTAGATGAGCTTAAAAAGCTTAAAAAAAGCGGCAAGATAGATAAGCAGATAGAAATTTTTAATGAAAATTTAGATGAGCTCTGCGCCAAATTTCCAAAAGTCATCAAGCAAAAAGAAGGACTTGGACTCATGCTAGGCCTAGTGCTTCATGAAGGCGTAAATTTAGCCGACATCATAAAGCTAGCCGCTAAAAACCGCGTTTTGGTGCTTAAATCAGGCACAAGCACGCTTAGATTTTTGCCGCCTTTAAATATGAAAAAAAGCGAGATAAAAGAGGGCTTTAAAAGACTTCAAAAGGCGCTTAGTGAGTATAAAATTTAGCTCGTACTTTAACGAGTGGCTGAATAAAAACTACTACAAATCCCCCGCCAGAGTAGGTAAAGGCGGGGATTTTTATACTTCTGTTAGCGTCGGACCTCTTTTTGGCGTTACGCTTGCTTACCGTTTTTTAAATTTGGTTGAAAAAGGCGAATTTTCACCGTACGCAAATATCGTTGAGATAGGTGCAAATGACGGCGCTATGATGTGTGATTTTATAAGCGGAATTTTTACTTTTGGGCCTGAAATTTTAAAAACGCTAAAATTTAATATCATCGAACCGCATGAAAATTTAAAAGAGATCCAGGCTAAAAATTTCAAGCAAAAATTTAGTAATGAGGTATGCGTAAAGCACTTTAATAGCCTGAAAGAGTGTGAGTTTAACGAGGCTTTTTTCATCTCAAACGAGCTTCTTGACTGCTTTGCTTGTGAGGTGGTGGATGAAGATAAAATGCTTTATGTGAAAGATGATGAGCTCTTTTGGGATGGCATAAATAGCTATACTTTAGCAACTTGCAAAAAATTTGGCATTAGCAAAGGCGAAGTTATGCTTGGACTTAAGGAGTTTGCAAATGACATTAAAAACTGTGTAAATAGGCTTAAATTCATTACTTTTGACTACGGAGATATAAGCAGGCGAGATGATATAACACTTAGAATTTACAAAGATCACAAGGTTTTTAGCCCTTTTGAGCTTACAAATTTAAAAGAGTATTTCGGCATAAGCGATATAACTTATGATGTGAATTTTGTGCAGGTTAAAGATGAGTTTGAAAGCTGCGGACTTAAATTTAAAAGCTTTAAAAAGCAGTCCGTAGCGATAGTTGAATTTGGCGGTGCAGAAGTGCTTGAATACGTGCTTAAAAACGGTAGTGAGAGCGCTTATAAAAGCTTTTTAAAGCAGTTTAAGTTCTTAACTAGCCCTGAGTTTTTGGGCGAGAGATTTAAAATGATAGAGTTTGATAAGGAGATATGATGAAATTTGTAACATTTTTTGACGGCTGTGTAAAAAGTGGCATAGTAAGCTTTGATGGCTCCATTATCAGTTTTGGCGAAATGGGGCTTGAAATTAGCGATTTAAATGATTTTATCTTGCGAGCCGGCAAGCAAGACTATGAGCATTTAAAAGAATTTAAAAGCCATACGAGCAAGCTTAAATTTGGTGAGGCAAAGCTGCTTGCACCTATCATAACTCCGCGTCAAGATATCATCTGTCTTGGCATAAACTACATGGAGCATGCTAAGGAGTCGGCCAAATTTAAAGGCGAGAAATTTGACGGCACACGTGAATATCCGGTCTATTTTTCAAAACGAGTTAATGAGGTAGTCGGGCACAAGGGCGAAATTTTAGCTCATGAAGATGTTACGCAAAAGCTTGATTATGAGGTGGAGCTTGCACTCATCATAAAAAAAGACGCTAAAAATGTAAAAGAAGAAGAAGCGGGCGAATATATCCTTGGATACACGATACTAAATGATTTTAGCGCGCGTGATTTGCAAATTCGCCATAAGCAGTTTTACTTCGGCAAGTCACTTGAAACTCACTGCTCGATGGGTCCTGTGGTGGTGACACCTGATGAGCTTGATAGTGCAAATTTAGCTATCAAATGCTACGTAAACAATGAACTCAGACAGAACTCAAATACTTCACAAATGATCTTTGATGAAAGGTATGTGATCGCCGAGTTAAGCCAAGCGATGACGCTAAAAGCTGGCACCATCATCTCTCTTGGCACGCCAAGTGGAGTTGGTATGGGGCTTGAGCCGCCTAAATTTCTAAAGAGTGGCGATGTGGTGCGTTGCGAGATAGAAAATATCGGAGTGCTTGAAAATATTATAAAGTAAGGTTTGAATGTTTGAAATATAGGAGATAGTATGCCAAGACCTGCAACAAAGAGTGATTTAATAGATGTGGCGACCGAGAACTACTCAATGCTCAGTCTGCTTATTTCAAATTTGACCGAGGTGGAACTAAATACTCCGTTTGATTTTTTAAAGGACAAGAAGAAAAAAGAGGCACACTGGGCTAGAGATAAAAATTTAAGAGATGTTTTAGTCCATCTTTATGAGTGGCACCGACTTATTTTAAACTGGATTAACTCAAATCAAAATGGAGTCGAAAGACCGTTTTTGCCGTTGCTGTACAACTGGAAAACTTATGGCGATATGAATATGGAGTTTTGGAGAAAGCATCAAAAGACTTCGCTAAAAGAGGCGACAAAGCTGCTTCGTAGGTCGCATGACGATGTTTTGAAGCTGGCAGAGTCTTTTACTAACGAGGAGTTATTTTCTAAAAGTGTGTTTAAATGGACAGGCGGAACTACACTTAGCTCTTATTTTGTGAGTGCCACCTCAAGCCATTATGATTGGGCGATGAAAAAGCTAAAAGCACATCAAAAGAGTTGCAAGAGTAAATAATATACGGTGTATTTTACAAAAAAGCAAAATATCCGCACTAGAGCCTAGCTTATCAACGATTTGAAACACCAAATAAATGTACAGATGCTGGAATTACAAAATCATCATCATCATGGCTTATGCTTATAGCCTATTGTTTGTTTTATAGTTAAAATTTATATGTTTGATGTCTTTGAAAATATCCTCAATATCTATTTTTAGAGCCTTTGAAATTTTATAAATATGCTCTAGGTTAAAATGCTTATTGTATCTATTGTTTTCGCAATTGGAGTAAAAAGCAACAGATTTTATTCCAATTTCAAGAGCTAAATCAAGCTGAGAGATATTTTTTTCTTCTCTAAGAAATCTAATTCTTTTTGATACTTTTTTATAAAAATCTAAAATTTCACCACTATCAGAATTGCTAAAATCTTTTTGCATATTTATCCTATAGGATTAATTTTAGTTTAAATTTTGCAGTGTTATAATTCATTATTCTATATCCTATAGGATAAATAAAAATATATAAGGAGATATCATGGGCGTAAATCTATCAAAAGGCGGTAGAGTTTCTTTAAGCAAAGAAGCTCCTGGATTAAAGAAAGTTTTAGTAGGTCTTGGATGGGATACTAATGCAAGTGATACCGGTAGTGATTTTGATCTTGATGCATCGGTATTTTTATTAAACAGTCAAAACAAGGTTCAATCCGATAAAGATTTTGTGTTTTATAATAATCTAACCAGCACAGACGGTTCTGTTGTTCATACTGGTGATAATAGAACGGGAGAGGGCGATGGAGATGATGAGAGTATAAAAATAGATCTTAGTAAGATATCATCATATATTAAAGATATATCGGTAGTAGTAACTATTCATGATGCAAAAAATAGAAAACAAAATTTTGGAATGGTAAAAAATGCTTTTATACGTTTAGTTAATGATGAAACAGGCGTAGAAATATTGAAATATGATCTTGAAGAAGATTTTTCCACAGAAACAGCCATATTGTTTGGAAGAATATATTTCAAAGACAATGAATGGAAATTTGCCGCAGTAGGAACCGGATATAGTGAAGGATTAGAGGGTTTTTGCAAGCAATACGGAGTTGATATTTAAGGATATAAAATGGCTGTAAATTTAATAAAAGGTCAGAAAATATCTTTAAAAAAGGATAACGGAGCAGTTTTAACTAATTTTTGCGTAGGCGCAAATTGGGGTGCTATCACTGAAAAAGGATTTTTTCGCGATAAGATTAGGCCTGTTGATTTGGATCTAAGTCTGGCAATTTTTGATAGAAATAAACAGCTTTGTGACATAGTTTATTTTGGCAAAAAAGCAGCACCGGGAATTTTTCATAGCGGTGATGACTTAACAGGTGATGTTGATGGCGACGATGGACTTGATAATGAAATAATAACTATAGATTTATCAAAAGTTGCAAACAACGTAGATCAAATATTTTTTGTATTAAATTCTTATAATCAAATTGAATTTGACAAAATCCCATTTGCTAGCATAAGGCTTTACGAAGGAACTCCGAAAAGAGTTGATAGAATATTTGCAACTTATAATATTGCAAACGATCATACTTTTGCATATAAGGTTTCAATGATACTTGGTAAGCTTTATATTAGAAATGGTGAATGGAAATTTTCAGCCATTGGAGAACCTACGAGAGATAGAAAGCTTGATGATTTAGTACTAAACTCTGTTGTAAATTTCTTATAAGAGCAATCAAGATGAAAATATTTATCTTGATCTGTTCTATTGCAATATCATTGATAGGCGGTGAATATAAAATACCGCCTTCAAGTTCTGCTTATGGATATGTTCCGGTTATTAGCGATGAGATGATGAAAAAATGTATTGAAGTATATAATCAAGCTCAATGGCTAGAAAATAGTTTAAATTCGTTCCGTGTAGATCAATATTCAAGCCTTGAAGTTAAAGAATATAATAGATTATTATATAAATATAATAGTTTAATAAATTGGTTTAATTTTAATTGCGCTGGAAAACAATCTAAATCAGCTTGTGAAGTGACAAAAAAGCTGAATAAACAGAATGGATTACCATATCAAGACTGTAATTAATTAAGGGTAAATATGGAGCATTTGGGATTTCCTTTACAAACTATTATTGTATTTGTTATTTTTGTTGTAGCTGCTTTTTGTGTGGATTTTATGGCACATAAAAAAGATGAGTCTATAGGACTAAAAAGCGCAATCATATGGTCTATTTTTTGGGTTGTAGTTTCTATATTTTTTGGCATTTATGTATATTATGAGCATGGAAAAGATATGGCATCACTATTCTTTGCAGGCTACATCCTTGAGAAAGCGTTGTCGGTGGATAATCTTTTCGTAATGATGGCAATTTTTACTTGGTTTAAAATACCTGAGATATATAGACATAGAATTTTGTATTTTGGTATTTTAGGAGCTATTGTGTTTAGACTTATTTTTGTAGCCATAGGCTCCGGGCTTGTATTAATAGGACCTTGGGCTGAAATAGTATTTGCTGTTGTAGTGGCATATACGGGTATTATGATGCTAAAGAGCGGTGGTGATGATGAAGAATTACATGATTATTCGCAGCATTTTGCATATCGCTTGGTGTATAAATATTTTCCTGTATTTCCTAGACTTGTCGGACACAGTTTTTTTATATCAAAGCAAACAGCCCGAGATGAAATTAATCAAAATCAAGATATAAAATTTACTGTTAAAAACAGTATGTTTGCTATAGCAACGCCACTTTTTTTATGTTTGTGTGTAATAGAGGTTAGTGACGTAATGTTCGCTTTTGATAGTGTTCCAGCGATTATTGCAGTATCTCAAGAGCCTCTTATAATATATTCGGCAATGATTTTTGCAATACTTGGATTGAGAACTTTATATTTTGTACTGGAAGCATTAAAACAATATTTGATGTATTTAGAAAAAGCTGTGATAGTTCTTTTGTTTTTTATATCCATAAAATTACTATTAAATGCAACAAATCATATTTTTATGCATGGATATGAAATTTCGGCTATAGCTAGTTTGTGGATAATACTTATAGTTTTATCTAGCGGAATAGTGTTTAGCTTTGTTTTTCCACAGAATAAAGAATAATCTAACCAAATAGTTTTGTTGTAAATGCAAACTATTTGGTTAATATAACCGCTGCGATAGCAAAACCGCCGTCGTGGCTTATGCTTACGTCCGCTTGTGAGATTTTGAAATTTTGTTTGAGTTTATCTGAGAGTTTGATCTTTGGTGCGTTTTTTTCGGTTTTATAAATTTCTATATCAAAAAACGAACAATCCTTGCCAATGCCGCATCCCAAAGCCTTACTAACGGCCTCTTTAGCGGCATAAAACCCTGCTAAGGTTGAGTCTGTCTTTGCTAAATTTATCTCGTCTTTATTTAAAAAGCGCTCGGCGAAACTCTTACCGTAACGCTCACGAAGTTTTGAAATTCTAGAAATTGCGACTATATCTATTCCTATCATTGAACAACAAAATCTGTAAAGTATATGTTTTTGATATGTCCGTCGGCTAAGACCTCGTTAAGTCTATCCACTATCTCGTCTTTTAGGCGGTCTTTGCCCTTTATCGTGCTAACTTCTTCAAAGGTTTTAGACGATAGAGTCCTAATGATAATATCGCGAATTAGGGATTTTTTCTTATCTATTTCAGGAGTTAAGACCTCATTGTTTAGCTCCAAATCAACCTTTGTTTTAAGAAATCTTGAGCCGCTTTCGCTTAATAAATTTACTATAAATTGATCCATAGGGTGTATGGGACCCATATTTATATAGTCGTTTGAGCGTTTTGGGCTTGTATTTCTTGAGATTTGTTGAGGCTGTTGCATTGTTTGCATATCTTGCGCATTTATTTGCTGATTATCATTGCCTCCTAAAACTAAAAATGCTATCAAGCCTCCGATAGCTAAAAGTAGCACTAAAACGATAATGATTATTATAAGCAAAAGACTATTTCCCTTTTTATCTTGCTTCTCTTCAACCTCTTGGGCCATCAACACTCCTTTTTTTGTATAATTATATAACAAAATTTAAAAAATGAGAAAAAATGATACATAAAACTAACGCAGCTAGATTTTTGGATGCTAAAAATATAGCTTACGAACTATGCGAATACGAAGTGGATGAGAACGATTTAAGCGCCGTTAGCGTAGCTTTAAAGTGTGGTGCGGATATAAAGCAGGTTTATAAAACGATAGTGTGCGAGTGTGAGCCAAAAGGATTTGTCGTAGCTTGTATTCAGGGTGATTTGAGCCTTGATCTAAAGGCTTTAGCTAGAGCCAGCGGACATAAGCGTTGTGAGCTTTTAAATTTAAGGGAGCTTGAAAAAGTAACAGGCTACATCAGAGGCGGCTGCTCGCCTATCGCGATGAAAAAGGCTTTTGATACTTTTATCGACGAGCGAGTTTTGCAACAGGAATTTATATACATAAGCGCAGGCGTTAGAGGCAAGCAGTTGCGTTTAAAACCTAACGAATTTATAGAAGCGATGGGCGTAAAGCTTGCAGCTATCGCTAAATGATAATTAATAAAAAGATGATATAATCCGCTTTAATTTTTTAAATTTAGTATATTTTAAAGAGATGTGATTGATGCTGGAAGAAATTTTTAGAGAGTATGATATACGCGGAATTTACGAGAGAGATCTAAATGAAACAAGCGTAAAGGCTATAGGCTTAAATTTGGGTCGCGAGATGTTAAAGCGCGGGGCTAAAAACGTAAGTGTGGGATATGATGCGAGGCTTAGTGCAAAAGATATTTTTGGCTGGCTTGTTAGCGGGCTAAACGCTGCTGGTATAGAGGTCTTTGATATCGGACTGCTTCCTACGCCGGTTGGATATTTTAGCGTTTTTAACGACAAATTTGACGCAAATATCATGATAACCGGCTCTCATAATCCAAAAGAATACAACGGATTTAAGATTACGATTTTTAAAGATAGCTACTTTGGTGCTGATCTTCAAAAGCTAAAAGATGAGGTTATCTCCACTATCAAGTCTAAAACGCAGATAAAAGATGACTTTAGAGCGGTTAAATTTGATATCGCAAGCGAGTATAAAAAATTTATCATAGATCAGTTTGCACATCTTAAAAACATGAAACTAAAAATAGTAATGGACTGTGCAAACGGAGCCGTGGGAGCGGTACTTCCTGAAATTTGCGATAGTTTAAATTTAGACGCTGAAATTTTATATCCAAACCCTGACGGAAATTTTCCAAACCACCATCCCGATCCAAGCGAAGAGAAAAATTTAAAAGATATAAAAGAGGCTTTAAAGGGCGAATTTGAGATAGGCTTTGGCTTTGACGGAGACGGCGATCGTATAGCAGTTCTTACTAAAAACCGCAACATAAAAGGCGATGAGCTAGCCTACCTATACTCTCTTGTGATGAAAAATCCGCGAGTTTTAGGCGAGGTAAAATGCTCGCAAAATATGTATGACGAGATCGATAAAAACGGCGGCAAGAGCTTCATGGGTAAAACCGGTCATAGCAATATCAAAAAAGCTATGAAGGAGCTAAATATCGATATGGCGGCGGAAGTTAGCGGTCATATATTTTTTAAAGAGCGATATTTTGGCTTTGATGACGCTTTGTATGCGATGTTTAGGGTGCTTGAGCTTGTTCAAAAGGACATAAATTTAGATGCCGAGCTTGAAAAACTTCCAAAAGTTTTTAGTACCGATGAGATCAAGATAGAAACTAGCGAAAGTAAGAAATTTAAGATAATCGAAGCTTTAAAGCTTGAGCTTGCAAAAGGGGTAAAAGAGCTTCCTGAAGCAAAAGAGATCATTGATATAGACGGTGTTAGAGTCAGATTTGAAGATGGCTGGGCTCTTGTAAGAGCTTCAAATACAACTCCTGTCATCGTAACTAGGTTTGAGGCTAAGAGTGAGGTTTTGCTTAAAAAACTTAGCGAAATCTTTTTAAATTTAGTCGAAAATTTAAAGAATAGGGTGTAAATTTATGACAAATGTAATACTTTGCGGAGGCTCGGGCACTAGACTTTGGCCACTTTCAAGAACTCTTATGCCAAAGCAGTTTGTTAAAATTTTTAATGACGAATCACTTTTTAGCCTCACTTTAAAGAGAAATTATGAATTTCAAAAGAGTGTAATTGTATGCAATGAGGCTCATTATTTTTTAGCTCTTGATGAGTGCAGCAGTAAAGAGATAGAGAGATTTATTTTAGAACCTTTTGGTAAAAACACTGCTGCTGCGATAACTTTTGCGGCTTTGAGTGCAAAAAGCGATGAAATTTTATTAGTAACTCCAAGCGATCATATGATAGAGGATGAGGATGCTTATAAAAAATCACTTATGACGGCAAAAGAGTATGCCAAAGACGGGTTTTTAGTCACTTTTGGCATTAAGCCTACTGAGCCAAATACTGGATATGGATATATGAAAGCTGAAAAAAATGGCGATGTGGAGAGATTTATCGAAAAGCCCAACCTTGAAAATGCGGTTAAATTTATAAAAGATGGTGGGTATTACTTTAATAGCGGAATGTTCTGCTTTAAAGCGGGAGTCTTTTTGGAAGAGATGATGAAATTTTCTCCAAGTATAGTAAAAAACGTTCGTTTGGCGATAGAAAATTCTCACCTAGAGGCAAATGTCTTAAAAATAAATCCAAAATATATGGATTCTATTGAGGATATAAGTATTGATTACGCATTGATGCAAAAGAGCATGAAGATAAAGATGGTTGGTCTTGATGCCGGATGGAGCGATGTGGGAAGCTTCGATGAGCTTAGTAGAAAGATCGAAAACAGCAAAGAGATTTACGAGATAGACTCTAAAAACAACTTTGTGATTAGCAAAAAGCCAACAGCTCTTATAGATGCTAACGACCTAATAATAGTGAATACAAAAGATGCTCTTTTGATTACTAAAAGAGGGTCTAGTCAAAAGGTAAAAGAGGCTCAAAAACATTTTCAGAATTTCTTTCCTGATCTTTGCGAAGCGCACTCTAAGGTTTTTCGCCCTTGGGGAAGTTACGAGGTCTTAGAGAGTAGTGGCGGCTATAAGATAAAAAAGATAATAGTTAGACCAGGAAAGAGACTGAGCCTGCAAAAACATCTAAGGAGAAACGAGCACTGGGTAGTTGTTAAGGGTAAGGCCTTTGTAACTATTGATGATAGGGAGTTTTATCTCAATCAAAATGAATCTACTTATATAAAAAGCGGGCAAATTCACAGATTGGAAAATCAAGAGAGCTCAAATTTAATAATCATAGAGGTTCAAACGGGCGACTATTTGGGTGAAGATGATATTATTAGACTAAACGACGATTACAATAGATCTTAATAGGAATTTGATGAAAAAGGCTTTAGTGCATGATTGGTTTAGTGTATACGCGGGTGCGGAGCGATGCGTAGAGAGCTTTACAAATATCTGGGATGATTTTGATATATTCTCTCTTGTTGATTTTTTAGACTCGAAAGATAGAGAGATAATCCTTAAAGGCAAGATTTCACAAACCAGCTTTATACAAAATTTACCACTTTCAAAGAATAAATTTAGAAATTACCTTCCGCTATTTCCTTTTGCTATAGAGCAGCTTGATCTACGCGAATACGATCTTGTCCTATCAAGCTCTCATGCGGTTGCTAAAGGTGTTTTAACAAGACACGATCAGTTGCATATCAGTTACATTCACACTCCGATTCGTTATGCTTGGGACATGTATCTTAACTACCTTGAACAAAATTCTCTGCAAAGCGGATTTAAGTCTCTTCTGGCAAGATATTTTTTGCATAAAATTCGTCTTTGGGACATAGCTTGTGCAAATAGAGTCGATCTTTATATTGCAAATTCAAATTTTGTATCAAATAGGATAAGAAAAATTTACCGTAAAGATTCAAAAGTCATCTATCCTCCTGTAGATACTAATAAATTTAAAATAAATTCTAAAAAAGATGATTTTTACATCACAGTCTCAAGGCTGGTCGCCTATAAAAAAGTTGATTTGATAGTAAGAGCATTTAATGAGAATGGCAAAAAGCTGGTAGTGATAGGAGATGGCAATGAGATGACAAGGATAAAGAGCATAGCAAGGAGTAATATAGAGATATTGGGTTTTCAGGATAGCAAAATATCCGCCGATATGATGAGTAGGGCTAAAGCCTTTGTTTTTGCTGCAATTGAGGACTTTGGAATAACCCCTGTTGAGGCGCAAGCTTGCGGAACGCCTGTGATATGCCTAAATAGAGGTGGGGCGAGAGAGAGCGTGATAGATGGAGTAAGTGGGGTTTATTTTGCTGATCAAAATGTGCAGAGCATAGTTGAAGCGGTAGATAAGTTTGAGAAAAATTTGGATAAATTTGACTCAAATATTATAAAAGCTCATGCCAATAAGTTTTCAAAAGATAGATTTGAATCGGAGATAAAGGAATTTGTGGAGGACAGTTATGATAAATTTCGCTTTGGCGGTATAGATGCGCTTAGAAAATAAAATTTTATTAAAAATGGTTATGGATTATGTTTTAGTGGTAATCAGTATACCGATATGGCTGTTTGTTATAGTATTGATCGCAATTAGTATGAAAATCTTACAGCCTAGTGAGAGCATATTTTTTAAGCAAAAGAGGATTGGGCGCTTTAATAAAGCGTTTGACTGCTATAAATTTAGATCGATGTATAAAAACGGACATGAAATTTTGATCCAATATCTTAAGGAAAATCCAGATGAAGTCGAGCACTACAAGAGGTATCATAAGTATAAAAATGATCCCAGAATAACAAAGATTGGGCATTTTATCAGAAAAACATCTTTGGATGAGTTGCCTCAGCTTTTTAATGTATTAAAGCTGGAGATGAGCTTAGTAGGACCAAGACCATATATGATAGCCGAAAAGAAAAAAATCGGAGCAAATATTAAAAAAATAACAAGCGTTAGACCTGGACTTACAGGTCTTTGGCAAGTAAGTGGCGGAAATAAATTATCATTTCACGATAGGGTTGATCTAGACTGTAGGTATGTAGATAATATCTCGATTTTAGGCGATATTTTAATACTTATTAAAACCATAAAAATAGTTTTTAAAAACCAGTAATAGACACCAAATAATCTATGTTTAATCTCTTTTAGATATAATCATTAAAATTTTAATTACGGTCAATATATATTGCTAAAAAAAAATATTATTAATACTTATCAACTTGTAAAATTCGATTTTAAAAGCAGATACGCCAAGACTAGCCTAGGTCAAATTTGGTATCTTATATCTCCTATTATAATGCTTTTTATCTATACGGTTATATTTTCAGATTTTATGAGTGCAAGGCTTGGTATAAGCGATCAGCCATACGCATATAGCATATATTTGATACCAGGGCTTTTTGCTTATTCTGCATTTAGTAATACTCTTACTTTAATGATGGATGTTCCGTTTGCAAAGGCTGGAATTTTAAAGAAAATCAACACCCCTATCTATATTTTTGAGCTTAGCCCTTTAATAATTCAATTTTTGATATTTATTTTTTCCATGTTTATAGGAGTTTTGTTTCTTGTTACAGTAAAAGAAATAAGCTTTAATATACTTTTTATAATTCCGATGATGATATTGCAGACTCTTTTTGTATTTGGTTTAGGGCTTTTTTTATCGGTTTTTGCAGTATTTTTTAGAGATATTAAAGAGATAATACCTATTGTCCTTCAGCTTTTATTTTGGGCTACTCCTATCGTATATCCGGCCTATATAATCGAACAAAAGGCAAAAATTTTACTGTATATAAATCCGTTTTATTACTTTGTCAGACCATATCAGGATATTTTTTTATTGGGTTCTGTAAAACTAAATGATTTTATAGCCCCAGCAATTCTGTCCGCTACATCTCTTGTTGTCGGTATATTTTTTTACAAGAAGCTTGTGGGGGCGGTAAGAGATAACTTATGAGTGTAGTTTTAAGAGTTAAAAATATTACAAAAGAATTTAGAGTTTATGAGCGCCAAAGAGATAGACTTAAAGAGATTTTTCAAAAAAAACCTCTGCATAAAAAATTCTTTGCAAATCGCGATATAAGCTTTGACTTGTATAGTGGCGAAAGCCTTGGTATAGTGGGCTTAAATGGGGCGGGTAAATCTACGCTTTTAAAGATAATAAGCGGTGTTTTAATGCAAACTTCAGGAAGTATAGAAGTCAATGGATCAATAGCTGCAATACTAGAACTTGGAACAGGTTTTAATTACGATTTAAGTGGTGTGGAAAATATATATTTTAACGGTTATCTACTCGGAATGAGCAAGGCTTATATAGATGAAAACTTGCAAGATATTATAGCTTTTAGCGAGCTTGATGAGTTTATAAATTTACCTATTAGTGCTTATTCTTCAGGAATGGTAGTGCGTCTTGCGTTTTCTATAGCTATATTTTCAAATGCTCAAATTTTTATAATAGACGAGGCTCTATCGGTAGGAGATGCTCACTTTTCTCAAAAGTGTATAAAAAAACTAAAAGATATAAAAGCTGAAGGAAAGAGTATTATATTTGTATCTCACGATCTAAACTCGTTAAAACTTCTTTGTGATCGTATTATACTTCTAAAATCAGGAGAAGTGGTTAAAGATGGCGATCCTCAGGATGTCTTGGATGCTTATAACTATTTGATAACTGAAATTGGTAAAGCTGATGAAAATTTAAACCAGTTAAATAGTAGTTATGGTAGTAAAGAGGCTATAATAACAAATGTTTGTATGAAAAAAGACAGTAACGATGTCTCTGTAGTATGCTGCGGCGATAGTGTAAGTTTTGAAATAGAAATTTATGCTGATCAAGACTTAAAAGATCTCTCTTTAGGGTTTTTGATTAAGGATAAATTTGGACAAGATATATATGGTACAAATACCAATTTGCTTGGCATTGATTTGGATTTAAAAAAAGATAAAAGATATTTAATAAATTTAGACTTGAAGCTTAATATTGGAGTCGGGTTTTATACCGTTACTTTGGCTTTGCATTCAAATGATACTCATATAGAGAAGTGTTATCATTGGATTGATAGTATTTTTAAATTTGAACTTATAAATTCTGACAAAAAAGACTTTATAGGAATTTGTAAGTTGAATCCATATATTCATATAAAGGAAATGAATGGATAAAGGTTTTTACGTAGCTTTTGAAAATAGATTTAGAGGTAGCGAAGAGCTCATTAAAGAGAGACAAAAAAAATATCTTAAATTTATAAATCCATTAAAAGAGATAAAAAATGAAGTTAATGTTCTTGATATAGGGTGTGGAAGAGGTGAATGGCTTGATTTGCTCTTAGAAAATGGTTTTAAAGCAAAAGGTATAGATATAGACGATGATATGATTGAATTATCTTTAGGTAAGGGGTTTGATGTAGAAAAAAGCGATGCTATTTCTAAGTTAAAATCTCTTGGGGATAATAGTATTGATATCATTACGGCCTTTCAAGTAGTAGAGCATATGGAGTTTAGTGATGTGCTTGAAATTTGCAAAGAAGCCATGAGAGTCTTGAGTCCTTGCGGAATTTTAATACTTGAGACACCAAATCCTGAAAATATCATGGTTTCAACTCAATTGTTTTATCTTGATACTACACACAAAAAACCGATTCCTTGCGAACTTCTTGCTTTTACTACTGAGTATTGCGGATTTGAGAGAAATTTTATATTTAAAACTAACGAGAAAGAATTTACGAGATATAAATTTAATGTTACAATATTTGATGTGTTTGAAGGAGTAAGTCCTGATTATGCCATCATAGCTCAAAAAAATGGAGAGCAAAAAAATATATTTGATGAAGCTTTCATTGTTTCAGCAGGAGTAAATTTAGCTCAAATTTCAAAAAGCTATATGGATACTATTAGGCTGTATAATGAGCACAACGAATATGCACAAAGATATATGCAGTTAAAGGAAGACTTTGACGGTATGAAACGTAGCAAGTCATGGAGAATAACAAAGCCTTTGAGGATTTTTACAAATTTTGCTAAAAAAGTGATTAGACGTCTTAAAAGGTATAAGTCTCAGCTTGTGGGATCTTGCGTGAAAATGCCGATTAGCAATGGTGTAGATGCTAATTTGACTAAGCAAGAATTAGAAATTTACAACCGATTAAAAAGGTAGCAATATGAGTTGTGTTTTAATTGACTTAGGATTTAAAGATAGCATTAATCTTGTTAAATTGAAAGATTTCAAAAAAGATGAAATAGAATTTTTGATATGCGCAAATAAAAACATAGATACATTCGGACTTAGAAAATCTCTTGGTGATTTTAAATTTTATATTTTTGAACCAACTCTATATATTAGCAATGAAGACGAGATAGCAAAACTTAAGCATTATTTTTTAAAAAACACGAATTCAAGTTCAATTATTTCATATAAAGAATTTGAAGAGTTCGGTCTTAGGATAAAATCGGACGAAAATATACGTAATAGATCTTTTATAACAACTGGCAAAGATTTAAAATTGGCATTTTTCTCTCCTTTACCGGATGAAAAAACAGGTGTTAGCCTTTATAGCGTTGAGCTTTTAAAAGAGCTTTGCAAGTATTATGATATAACTGTTATAGTGGAAAAATTAGACAATGTAAATGATGATATAAAAAAACTTTACAATGTTCGCGATGTGAACTATTTTCTTACAAATTCAAATTTATTTGATAGGATTGTCTATCAAATGGGCGGCTCGCATTATCACTTGTATATGTATGAAATTTTGAAAAAATTCGAAGGCGTTGTTGTTTTTCATGACTTTTACATGTCTCAACTTGTGTATACTGGTGATACTCATTATCTTTCAATTTTTTTTGATGAGCTTTATGATTCTCACGGATATGCCGCTTTTTCATTTTTTAAGAAATATGGCATGGGTCAAACCGTACTTAAATATCCGGTAAATCGTTCGCTTATAAATCACTCTCTTGGAGTTATAGTTCATTCAAATGAACCAAAAAGAATATTTGATCTACTTTACGGAACGGATAATAATATTTTTGAAAATATCCCGCTTCTTAGACAAGCAGCCGAAATTTTACCTAAAGACGTTTGCAAAAAAGAGTTAAATTTGCCTAAAGACAAATTTATCATTTGCACATTTGGATATATCGGAACTACCAAGCTGACATTTGAAGTTGTAAAAGGATTCAAAAAGACAACTTTACTGGCTGAAGATAGAGCAGTTCTCGTACTGGCTGGAGCATCTACAAATGATGAGTACATGGATTTGATCAAAGATTATATAAAGGAGCACGGGCTCCATGATAAAATTATAATTACAGGCTGGTTGGATGATATCTTATATAAAAAGTATCTAAATGTTTGCGATATTGCCATCCAACTTAGAAAAGATTCAAGAGGGGAGAGCTCTGCTGCTGTTTTAGACTGCTTTAACTATTCTTTGCCTGCGATCGTCAACAAGCATGGATCTATGAGAGACTTGCCTGAAGAAAGTGTATATTTTATAGAAGATGAATTTACTCCTTATAATATTTCAAATGCAATAGATAAAATTTATATAGATAAAAATTTAAGAGATACACTTTCCGGGAATGCAAAAAAATATCTTGATAAATTTCATAATCCCGAAATTTGTGCTGAAAAGTATAGTAATTTTATAGAAAAGTCTTATTCCAAAAAGCCTCTTTTGAAAAATATTATTAGTGATTTTAAAAATTCAAATAGTGATTTAACTATGCTTTCCAAGGCCATATCATCTATCAAATTGCCGCTTCATAGACAAAATACTATTTTTGTAGATATTACGGAAATTTATGTCAATGATATTAAAACAGGCATTCAAAGAGTAGTTCGCGCACAGCTTTTAATGTTACTAAACATTGTCAAATTCGATTACAAGGTAGAGCCTGTTTATTATGACGATACTCGCTCAACTTATTTTTGTGCCAGGGATTTTATGAGAGGTTTTTACAGTATGCATGAGTGGTCCAGAGCAAATGAAATTCCTGATATGCATCATGGAGATATTTTTTATGGGCTTGATTATATGCCGATCGGAGTTGTAAATGCCTATAAAAAAGATATTTATAGAAAAATGCGAGCAAAAGGCGTAAAGGTATTTTTTGTGATTTATGACATTATACCGATTCTTTACCCTCAATTTGTTCCGCCTGTTTCTCCCAGAAATCATGATCGATGGGCAAAGTCTGTGATAGATTCAGCAGATGGTCTTGTTTGTATTTCTGATTCTGTAGTCAAAGATGTAAAAAAATATATATTAGATAATAGTTTAAGAATGCCTTCTATTATTAAAAGTATGAAGCTTGGATGTGATATCAAATCATCTTTGCCTGTCTTGGGACTTGATAATAAATCAAAAGAAATTCTAAACAAGATATTATCAAAGCCTACATTTTTGATGGTGGGTACGCTTGAACCAAGAAAGGGTCATGATGCTACCATAGCTGCTTTTGATGTGCTTTGGCAAAGAGGGTATGATATTAATTTAGTAATTGTCGGGAAAGTCGGTTGGATGGTAGATGAGCTATGCGAAGTTATAGGAAAGCATGATGAAAAAGATAAGAGATTGATTTATCTAAATTTTGTAAGTGATGAGATGCTTGAAGAAATTTATAAAAGCTCAAGCTGCTTAATAGCTGCGAGCAGAGCAGAGGGTTTTGGCTTGCCACTTGTTGAAGCGGCTATTCATAAAATTCCGATTATAGCAAGAGAGCTTGAAGTCTTTAAAGAGGTTTCAAATGACTCTGCTACATTTTTTGCCAGTGACGAGCAGCTGCCTGCTGTGATAGCTAAATGGCTGGATGACTTTAAGGAGTCAAAACATATCAAATCAGATAAGATTGAGCTTGTTTCGTGGCAAGAGAGCTCAATACAAGCGTATAAAATTTTAACAGGAGATTTTTAATGAAAAAAGCCTTAATAACAGGAGTTACAGGACAAGATGGTGCATATCTTGCAAAATACTTATTAGAACTCGGATACTTGGTATACGGCACATGTAGAAGAACGGCAAGTCTGAATTTATGGAGACTTGAAGAGCTTGGTGTGCTTGAAAATAAAAATTTAAAAATTGTTGAGATGGATCTAACTGATGCGTTTAATATTATAAGCGTAGTTTCAGAAATTCGTCCTCATGAAATTTACAATTTGGCCGCTCAAAGCTTTGTAGGAGTAAGCTTTAAAGAGCCTTTTCATACGGCAAATGTAACCGCTCTTGGAGTATTAAATTTGCTTGAAGCCATAAGAATAGTAGATAAAGATATTAAATTTTACCAAGCAAGCACATCTGAGATGTTTGGTTTGGTTCAAGAGGTTCCGCAAAGAGAGAGTACTCCGTTTTATCCGCGTTCTCCTTATGGGGTTGCCAAACTTTACGGACATTTTATAACGGTAAATTATAGGGAAAGCTACGGTATATTTGGAAGCAGTGGAATTTTATTTAACCACGAAAGCCCTCTTAGAGGACTTGAATTTGTAACAAGAAAGATTACAAACACTGCCGCTAAAATAGCGTTAAAAAAGGCTAATGTATTAGAGCTTGGAAATCTTGATGCCAAGCGCGACTGGGGATATGCTTATGAATATGTTCAAGGAATGTATAAAATTTTACAGCATCATACGCCTGATACTTTTGTGCTTGCAACAGGCAAGACTACTACTGTAAGGGACTTTGTATCGCTTGCATTTAAAGCGCTTGACATAGAGCTTAAATTTGAAGGCGAGGGCGAGAGTGAAGTTGGGCTTGACAAGAGTGGCAACGTGCTGGTAAGAGTAAGCCCTGAATTTTATAGACCTGCTGAAGTTGATCTTCTAATAGGCGATGCAACAAAGGCTAAAAATGAGCTTGGATGGGAGGCGCAAACTTCACTTGAAGAGCTTTGCAAAATGATGGTAAAAGCGGATATTAAAAAGATCGAGAGTGGTTTTGAGTTCTAAAGTTTTTATTACGGGAGCCGATGGTTTTACAGGTTTTTATTTATCACACTATCTGGAAAAATCAGGATATGAAGTCATTAAAGCCTCGATAAAAAAACAAAAAGAAGGTTTTGTGTATTGTGATATATGTAATAAAGAGAGCATAAAGATAGCTCTTAATCATATAAATCCTGAATTTGTTATACATCTTGCTGCAATATCCTTTGCTCCAAGTGATCCTGACCTTATAGATAAAGTGAATGTTGGCGGAAGCGAGAATTTGCTTGAGTGTTTAGAGATGCTTGAAAAAAAACCAAAAAGAGTGATCTTAGCAAGTTCTGCTTCTGTTTATGGGGCGCAAAATAGTGAAATTTTAGCCGAAAATTTAGAGCCAAATCCAATCTCTTCTTATGCAAAGAGTAAATTTAAAATGGAGCAAACGGCTCTAAAAAGTAGCCTTGATATCATTATCACCCGTCCATTTAACTATACGGGAGCAGGGCAAGCTATAAGCTTTTTAATACCAAAGATAGCATCTCATTTTAAAGAAAAAAGAGATGCTATCGAACTAGGAAATTTAACTCCCAAGCGTGAGTATAATAGCGTTTTGGATGTGGTTAAAATTTATGAAAAACTGCTTCATGCAAAAAGCAAGCATAAAATTTTTAATATAGGCTCGGGCTTTGGATATAGCGTTGGTGATATTGTAGAACTTATGAAAAAAATTTCAGGACATGATATTGAAATTTTACAAACTTCAAAATTTATTAGAAATGATGAGCCTGAAATTTTATTAGCCGATATCTCAAGATTAAAAGAACTTAAGATAGATCTTTGTAGAAGCGATATAAAAGAAATTTTAAAGTGGATGTATGAAAACTAAAATTTTAGTTGATGCAAAACCTCTACTTTCTTCTCTAACCGGAATTGGAAGATATACTTATGAGATATTACAAGCCCTTGACAAATGTAAATTTGATCCATATTTTAACTATGGATTTATCTCACAAGAAATAATTTTGCCAAAGAAGCAAAATAAGCTAACCGCAAAAGATCTATTTAGAAAAAAAACTATAGACTTTTTAAAGAAGATTTTTACTTTTTTTCCTGTTTGTCTTAAGACTAGAGCGAGGCTTATTTTAAAAAAGATAAATGAATATAAATTAAGAAAGTATAAATTTGATATCTATTTTCAGCCAAATTTTATACCTATTGATGTTAATGCAAATTTTGTAATAGTAACAATTCACGATCTTGCTTTTATTAAATATAAAGAGTTTCACCCAAAAGATCGAATTGAATTTTTTAATAAGCTATTTATACAAAATATCGTAAAAGCCAATAAAGTTATCACTGTCTCAAATTTTATTAAACAAGAGATAATTGATGCTCTTAAAATTAAGAGCGAAGATATAGAAGTGATCTATAATGGATATGATGAAAAAGTATTTTATAAAAGAGATGAAGCCTTTAAAGCAAGTTTGATGAATGAGTTAAATCTAAAAAAAGAGTTTATTTTATTTGTAGGCTCTATCGAACCCAGAAAGAATTTAAAAACGCTTATCAAGGCCTATAATCTTTTGGATGAAAATTTACAAGACAAGTTTGATTTGGTGATAGTAGGCGCAAAAGGTTGGGAGAATTCGGATATTCATTCTTTAATAAAGCAAAATAAAAATATCAAATTCTTAGGCTATATAAGTGATAAAAATCTGGCTACACTTTATAGCTCTGCAACTGTTTTTGTATATCCTTCCATTTACGAGGGTTTTGGTATCCCTCCGCTTGAAGCGATGGCTTGTGGATGTCCTGTAATTTTATCAGATATTGAGGTTTTTAGAGAGATTTATAAAGACAATGTAATATTTTTTGATGCTATAAATGAAAACGATTTAAAAGAGAAACTTTTTAGCCTATTGTCAGATATTGACTTAAGAGAGAAGCTATCAAAAAGCGGACTTTGTTACTGTAAGAATTTCTCTTGGACAAAATCCGCTAAAGAGCATTCCGATCTATTTTTAAGACTCGCTACTCAATAAAAGCTTTTTCTAGATAGTTCATACTCTCTTGGTTGATATTGTTAATCAAGCTTTCTAGCTCTAAGTATGACAATACCACTTTGTAAGCTGTAGTTATCACATCATTTCTTATTTTGTGAACTCTGGTTTTTGCATCAAGAAGATCGACTATGCTTCTTAATCCTTCTTTATATCCACGTTCGATTGAAAGTTCGTATATTTTTGCATTCTCCAGAGACTGAACTATGATTTCATACTCTTGTACATAGTTTTGTAAATCCACTATTGACTGTTTTTGAGATATGCCTATACTTTTTTTAACATCGTTTTGTCTTGCGGCACTTGCTTGTCTAAGCAGCATTCCCTCTTCTATTCTAAAGCTTGTGTGCCAACTTGTGAATATAGGTAGATTAAGCCTTATCATAGTCTCAACTCTACGATCTTTATCGGTAAAAGCTCTATCATCCGTATAGTTATCTTTAGAATAACTTACAGAAAAATCAATCGTAGGTAAGTGTTCGCTCTTTCTTTTGGAGTGTTCTTTCTCTGCTATTTTTGTCATAAGCTCACTTTGCTTATAGTGGATATTTAGATCTGTATCGTTATATTTTCTTAGATCGATAGCCTTAAAGAAATTTATATTTAAATTTTCAAAATAATTTTTTACTTCTATATCTTGACCAACGAGTCTAAAAAGTGAAATTTTAGCTATCTCTATTTCTCTATTTGCCTTGCTTACGCCCATTATAGACTCATCATATCTGACTTTTGACTCCAGCATATCCATCTTGTTTGTAAGACCTAAAGATAAAGATTTGTTCATCTGGTCGTATCTAGCCTTGTTTGCATTATTATAACTTTGAGCCAATTTTAAATTTTCGCTTGCGTATACAAGCTCAAAATATGCTTTGGCTACTTTTTTTGCGAGCTCTTGTTTGTTTAGTTCTAAATCAAGTCTGCTCTGCTCTTTTCTAAGCTCTTCTTGAGCCTTTTGATAGTATAAAGAAGGTTGGAAAATTTGCTGTCTCAGTGTTACGCCATAGCTTCTAATACTCTCATTAACTCTTTTGTTGCGTCTATCATATTTATCTCCGCGATAACTGATATTTCCTGTGATAGTAGGGAATAGTTGTGATTTTGATTGACTGTATCTCTCTACGCTCGCAAGACTATTATACATATAGTATTTGTGCTCATCGTCGTTTTGCAAAGCCATCTCGTAAGCCTCGGATAGATTTATGCCTTTGGCCAAAACAAATAAAGGTAACCCAAATAGTAAAATGAAATTTTTAATCTTCATTAAAAGCCCTTTCAAACATATTTGTAAAAGGATTTAAAATATAGCTTAGCACGGTTCTATCTCCTGTTCTTACCATGACTTCAGCTGGCATTCCCGGTAGTAAAAAGAATTTATTTCTCTCAAGTTCTTTTATGCCGTCTTCCGTAAGCTCTATTTTTATCTCATAAAATTGATGTCCGTTATTATCTTGCAGGCTATCTGCCGAGACATAAGTTACTTTGCCCTCTACTACGTGAGCTTGCTGTAGTTCAAACGCACTAAATCTCACATCCGCAATCAAGCCTATATGAACCTTATCCACATCGGTTAAATTCATCTTAGCATCTACTACATATTCACTACTATTAGGCACTATGCTCATTATAACCTCGCCCGGTCTTATTACACCGCCTACAGTATGAGCTATCATTCCCACTATAGTTCCATCCACTGGTGCTTTTACCATAGTTCTATCAAGTTGATCGTTTAATGCTATGTATTTTGACTTTGTGTCATTTATCATTCTTTTTGTGTCTTCAAGCCTTTTTAGTACTTCTTCCTTGAAGGTTCTTTCTCTTAAAATAATTTGAGATTTTGTCTCTGTTATTTGTACTTCAAGTCTAGCTATATCGGCTACGCTTGATGCTATTTCGCCATCTACCGCTATCTTTTCGCGCTGAGAGTCTCTAAGTCTTATTTTGTCGCTAAGCTGTTCTTTGTATAACCTATCCCACTCTTTTATCTCTTCATCCAGTGATGCTGATTTTTGTTTTCTTGACTCTATTATAGCTTTTAGACTTTCTATTTGCTTTTGAAGCTGGGTGATTCTCTGATTTAGGATCTCTTTTTCGTCATTAAGTAATTTTTTTTGTTCTTTAAATATGCTTATTTGACCATTTGCAGCCTCTTCGAAACCCTTGATATTTCTTAGTTCGTCTTTGAAATTTATTTGTTCAAGATCGTCTCTTTGAGCTAAAAGTCTAGCCTCTATAACGCTATTTTGTAAAAATTCGCTCTGAGCCATCTCGAGTTCTGCCTGAAGTCTTGCGTTTTTTATCTCCAGCACTATATCGCCCGCTTTTACCTTGTCTCCATCTTTAACTAAAATTTTATCTATTACTCCGCCCTCTAAGTGTTGAACAACCTTTTTGTCATTTACTACGCTTACTTTTCCTACGGCGACGGCAGCATTTTTAAGAGGAGCTATTGCCGCCCATCCGCCAAAAACTCCGACTAATAAAAATATTGCAAAAAGCCCGAATCTAATAGTTCCTTTTTCGTTAGATAGTATCATTCGTTCTCCTCTATGGCTTTTTGTGCTGCTTGCTGCCCTGCAACCTTGGCTTGAGTTTTAGTAAGTTCGGCTAAGACGGCATCTCTTGCGCCAAAATACGCTAGTCTTCCATTGGCTAAAACGGCTATCTTATCAACTATACCAAGTATATTTAACTTGTGTGTTATAAGTATTATCGTGGCTTGACCTTTAATATTTAAAAGAGCTTGCTGTAACGCTCTTTCTCCTGCCTCGTCAAGACTCGCGTTTGGTTCATCGAGAACTATTATCTTAGGGGATTTGTAAAATGCCCTTGCTAGTGCGATCCTTTGTCTTTGCCCACCGCTTAAACTAGACCCTCCCGCTCCAAGCTTGGTGTCATATCCCTCAGGTAAATTTAGTATCATTTCGTGAACATTTGCTAGTTTAGCCGCTTTTACTATCTCTTCTGAGTCAAGCTCTCCAAATCTTGATATATTTTCTGCCACCGTTCCTTCAAAAAGCTCTATATCTTGTGGCAGGTATCCCACAAACCGCCCCAGATGATCGCTATCGTAGTGATTTATGTCGGCTCCATCTATCCTAACTATTCCCTTAAATAAGGGCCATACTCCTAAAACAGCCCTTGCTAAAGAGCTTTTGCCGGCTGCGCTTGGACCTATGATTGCACACATATCTCCGGCATTTAATCCGAAAGTTACGTCCATTAGTGATAAATTTTTAGAATTTGGAGGTAATACAGATATGCTTTGACACTCTATTTTTCCGATAGGATCGGGAAGCTTGGTTCTAGTGTCTTCCTCTGGAAATTCTGATAAAAATCTATCAAGTCTTTCATAACTCTCTTTAGCTCCTTTGTAGTTTCTCCAGCTTGCTATAAGTATATCAAGTGGAGCCAAGGCTCTACCCATGATGATTGAACCCGCTATCATCATTCCGGGAGTTAGTTCCATTTTAACAACCAGATAAGCGCCCAGACCGAGCATTAAGGATTGGAACGTAATACGGGCTGTCTTGCTTATATTAGAGTAAATTCCAGCCATAGAGCTTGCATCTGAATGAGAGCTTAGAAATTCGTTATGTTTGCTTTCCCATATTTTTTTTAGATTTCCATTCATTCCCATGGCTTGTATGGTTTCTGAATTTCTTAAGTTAAGATCTACAAGTCTCATCTCTTTTCTATAGCTATCATTTGAGTTTTTAAGACCGTCTTTAGTGGCTTTTTCATTTAAAAGCGCGAGTATAAAAAGACAAATAGCGGCAAATACGCTAAACCATCCATACATAGGATGAAACATAAAAAGTATTGCGATATATATCGGCATCCAAGGTGCATCTAAGAATGCAAAAACTCCGTTGCCACTTAGATATTGCTTTATCGTATTTATATCGCTCATCGCTTGAGATGTGGTTTTAGATGGGTTTTTGGACGCTAATTTAAATATTGCATCATATACTCTGCCAGATAAATTTTGGTCTATTTGATTTGCAAATACTACAAGTATTCTAGATCTTAGTATCTCAAATAAACCCATCATTACAAATAAAAATACTACTATGAGAGTAAGCATAGTGAGAGTATCAAGGCTCCTTGATGTTACTACTCTTCCGTATAGTTGAAGCATATAAAGAGGAGATGTGAGCATCAAGAGGTTTATAAACATACTAAAAACACCTGCGTATATCAGGCATTTTTTTGATTTTTTAAGTATATTTTTTAATTCGTTTTCTTTTTTTTCTATGCTCATTTTTCAAGTATCCTTGAGGCTAGGGTTTGAAAATTCGAAAGACTACTTAAGTGAATATTTATAAGATCCATATATCCGTTTCTTACAAACATAGCCAAAGTTTTATCATCAAGCTCGTTTAGCTTGCTTCTGCTTACTACTGAAAATCCCTTTATCAACACATAGTTTTCATCGGCTACTTTTAAATTCAGTTCTTTGTTTATTAAAATTCCTGATTTTTTTAACTCTTCCATCATTAGCTGAGTTCTCTTGAAATCAGAATCATAGTTTTTTAGAGCCACTATGACTTTATCTAAAAATTCACTTTTATTCTCATCATCTCCAAAAAGTCTCTCTCCCTTATCGTTTTCTGATAAGTGATCCGAGTCCATATCTACGCATAGAACTCTTTTTCCGTCCGCATTTCCTAATAAAAAAGGATAGTTTTTTAAACTGGCAGGTATGTAGCCGCTAAATTCATCATCTATTATTACATTTTCAGTTTGACCTAGAAGCACTACCATTGTAGGCACAACATCATTTGTAAATACTATACAAAAATTCTCCGCGCACTTTTTCATCTCCGAAACAGTTATTTTAGCTATCGTAGTATTCGGTATTTTTCCTCCTGTATATCTTAAGTTTTTATGTGTCTCTGAGTTTAAAGCCACTATATTCATGTTTTTCCTTTTTTTTATATTGTTTATGCTATGTTTTTTTTCTATACTTATATTTTTACTGCTTTTTACAAATATAATTCCTCCATTTTGTTCTATAAATTTAGCTATATCATCTTTTTCATTATCTCCTACCGATGTTACTACGTATCTGTCTATCTTGCCATTTTTATCTTTATTTTCTCTATTCTTATTTCTTTCTCTTGTAAATGAACTATTAAGTATCTGCATAAATTTTGCTATATCTTCACTATGAATATAGAGCATAATATTACTTTTTCCTATATAATATCCGTAAATATCTACATTTTGACGCTCGGCTATTTCAAAAAGTTTATTTTTGTATATATTCGCTTCATAATTGTTTTTACAAAAATCCCCGTTTTGCTTTATCAAGACTCTTCCGCCGCTTATATCCCTAGGTTTTCTACCCATTACTTATATATCCTTTTGGTCTGTAAAATCAAATCTAATATATTGAAACTGCAATTTTAATACTTTATACTTAAAGTTATATTAATAAGTGCCAGACTAATTAAAAAAATATAATAAATTTTTGATACTTTCTATTGAATTTACGCTACTTTTAATCAAAAATTAAACTATTTTGTAAGTTTTTATGTTATAATAGCTTCTTAAGTATTTGTAAAAGTACTATCGATAGTAGGTAGCACAGAGAGCAAATCTAGTAGGCTCATCTGCGATTACCTTATCTCGGTTGGTTCTACTAGAGGTGGGCTTTGCAACTACCAAATTTTATTTTATAAGGAGTCCTTATGGCTTTAACACAAACACAGGTTTCTCAACTTTACGTTACTCTATTTGGTAGAGTTTCAGAGGGTGCTGGAAATAAATACTGGCAAAGTGCTGCTTCAGACTTAGTTGCTGGTGCTGATGCAATGCTAGCTACGGCTGCTGCTCAAGAGTATTTTGGGTCTGCTATGACAAGTAATGAAGCTTTTATTAAGCATATCTACAAAAACACTCTAAATAAGTCATCGGTAGAAGATCCTGCAGGTATTAAATTCTGGGTTGATGCACTAAATAACGGCAACTCACGCGGTCTAGTGGTTTCTGAGCTTATCAAAGCTGCTGTAAATCCTGCTAACGCAGGCGCTGCTCAAAATTACTTTAATAACAAAGTGGCTTTATCCGACTACACTGCAAACACAGTTGAAGGCGCAGGCTTAACGGTAGCGGATCTTGATCCATTTGTTAATGCATTAAAACTTATCACATCAGATGCAAGTAGCATTGAAGCTGGTAAAGTCTATGTAGATACTCTAGCTGGAACAAGTAGTAATACAGGCACAAATTGGATGTCTACTCCAGTTAATCCAGGTGCCAAAGCGGATCTTACTGTAAATACAGACAAATTAACAGCTAACGTATTTAACGCTGAAATGGCATTTAATCCTGGCGGTACAGACAGAATGCTTACTCTTCAGAGTGATGATGTTTTAAATGGTGATGCAAGTAGAGCCGACAATACTCTTAATGTTACATTTGGCGACGTAAATGCCGACGAAGGTGATCCTACTACAAGAACACCTGAGCTTAATAATATCCAAAATATTAACTTGCAAGTAACAGGCAATATCAATACCCTTGATCTACGCTATGCAAACGATGTAGAAAAAGTTAATATCTCCAAGATTACCGAAGAAGCTGCAAATACGGTTACAGTAAAAACTATAGGTCAAAAACTTGATGGTATGAGATTAGCAAATTCCGCTAAAGAGAACGTTGCGGTAAGTATTGAGCATAAAAAAGGCGTTTTAGCGGGCACTGAAGATAAGTCTACACTTTTCCTTGAAGACGTATTAGCTCAATCTCTTCAAATCACAGGCGCTATGGGGGGAACACCACCAGCACCAGTTGGGCAACCTGAGGGTTATGAGCTATTAGATCTAGTATCTAACAAAGACGTTGAGATAGGCACGATTGATGCCCACCAGCTACAAGAACTTACTATAAGAGGAGCGGGAAGCCTTCAGATAGCGGATACCGAGATAGCTACTTCTGTTAATCCAGAGTTTTTACAAATCAACGCAGGTGGTATATCTACAACAGGAACAAACGGTTTCACTAAACTTGACGCTTCTGGTTTTGCGGGTAAGTTAACTCTTGATATCACAAACATTGCAGTAAACGCAAATGATCCGAGCAATTCGGGCAAACCTCTATGGACAAATATAATAGGTGGAGGCTTAGGCGATACGTTCTATGTCAGAAGCGGTGTCGCTACAAGAGTTGCTATAGACGGTGGTGTCGGTGCAGATAAACTTGTAGTAGTAGGCGGAGCTATTGGAGATCTTGATGCCGAAACTTCTAAAGATGTATCTGGAACTATCAAAAATATCGAAACTCTAGAATTAAGAGATCAAGCAGGTATCGGAGTAATAGATTTAGACAGATTTGATGCTACGCTAAATAAAATAGTTGTTCGTGATGAAAATGCCGACACTACAGCTTCTACAATCAATATTGTGGACGTATCGGCAGATTTTCTTAAAAATGGTAAGTTTGTGATAGAGCATTCTATTACAGATGTTCTTGGAACTGTCAATGAAATAACTTTAGATGTAGAGCTAAAAGACGCTTCTGGCAAAGATGATTCTGTGGCTATTGAAGTAGTCAATGCAAACAACACTCAAACAACATTCGAATATACTCTGGATATTGATGGCAAAAATGCTGCCGGAGTAGTGGACGCAGGCAGAGTAGAGAACGTCTCTATAGCTGATAACGATACAGAAAGTAATACGGTATGGTTAACTAAAGCAAATGAGCATACAGGCACATTGACATTAACAGGTGGCGTAAAAGATCAATACTACACAGTGGGAAGTACTATAGTTTCTAAAGTTATTGATGCAAGTGCTCAAAAAAGCGACCTTAGACTAACAGTTCAAGATCAAATCGATGCTTTTGGTAAAAGAATAGGTCAGGATATAAAACTTGGCTCCGGTAACGATGTTCTTACTTTTGCTCAAGTAGATGGTTTTGAGAACAACGACTCCGTATCTGATGCTGGTGGTAATGATAAAGTTAGAGCTATATTCTCTAAAGACAATACGCTAAATTTAAAAGGTATTGAGGAGCTTTATGTAGCTGCAACTGATAATGTAAATCTTGATATAGCTAAAGCTGAAGTTGGTAAAGTAATAATTATGTCTGATAGAGGTGTAGATGGACCTGTTTTAGCTGACTCAAATAACCTTGGTGTTGATGGTCTATCCGAGATGGCTGCTGGCCCTGGAGTTATTAATGCGAATATTATCACATTTAAAAATTCTAAATTAACAGAGCTTAATTTCTTTGGCGATGTTGATAATGATGATAGCACTGCGGCAGCGCAACTCGTAGATGAGGATAGTGCTGCTACTCAAGTTTTCAATGGAGTAACCCTTGACAATAACTCTGTAGCAGACCTAGCTGTTAATATCAACTCGCAGCTTGATACAGTTAATACGGGTGCGACTGCTTATTCGGTAGGTAAGCTTAATATTCATGGTGTTAAAAATCTCTCTATCAACGTTAGTGACGAGATTAAAACTGCAACTACGACTACAACTACAACTATTGCGAATATCTATGGTAAAAATTTAAATACTATAGTAGCGACTGCTAAAGGAAACTTAAATATAGGAGTAGTTACTGCTGATTCTACAAATAGAGGTATATCTACTGTTGATACTACAAAAGTTGGCGGAGATTTTACAGCTCATGTTCTAGGACTTGGAGATGGTGCAGAGGTAAAACTTGGCGATGGAAACAACAACTTTAATGCGCTTGGTTCAGCAGGCAAGCTTATCAAAATATCAGCCGGCAAAGGTAATGATATTATCACAGGCTCTGCTCAGTCAGACTATATTATGGCCGGTGACGGATACAACACAATTTGGGCGGATAGAGGCGACAACGTAGTTACTGTTGGCAACGGTTTTGACAATGTCTATGCTAAGGATGGTAACGACACTGTTGATCTTGGCGATGGCGTTGATTTATATAAAGATAACTTTGGTACAAGTATCAATGCTATAAATGCAACCAACACTATAACAAAAACAAACGGTATGGCTAGCGTTCAAATTGATTATGATGGTAGTTTAGTCGGCGATCTTACTACTAAGACAACAACTGCTGTTGCTATGGCTCAAGGAGCTGACGTTAACCAAGTTTTAGTTGTGGGCGAGGGTTCATCTCTTAAAGCTCAATGGCTTGGCGGTCTATTACAAGGTAATGCTACGCTTTTAGATGGCGCATTTGCTATGAATTTTAATGCTGGCACGGGTACTATTAATGCCCTTGCTGCTACAGAAAATGGCGATGCCTCAAATAACTTTTGGATTAACCTTAGCGGAGTTGCTACGACAGTAAATGGCGGTGACGGCAATGACGTGGTTATATCGCTATTTAATGCCGCTTCTGCTGCTCTTACATTTAATGGAGGAAATGGTAACGATGCCGCTGTAGGAACTGACAAAGGCGATACATTCACAGGTGGAGCCGGTGCAGATAAATTTGCTACAAATTGGGCAGCAGATAAAGATGGTAAAATAGTAGATGATGCTGTTGCCGATACCATAAAGATCGCCGACGGGGATTCAGTGGCCGATGCTCATGACGTTGTTTATGGATTTACTGCGGCAAATGATATACTCGATCTTGAATCCGGCCATGCCGCACTTGCTGGTGCCGAAATTGTTACCAATAAAGCTGTTTCAGGATATGGAAAAATAGCTAAGTATACTTCAATCGCTGCCAATAAAGTAACTTTTGAAGATGCAAATGGCGTTGCTTTAACTATCAGCAGTGAGACATTGGATGATGCTTTAAAATTACTTGCTACTGAATTTAATAATACAAGTAAAGCGGTATTCTTCGAATATGATCATGACAACAATAATCTTACTGGAAATGATAAATCCACATTTGTATTCCAAGACGGTGCTCAAGATACGGTAGTTGAGTTGGTCGGTACTACAGGTATTACAGCTCTTGGCGCTGCTGCTGGTGCTACTATAATTGCTATCAATTAATCCTTATAATCGGGGATTATAAAAGGTCTCTTTAGTGAGACCTTTTATTTGGCTAATTAGTTAGCCGTAGGACTCAAAACATACGATAGTTTTACGTAAGCCTCTTTCTTCTAGAAAGGGGCTTTTTAAATTTCATTCATTTTATACTGTGATAAATTATAATTTTGGAACTATTTTTGCTTTTTTCTTTAAAGTTAAGGAGATAAAATGCAAATAGACGATATCTACACTCGAAAGATAGCTCTTGGTAAAGCTTATACAAAAAAATATGACGAAATTTTCTCAAATTATTTGAATACTATAAATTCCATACAAAGTCTAGTTAAAACAGAACAAGTCGCCGATAAGCCAGCCGCTAAAATCTTTTGGAATAAAGAACAGGCTAAACAAAGTTCAAACGATACGATTGCCAAACGAAGTCCAATCAGCATACAAGCCGCAGCTGATAAATTTTACAAGGAGTTTAAAGCTATAAATCATCTCTACGAAACTGAAAAATACAAGTTGGATATACAAGAGGAACCGAATATTCACACTATGACATCAACTGTAAATTACAAACAAAAAATTATGTTTGACGATATGAACGAACAAATTTCAACTAGATATGAAAAGTTAAACAAAGAGCTTAAAAGCGGCAAATATAATTTTTTTGAAAAAGCTGAATTAAAGAAACAATTTAAAGAATTTGAAGCAAATTTAAAAGAAAAAACTTACGAAGAGTTAAGGCAATTTAGAATCATGTACTATGAAGCGCTAATGAAAAAAGACAATAAGACGATAGATAATCTAGAAAATAGCCTACTTTCAAATTTACTTTCTAAGAGCTAAATAATCGAATGTAAATTTAGTCAGATTGTTTAAACCTTATCTTGTTTATTCTGCTTTCTATTAGATAGTAATTAATTAGTCCAAATGTTACTGAACTAATCGTAATAAGGGCTAAATTTTGCTCTTCAAAAAAGTATTTACTAAACCATATAAACAGAAAATGACAGATAAATAGCGAGTATGATAACGAGCCAAGAAGCTCGTTAAATTTGATCTTTATCCTGAATTTCTCATGAGTTAGTGTAAGCAAAACTCCTAAAAGATATCCTGATATTATCTCTATACTAAATATCCCAAATTCGCCATTATAAAATAGATAGCATAAAAATAATGCCATAACTATGTAAAACCCCACTAGCTTCTTATAATCTTTAATGTATATCAAAAATCCAGTATAAAATATAAAAAATACTCCGCATACTGTTCTGTAGCCGTATATATCTGAGTCTATGAAATTTAAATTTGCTAGCATAAATACTATAAGTGAAATTACCGCTAGAAAAAGCCCGAATTTTCTAAATTTAATTGCCAGCATAAGCAAACAATACGCCTGAAGCTCAGCACCTAGTGACCAAGCTGGTGGGATAAGGAAATTTAGCCCTATTGGCGCATCGATAACGGAGACATCCAGCCAAAAAAAGTAGTTTAAAGGCATAATGAGTGCATTTAGAAGTATTTTTTTTGCACTAAAATGCGGTTGCAAATAAGACGTTATCCAAAAAAATAGCATCGTAAGTATTAGTGCGAAAAAAAACGTGGGATAAATGCGCAAAAATCTATCTTTGACAAAGTAGCTTATTTGTGCGTTTTGTGGTGCGATTTTGATAAAGACCTTTGATGTAACAAGCCCCGCTAGGATGTAGAATATAACAACAGCAAAGACACCGATATTTTTACCAGCCAGCTCGATACCCAAGTGCGATAGTAGCACTAAATACGCTAAAATAAATCTAATATAACCAAACATTTTATTCCTATTTTTTGATCGCTTATTGCGTCTTTTGTGACGAAATTAGATACGATTTTATAGTGTGTTGCTTTGCTATTTTACCATTTTTCGGCTTGAGTCTGTGTCTTATCGTGTTTAGGTTTAAAATTTACGCATAATTTTGCAAAATTTCAGCGATTTGCATATTTTTATTAAAGTTTAAAACACCGCTAAATTGAAATATCTCAAAAATTTGTTATATTTTATATTTAACTTCAATTATAAATTTGTAGTAGCCCTAGCCAAAAAACAATAAATTTAAAATCTCCAAATTTAACACTAATGCCTAAATTTTTATAAAATCGCATCCAAAATGCCAATTCACTTTTGTTGCGTATTATCGATTATTTTAAGAACTTTCCGAGATATATTTACAGTGATTTTATCTATATTGCATGCTTCTAGCGTGAGCTTTTGCGTATGACCGGCTAGTGCAAAAGCAGAGATGTTTTTTTGTCTGATTGAGGTTTTTAATTTAGCTTTTTTATGCTTTTAATAATATTTTAGGAATATGAAGTCTTAGTGTGTAAAATTTGCGAATCAACTGAAGTGGCGATAAATTTGACAAAGTTTACATGTCTTCGATAGTCCTAGCTAAATTCATTCTTTTTTACTTTGCTACCGCTAAACAAGGCATTTTTCGATGTAGGGTTAATCGAGTAAAAATTGAGCAGTCAAAATTGAAAGCATATCAAATTTGAGTAAGGAGTAAAATTTGCGACAGATTAAAATTTGATAAGTAGGCAGATTTACCAAAAACTATATAAAATAAAAACTTTGCCTCTATTAAAATACTTCATTGATATTTCTTGACAAAAAATACTAATCTGAATCGCTATATCCGTAAAACACTAAAGATATACTACAAATTTAAGAAGCTATTAACATAGATTGTTGCTTTAGGACATTATCGTCTTTTATACAATGTTTAGTTGCATTTTTTGGAATCTAAAATATCATAATCAACACTATATTTTAAAAGAGCCAAAACTTTGATATTAAATTTAAACGGTAAAGAGTCAATAAAAATATCTAGCCAAATTCCTGCATCATCAGTCACTAAAATCAAAGTTGATTCGATTTTGCAAAATTACTACTTAATTTTAATAGGCAAGTAATTTGTGCTAGTCATATATATTAAAACTTCGAGCCGAATTTATCCACTGATCCAAACTTTATAAAAATAATCACATCCACTCTAAAACTTGAGTGATATCGCTTGTAATAAAGCACTTAAGCCCTTGACTATCAAGCGGTTTTGAAGGGATGATAGCATTTTTAAATTTCTGTGTTTTGGCTTCTTTAAGGCGCTGATCGAGGTTAAAAACTTCTCTTATCTCACCATTTAGGCTAAGCTCACCTATAAATACACTCTCTTTACTGATTGGACGATTTTTAAAGCTGCTTATGATAGCTGCCATTACGGCTAAATCAGCCGCCGTTTCGCTAACTTTTACTCCGCCTGAAACGTTTATAAACACATCATAGTGTCCAAGCGGAATTTCTAGCTTGCGTTCAAGAAGCGCCAGCAGCATATCAAGGCGGTTTTTCTCGTATCCCGTACTGCTTCGTTTCGGATAACTGCTTTCGCAAACCAAAGCTTGAATTTCAACGCTTAAAGCGCGCGAGCCTTCCATTATGATAGTGATCGCAGAGCCGCTAACCGCCTTACCACGTGTAAAAAATTTGCTTGAGACGTCATTTGCGCTTACGAGTCCTTGAGGAGTCATCTCAAAAATTCCAACTTCACTAGTCGAGCCGAAGCGATTTTTAAACCCTCTTAGCATCCTAAGTTCGCGGCTTGCATCACCTTCAAAATAAAGCACCACATCCACCATGTGTTCAAGTATCCTAGGCCCTGCGATAGAGCCGTCTTTGGTAATGTGTCCGATGATAAAAACGCAGATATTTTCGTTTTTGGCTAGGCGCATAAGCTCAAAAGTTATCTCGCGCACTTGCGATACTGAGCCAGGAGCTGAAGCTATCTTTTCAGAATAAAGCGTCTGGATGGAGTCGATAACAAGTACTTTATAATCATTTTTTCTAACTTCAGCCATGATGTTTTCAAGTAAAATTTCAGTGAGTAGAAAAAGTCCGTCTTGCACTGCATTTAGCCTATCGGCTCTGATTTTGATCTGGCTTGCGCTCTCTTCACCGCTTACATAAAGGGTTTTTTTGTCTTGCGAGGCTAAATTTGAGGCTATTTTTAAAAGTAGGGTTGATTTGCCTATGCCAGGGCTTCCACCAATTAGCACGAGTGAACCCTCCACAATCCCTCCGCCAAGCACCAGATCAAGCTCTTTATCCTGAGTGCTAATGCGTGAAATTTGCTCGATCTTTATATCTTTTATCTCTTTTGCGAGAGTTTGCGGGCTTGAAGCTTTTGAGATCTCGTTTAGTACTTTTATCTGAGTCTGGTTAAGCTCCATGAAGCTATCCCAAGAGCCGCATTCCGGGCACTTGCCTACCCATTTACTTTGTTGATTGCCACACGCTTGACATTCAAAAATAGTTTTTGCTTTCGCCATTTTTATCCTTTTTGAAATTATACTTAAGATTTATAAAATTTACTATTGCTTTAAATGGCGTATAAATTTGATCTAAATATCAATAAATTAGCTATTTGAATTTCAAAATGAAACATAAATTAAAATTTTTTAAGAAATATCAATATAATAAATAATTTTTAAACTTAATAAAAATATAATTCATGATTAAAAGTTTTAATGGAGTGTCTTATGAAACCTGGTTTAAGTAAAAAACAGTTTATGACTATATCTTTAACACTCTTTGCTATGTTTTTTGGAGCGGGAAATTTTATCTTTCCTCCAAATTTAGGCAAAGAGGCTGGAGATAATTTTTATATGGCTATTATGTTCTTTTGTGCTACAGCCGTATTGCTTCCAGTACTTGGAGTAGCAGGCATAGCTAGAGCTAAGGGCTTGCAAAATTTAGTTAGGCGAATAGATCCTGTATTTGCCTTTGTATTTACTGCACTTTTATATCTTACGATAGGACCGCTTTTTGCGATACCAAGGGCTGCAAATATGCCGTTTGATATCGCTATCAAGCCTTTTGTGCCTGATGACAGCTTACAAATTTGGCTATTTGTATATTCGGCAGTATATTTTGCTTTAAATTACTATATCTGTCTTAATCCTTCGGCTCTTGTAAAGCTTCTTGGTAGATATCTTACCCCGCTTCTTTTACTGCTTATACTTTTGCTTTTTGGGGCGGGATTTTTATATCCGATAGGCGAATTTACCGCTCCTATGGGAGATTATGTAAATCACTCGGCATCAAAAGGGTTTGTCGAGGGCTATCAGACTATGGATGCTCTTGCGTCCTTGGCTTTTGGAATTATAGTTATAAATGCCATTAAGGATGTAGGCGTAAAAAACGAGAGGCATCTAGTTGTATCTACGATAAAAGCCGGTATGATGGCGGGAATAATATTAATGGTGATATATTTGATGCTTGGTTACTTGGGAGCTACATCAGGAGAGCTTTTTAAGGATACTCCGGATATCAACGGAGCCGCTTTGCTCTCTAAAATAAGTGATCACTATTTCGGTAAAATCGGTGTCGTAATACTAGGAAGCGCATTTTTGCTAGCTTGTCTTACAACTACTTTAGGGCTTATAACTTCTGCTAGCGAGTATTTTGAGGAGCTAAGTAAAGGCAAGGTAAAATATAAAACTTGGGTAATTTTATGGTGTTTAATCGGCTTTGCGGTGGCAAATTTCGGGCTTACTACTATTATAAAAGGAAGCATCCCTGTGCTTGTCGCGATATATCCTGTATCGATAATTTTAATAATTTTATCTCTAATAAATCCGATAATAGACTCAAGCAAGCTAGTATATAGAGCTTGTGTGTACACATGTGTAATTATCGGAGTTGTAAATGGGCTTGATATTATAAATATATCTATACCTCTTTTGACTCCTTTTGTTAAGACTATGCCATTTTATGACTCTATGCTTGGTTGGATAGTGCCTAGCTTGGTAGTGTTTGCGCTTAGTTATATATCATATTTGATGTTTCATAAGAGAGAGGGAAGCTACTAAGAGTAAATTCGGCGACATTTTTCGCCGAATTTTAACTATAAATTTCATCCACTAAAGTATCTACAAATTCCTTAGGTTCAAATTTTATCAGATCATCCATCTTTTCGCCTACGCCTATAAATAAAATAGGAAGCTCTAAGTCTCTCGCCACACCAAATAAAGCACCTCCTTTTGGGGTGCCATCAAGCTTGGTAATAATAACCCCGTCAAGCTTAACTATATCGTTAAATGCTTTTGCTTGGGCTAAACCGGCATTGCCTTGAGTTCCGTCCAAGATCAAAATTTTGCGGTGTGGTGCATTTTCATAGGCTTTTTGGCTTATTCTTACGATCTTGCTAAGCTCATTTGCTAAATTTGTTTGATTTTGCAAGCGTCCGGCGGTATCTAGGATGACATTATCTATGTTTTTAGCTATCGCGGAGCTTATCGTATCAAAGGCTACCGCCGATGGATCATGCCCTTGCTGTGTGGCGACTATAGGCACATTTAGGCGAATTGACCACTGTCTAAGCTGCTCTATGGCTCCAGCTCTAAATGTATCACAGGCACCCAAAATAACGCTTTTATTTGAATTTTTATATAAATTTGCAAGCTTTGCTATCGTGGTTGTCTTGCCTGCTCCGTTTACGCCAAGAATAATTTCTACGAATGGCTTATCTTGTTTGATTTGAGCCACATTTTCATATATAAAATATGTGTTTAAAATTCTTTTTAAATCATCTTTTTTTACTTCGTCTTGAGGTGGCAGATAGTATAAAATTTCCTCTACTATCTCATAATCCACATCCGCTTCTAGTAAAATTTCTTCAAGTGCGTTTTTTGATATTTTTTTATCGGCTGGCTTAGATGATCTTATGGCTTCTAATGTCTTGTCAAGACCTCTTTTTAAAAATCCAAACATCAGTTTATTACCTTTAATATATCGTTTTCTAGCATCTCTTCCGGAACCAAGCCAACATAGTGAGTCGCGTATGTACCATCGGCTTTATATAAAACCATATAAGGTATGCCGATAACTCCGCCAAGAGATTTTGCAAAGTTAAAATTATTTTCGCCGTATGTTACGTCAAATTTGATTTTGTATCTATTTATAAAAGCCTCTATTTCCTCTTTTGTCTTATCTTCCATAAGGACGCTTATGATTTTTAGTTTGCCTCTAAATTTATCCTGAAGGTTGTTTAGATGAGGGATTTCCGCCTTGCAAGGAGGACACCATGTGGCAAAAAAGTTAAACAAAATCGCCTGATCGTTGTTTTCTACTTTAAAGCCTTTTTCAAATTTTTGAAGCTGTAATTTTTGCTCGTTTGTAAGCGTAAGCTCTATATAATCATTATTTATAGTATCTTTTTGTGTTTCTGCTTGCTTGGCTTCTTTAGCTTTTGTATCGTTTTTATTGCTTTCTGTTGTATTGGTAACTATGGTTATGTTATTTTCAGTTTTAGCAGAGGTAGATGATGGTGTGCTTTTTTTCTCACCGTTTTCGCATCCGCTTATAAAAAATAGTAAAAGTGCTATAATTGAGAGTTTAAATTTCATATAATTCCTATCTTAAAGTCTTAGATTTGGGTTGAATTATATCTTAAGTATATAAAATGAGTGTTAAATTTTGAAAAAAGAAAATTTTAGAAAACATATTAAAAATAGGCTTAAAACCGAGCTAAAATTTAGGGCCAGATGCTCGCATTACGGTATGTTTAAGCCGCTTTTAAAACTTCTTGAAAAATTTAATGCAAAAAGAGTATTAATCTTTAGTCCTCTTCCTAGCGAACCGAATTTGAATATTTTAAAGCGCACTTTAGTTAAGAAATGTGAAATTTTTATTCCATTTATGTCAAATCTCAACTTAAAAATGGTAAAATCAAGACTTCCGTTAATGTGTTCTAAATTTGGCATAAAAGAGCCACTTGGCGCCAAATTTTTCCAAAAACGGATAGACGTAGCTATTATTCCTGTCGTTGGGGTTGACGGAAATATGGCTAGAATAGGACACGGTAAAGGTTTTTATGATAGATTTTTTTGCAATTTGCCTTACCGACCTATTGTGATATTTGTTCAGATTAAAGATACTTTTATACATGAAATTATCACTGAAGATCACGATGTTCAATGTGATTTTTATATTACCCCAAGAAAAATTTATATAAAAAGAGGAATCTATGATAGAGATTTTAGTAGGATTGGGGGCTGGTGCGGTAGGCGCTGGCGCAGGGTATCTTGTAGCAAAAAAGATAAATGACGCTAACTACAATATATTTTTAGAGCAGGCAAAAGCAAAAGCAAAAGCGATAGAATACGAAGCTGAGCTTACGCTTAAAAATTCTAAAATTTCAGTCCAAGAGGCTGAATTTGAAGCTAAAAAGAAGTATGACGATAAGACGGTAAAACTTCAAAAAGATTATGTCCAAAAATTTGACGAACTTACCAAAAGAGAGCAGGCTCTTTTAAATGAACAAGAAATTTTAAAAGAGAGCAAGAGCGAGCTTGATATATCTAAGCTGGAGGCTAAAAATTTATACGAAGAGGGCTTAAGCCTAAAGAATAACTATCAGGTAAAACTACAAGAGGCGCTAAAGGTGCTAGAACATGCAGCAGGACTTACTGAGGCTGAGGCCAGGGAAGAGGTGCTAAAGAAAGTCGAGGAAAAGAGCCGCGCAGATATCGCTCATATAGTTAGAAAGCATGAAGAAGAAGCCAAAAGAGAGGCTAAAAAGAGAGTTAATTATATCCTTGCGCAGGCTACATCGAGGTTTGCCGGAGAATTTGCAGCCGAGCGTTTAATAAACGTAGTAAATATTAAAAATGACGAACTAAAGGGTAGAATCATCGGAAAAGAAGGGCGTAATATAAAAACCCTTGAGATGGTTTTGGGCGTAGATATCATTATAGACGACACTCCGCATGCGATAATCTTAAGCAGTTTTAATTTGTATCGCCGTGCGATTGCCACTAGAGTCATAGAGCTTTTGGTTGAGGATGGCAGAATCCAGCCGGCAAGGATAGAGGATATCCATAAAAAAGTTACCGAGGAATTTGAGGCTAGCATCTTAGAAGAAGGTGAAAATATCGTAATTGATCTAGGACTTAGCAAGATGCATCCCGAGATTGTTAAACTTATAGGAAAGCTTAAATTTAGAGCAAGCTACGGACAAAACGCTTTAGCTCACAGTCTTGAGGTGGCTCACCTTGCAGGAATTATCGCCGCTGAAACAGGTGGAGATGAGAAACTCGCAAAAAGAGCCGGAATACTTCACGATATCGGCAAAGCGCTGACACATGAATATGAGGGAAGTCACGTAGATCTTGGCGCTGAAATTTGCAAACGCTATAAAGAGCATCCGGTCGTAATAAACGCCATATATGCTCACCATGGGCACGAAGAGGCTACAAGTGTAGAGAGTGCTGCTGTGTGTGCGGCCGATACTCTGTCGGCAGCTCGTCCTGGCGCTAGACGCGAAGTACTTGAGAGCTTTTTAAAACGCGTTGAAGAGATAGAGGAGATAGCAAAGAGTAAAAACGGTATAAAGCAAGCTTATGCCATAAATGCGGGTCGCGAGATACGCGTCATAGCCAATGCTAAGCTGATAAACGATGATGAAGCGGTGCTTGTGGCTAAAGAGATAGCTCAAGAGATCGAAGAGAAAGTACAATATCCTGGCGAGATAAAAGTAAATGTTATTAGAGAGATTCGCGCTGTAGATTTCGCGAAGTAGGTCATATGATGAAAAAAATTTTAATGTTGATTTTTGGAATTTCATTATTGTTTTCTAATGATGAGCTTGTGTTTGACGCTTCTAATTCATTTACTCTAACAATGCGTAAAAATCATAGAGCACCTATTAATGCGTTAATGCAAAATGCAAAAGCCGTGGTTATCTTCCCTAAAGTTACTAAAGTCGGATTGATTTTGGGGGGCATGCATGGCAATGGTATTATGGTTGTGGGAAGCCCATATAGTCCTAGTGAAATTTGGCCTGTTAGTATAGGTGGCGGAAGTGTAGGGCTTCAAATAGGCTATGAAAATAGCTCGCTTGTGATTTTTATACTAAAAGAGAGTATTGTTTCTGATATTAAAGATGCCAAGATAACTTTAAAAGCCGATGCTTCATTTGCATTTGGGGAGATAGGTCAAAACTACGGTAAAATTAGTGATTTTAAATTTTCAAGCAGTATATATGCTTATGCCAGTAATGATGGATTTTTCGCTGGAGCTAGCTTTGGCGGTGCCGTGATATCAAAAAGCGATACAAATGAACTTAATAAAAATTCATACGGCTACTCTTCACTACTAAATTCTTTCTCTAAATTCTAAGGATAAAATTTGCAAGAAATGTTTACATCGCTATCCACATATGGATATGCAATTTTATTTTTATACTCTCTTGGCGGAGGAATGGTGGCTATAATAGCGGCAGGAATTTTAAGCTATGCCGGCAAGATGGATTTGACCACAAGCATTATTGTCGCATCCATAGCAAATGCTTTGGGCGATACAATGCTCATATATTTAAGCAGATATAACAAGCATATGATAATGCCTTATCTTAAAAATCATAAGCGAAAGATGGCATTTTCGCACATACTTATGAAAAAATATGGAGATAGGATAATTTTTATTCAGAAATTTATATATGGTGTGAAAACCTTAGTTCCTATCGCTATAGGCCTTACAAAATACTCATTTGTTAAATTTAGCATTTTAAATGTAATAAGTTCTATTGCATGGGCTGTTATTCTTGGCGTAGGAAGCTTTTATATGGGAGAAATTTTTACAAATGCCATTTCTTACTTTAGCTCTCATGGATGGATCATGCCTATAGTAATGTTTACTCTATTTGCTTCTATTTGGATGTATCTACAAAAAGTTACAAAAAAAAGAGATATTAGACAAAAATAGTATTTTGATTAAAATTTTATACGCTTAGACTAATTTTTAGCTTAGTTTAAGCGTCATTTCTATATACTTCAATTTCCGCTTCACAGAAAGCAAGTTTTT